>JAZMZT010000228.1:0-6369 GCA_045586125.1 Bacteroidaceae bacterium | reverse complement strand
GCAAGAACCATCGGTAAAACCAGACTGTATGACATAAAGAAATGGAGGGCCGACAACCTGTTGCCTAACCCCTCCATTAAAAGACTCAATCTGCTCAAAAAAGTGAGCTAAAATGAAAATGTTAACTTAACACCCTAGGTCTGACCCCATTGGTATCATTTTAGGTCGATTTTGAGCTGGAGTTCGTCTAGCTGGGACTGGTCGAGAGGACCGGGGGCATCCAACATGACGTCGCGGCCGGAGTTGTTCTTGGGGAACGCAATGCAGTCGCGGATGCTGTCAAGCTTGGCAAAGATGCTCACAAAGCGATCCAGTCCGAATGCCAGACCACCGTGAGGAGGTGCACCGAACTTGAAGGCATTCATCAGGAAGCCGAACTTGGCCTGAGCCTGCTCAGGAGTAAAGCCTAAGATCTTGAATATGGTAGCCTGCAGCTTGCTGTCGTGGATACGGATAGAACCGCCACCAACCTCGATACCGTTTATAACCATATCATATGCATTGGCACGAACGCTTGCAGGATCAGTGTCCAGCAGAGGAATATCCTCAGGCTTGGGTGATGTGAACGGATGGTGCATAGCCATCAGACGGTTCTCCTCATCGGACCACTCGTACATGGGGAAGTCAATAACCCAGAGGCACTTGAACTTGTTCTTGTCACGCAGACCCAGCTCATCAGCCACCTTAAGACGCAGTTCAGAGAGCTGCTTGCGGGTCTTCATGGCGTCATCACCCGAGAGAATCAGGATAAGGTCACCTGCCTCAGCGTTCATGGCAGCCTTAAGCTGCTGAAGAACCTCCTGAGAGTAGAACTTATCGACCGATGACTTAACGCTGCCGTCAGCCTCGACGCGGGCGTAAACCATACCCTTAGCACCAATCTGAGGACGCTTTACATACTCTGTAAGAGCGTCAATCTGCTTGCGGGTATAAGTAGCGGCACCCTTTGCGCAGATACCGCCGATGTAAGCGGCACCGTCAAACACACCGAATCCGTAGCCCTTGAGAACATCCATAAGTTCCACAAAGTGCATGTCAAAACGGAGGTCGGGTTTGTCTGAGCCGTAGTATTTCATAGCGTCCTGCCAGGTCATACGCTGGAAGGGCTCAGTGAAGTCAATGTTAAGGATGCTCTTGAACAGATGCTTGGCCATAGCCTCAAAGATCTGCAGGATATCCTCCTGCTCCACAAATGACATCTCGCAGTCAATCTGTGTGAACTCAGGCTGACGGTCGGCACGCAGGTCCTCGTCACGGAAGCACTTGGCTATCTGGAAGTAACGGTCAAAACCTGATACCATAAGCAGCTGCTTGAGGATCTGGGGGCTCTGAGGCAGAGCGTAGAACTGACCGGGGTTCATGCGTGAGGGAACCACAAAGTCACGTGCACCCTCAGGGGTTGAGTTGATAAGGATAGGAGTCTCAACCTCCATGAAGTTCAGGTCATCCAGGAACTTACGGATCTCCATAACCATCTTATGGCGCAGTTCCAGGTTCTTGCGTACACACTGGCGGCGCAGGTCAAGATAGCGGTATTTCATACGAAGGTCATCACCGCCGTCGGTATCATCCTCAATAGTAAAGGGAGGCGTATCGGCCGCATTGATGACATTAAGACTGTTAACCAGAATCTCTATATCTCCTGTGGGAATCTTGGAGTTCTTGCTTGAGCGCTCGCTTACCTTACCGGTAATCTGGATAACGAATTCACGTCCCAGACGGCTTGCCTGCTCGCAAAGTGCGGCGTCGGTAGCATCGTCAAACACAAGCTGGGTTATGCCGTAGCGGTCACGCAGGTCAACAAAGACCATACCACCCATTTTCCTTACTCTCTGAACCCATCCGGCCAGTGTAACGGTCGTTCCGGCATCGGCCAGACGAAGCTCTCCACATGTTTTTGATCTGAACATAAAGTCAATTCCTTATAAAGACCTGCAAATTTACCTTTTTTGTTTGATAACTGTATAATTAAAATTGCTTAACTTCGCCGATAATATGCTATATTAATAAAGGTAACAAACCAATCATTTGCGATATGAAAAAGAAACTTATCCGCTTTTCTATGGTGCTTGCCACCATTCTGTTTGTGTTTTCCAGCTGTAGCCTTCTGGAGGATGATTATGATGAGGATATGATCGTCGGATCATGGACCACCAGTTCATGGAGTTATGTATTCAACGACGATTATACCGGTTCACGTACCCAGTCAGGCCGTACCCAGACATTCACATGGAGCCTTGACGGTGACGAGTTGGAACTGAAATTTGACAAATATGAGCAGGGACAATCCCAGATAGTAACCTTCACGGTATTCATCATTGAGGAACTCAACGAGACCAAGATGGAGGTTTACGACAAGGAAGATACGTCCAAAACCATTATTGTCTTCACTAAGAAGAAATGAAACCAAAAGCTAAAAAAGCCCTCAAGATTACCGGAATCACCCTGGGATCGCTCATAGGACTGGTCCTGATACTGGTTCTGGTGGTTTGCTGGATAGTATTCTCATCGTCCAGCCTGACCAAAGTAGCGGAGAAAGCCATTGACAAGTACTCTCCCGCCCGCGCCAAGATTGATGACGTGGATCTGACTCTTGTGGGTAGTTATCCCTTCCTGGGATTCCGTCTGAACGGCCTTGTTGTGTATGATGATATGGAGGCATCTCCGTACGATACACTCGCCGCCGTTGACGAATTCACGGTGACAGTTGATTTCAAGACCCTGTACAAGGAGAAGAAGATCATCCTGACCAACCTCTTCATCAACGGTGTGGCCGCCAACCTCTATACTGCGGCTGACGGCGCATCGAACCTGGATGTGTTCGGCACGTCCGATGAAGAAGAGGAACCCGAGAAGGATGACAGCGGCATGGACATCTATGCAGACCTCCAGAAGATATCGGTCAAGAACGTCAATGCCTCCTACAAGGACATGTCATCGGGAATTGACGCCGGTATCAACCGCCTTGACATAGAGTTGAAGGGCCTGCTCAACTATGACAGCCTGGATGCCAAGGCCGGCATTAAACTGGCCCAGGTCAACGCTGCAATCAAGACTGACTCAATGGATGTGGCCGCATATCTTAAGGATATCAACCTTGACGCCGTGCTGGCCAAGTACAATGAAGATGTAAAAGCAGACATTACCCTCAACCTCAAGGAGACACAGGCCGCAATGGATGATATCCGTGCCAACCTGAACAATCTGAAACTGGTTGTGAGCAATGCCAACACCACAATGGGCAGTGAAGGCCTGGGTGACCTCATGGCCGGATTCCGCATCACCGCATCAGACCTCTCCTACTCATCGGAAGGTATGATAACCGAGACCGGAAACATTGTTATGAAGGCCGATAAGGCCGTCCTGGCAGGTGACAGTGCCAATGTACAGGGCTTTACGTTTGATTCCCGCGACATATCACTCACACTTGAGGATTCTGTAGGAACCATCACCACAGCCGAGATAGCAAAGGTACTGTTAGGCCTGGAAGGTGCCCTGAAACTTGACCTGAGCGATGTAAGCACAGGCCTGACCGTAGATGTTGAGGGAACACAGTTCAATCAGGGAGGTGAAGATCCCATGAATGTCATCACCGATGAGCTCTCACTCAAGGCCGATGCCACCATCAAGGGCCAGGACATTGCACTCCTTGCCGAGTTCAACACCCCGTCCGTCAGCATTGAGATGGACAGCGCCCTGCTCGTACCCGGATGGTCATTCGGATTCACCCTTCCCGTTGAAACCAACAGGGATATAACCCGTTTCAACGTCAAGGAGGGCTCAAATATCCGCATTGACGACCAGCAGATTGCATTCAACGCCAACGGTACACTGGGCGGCCAGCAGACAGTTGCAGGACGTGCCAGGATACGTACTCCGCGTGACCTTGACATAGACCGTCTCATCTCCATGATTCCCGAGTCATTCGCCGATGCTCTTGAGGGCATTGACGTTCACGGAACCGTAGGACTGGACATCAACGTAAAGGGCGCCCTGGCAGACAACGGCCCCGTTCTGGATAACGCATCGGCCAAGATAAATCTCAAGAATCTTGACGCCAGCGTAAACGATTCCATAAAGGCCGCATCGGGCAAACTGCAACTTGAGGCAGTATACCCCAGCCGCGTGGCAGTTGACCGCAAGCGTCAGACAGCCGATGTCAATATCGCCGCCACAGATCTTGACGTCTCCATGGTAGACTCCACCACCATAAACGCATCACTTGAGAACCTCAACCTGAGCGCATCGGTGGCCGGTCTGGATGAAGACGTTGACAAGATGAACGTACTGGTTGACCTTAAGGTAGGCAGTATTGAGGCCGATATGGACACCATATTCGGAACCCTTAAGAACACCGCCGTAGCACTCAACATGGCACCTGCCGACGGTACAATCGCAATGAAGGCCGATGTGGGATTCGATGAACTGGCAGCCAGCATGGGCAGCACCCTCTCAGCAATGTTGGGTGCCACCAAACTGCAGGCTCTGGCACAGTATGACTCCACCAAGACCGAGATTCTGAATCAGTGGAATCCTCAGGTAAAGATGACTCTTAAGGACGGTCAGGTTGATATGCTGGCCTCTCCCATCTGCCTGAAGACTCTTGACTTTGACTTCTCGCTTGGCCGCTTCAACATCAACGAATGCCGTGCCGAGATTGATGATTCGGATATCCAGTTGTGGGGTGACATCTATAATATAGGTGAATTCATGGACGGCAAGGGTCTGCTTACCGGTGAACTCTCACTGGAGTCTGACCACCTGAACCTGAACAGGCTCATGGCACTTACCGGCGATGAAGAGGACCAGGAGGCAGCTGAAGAGGTTGTTGAGGAGATTCAGGAGGGCCAGGATACCATCAGTACCGGTCCTATCATGATACCCAAGGGCATTGACCTGACACTCTACACCAATCTGAGTGAGGTTGATTTCAACGAGCATACCTTCAACAACGTAGGCGGTGACATCTCAATCAAGGACGGTGTCATGATCATGCAGGAGTTAGGTTTCTCATCAAAGGCAGCCGAGATGCAGCTTACAGCCATCTACCGCACGCCTACTGTCGAGGACCGCTTCATGGAAGTTGACTTCCACCTGCTGGACATTGAGATTGATGAACTCATAGACATCATTCCCGCAGTTGACTCAATCATGCCTATGTTGAAAGCATTCTCAGGTAAGGCACAGTTCCACTTTGCCGCACAGACCTATCTGGAGCCTGATTACGTGACTTACGGACCTCTGTATCCGCAGATGTTCACGCTTATCAGTAATGCGGTAATTGAAGGTGCAAACCTCCAGGTATTAGACTGTGATATGTTTGACGAGATCAAGCGCAAACTGCTCATGAGCAAGGATGCCAAGCCTATAATTGACAGTTTGGACGTAGAATTGCAGGTACTTGACGGCAAGGTTGACGTCTATCCTACCCGCATCAAGATGGACCGCTACGAGGCTATCCTGAGCGGCCGTCACAACATCGATGCCGGACTCAGCTGCAACTACAACATATCGCTTGTAAAGTGTCCGCTGCCCATCCGTCTGGGTGTGACCATCAGCGGTCCACTGAACGATATCGCAGAATTCCCGGTACGTCACGTCAAGGTTGGACGCGCCAAGTATGACAAGTTGTATTCACCTGAAAAGGGTAAGGCTGAAGAGGCTATCATGCGTCGTAAGAACGCAATCCTTGAGGCAGGCCGTTCCAATATACGACCACGCTCATCGGCCAAACATGTCAAACCTGAATAAAAAGAAAGGTCCTCAACCCGAGGACCTTTTTTTATTGTATCAATCAAATAGCCTCTATTACAAGGCCGTCATAGGCGAACTGCATGTGCGGCGGGAACTTGGCGTTCATAATGGCATGCATGCCTGCGCGGTGGCTCATATGTACGAAATAGGTCTCACGGGCCCTTACCTTCCCGGCAAACAGCACAGCCTGACGCACGTTCTGGTGCGTGGGATGCTCCTTGGTGTGCAAAGCGTTGACCACAAGGGTCTCAGTGCCTTCAAGCAACTTGAAAGACTCCTCGTCCATGCTTTTCATATCGGTAATGTAAGTCAGGTTTCCTATCCTGAAACCCAGAATAGGCAGGCTGCCGTGCATTACGCGTATGGGCAATATCTCCAGATCACCCACCTTGAACCTCTTACCAGGTTCAATCTCACACAGTTCCATATGAGGCACGCGGGGGTTGATATTCTGGTTGAAACAATACGGCATACTCTGCACGATATGGCCAATCACATTACTCTCCGCATAGATGGGAATGGTGTTGGTGGTGCAGTAAGGACGAAGGTCGTCAAGGCCTCCTATATGGTCGTAACGTTCATGCGTAACAACCACAGCATCAAGTTGTTCAATAT
>JAZMZT010000227.1:0-20064 GCA_045586125.1 Bacteroidaceae bacterium | reverse complement strand
TGTACGGTGTCGCATATGCGGCGGGGGTCATAATCGTAGAACTCGGCGGCAGGACAGATGGCCGTGCATATGCCGCAGTTCATGCAAGCCTTGAGCGAGTCCTCGTATCGGACATCGGACTTGATGATATCAATAAGATTTCCCATTGTTTAACTGTCAAAACTTCTTGCGGTTCATCTTCATGGCACGGAACAGCAGCTTGGAGAGCGGCTTCTCACGGTTGCGGTACAGAAGGTTGATGTACCAGCCCAGTTTCTTGGCTACCGATATGCGGTAGGTCTCCACGAACTCAATAAGAGTGCCGTCCTGATCCTCGATGTATGTGAACCGGCCCGATGCGTCACCCATGGCAAACTGCTTGCCGTCGGGACAGCTGTCTACGGTAAAGGGATGTCCGTGATCGGCGCACCACTTACCCAGGGCGTCCATATTTGTTACGTCAAAGCATATCTGGATGAATCCGGGGTCTCCCCAGTAGCGGCCTTCGAATATCTTGCGGGGCTCGCGGTCACGGCACTGTACCAGCTCTATGTAACCGGTGGGGAATATGGGAGCGAATGCACCCTTGTTGGGCTGTGACCACTTGAGCAGCGTGCGACGGAACTCTCCGTCACCGCCTGCCAGAGACTTGAGGTCGTCAAAATGGCCGTATTCGTTGTAGATTACCTCATTGTATCCCAGGATATCGGAATAGACGGTGCGGGCCTTGTCCATATCGGTCACACCAATCATGCAGCCTATCATTCCGCCAAACTCCTTACCCTCGTCCAGGAGCAGGTAGTCATCCTGTACGGCCTGGAACCAGTTGCCCTCAAGGTCGGTGATGTAGAATGTCTGCTTGCCGTCGGGGCCGGTTACTATGGGGCTCACCTTGTCCCAGCGCTCGCTGGCGAACTTGTGGGCGCTCTCCACGTTGCGGCATTTTACCTTGGCGCAGAATATGCCCAGGTCACCCACCTGGATCTGGAAATCCACGGGTTTGGGCTTGCGCTGCGAGTACTGCCAGATCTCGAATCCGCCGCCGCCCTGCAGGTTGATTGCTATGGCTGCGTGACGCTTGCGGGGGTGTCCGCCGGTGTAGGGGAGCATGCGCTCGGCTACGGTATCATCCTCGAGTACGCGGATATCGACACCAAACATTTTTATGAACCATTTCCATGAGTCATATACTGATGTGGTTCCTACGCCCACCTGCTGTATTCCTGTGATAAAGAAATCTCTCTCTTCCATGTTCTGATAATTTTAAGATGCAATATTAATCATTTTGTGCGGCTATTCCAACCCGTTTCAAAACAAATAACTACATTTGTCAAAAACAAAATCAAAGGTATAAAGCTATGAAACTTACTCCTCTGCTTCTTGGTCTTGGAACCGGTGAAATTATCCTTATAGTTCTGGCTATATTGCTCCTGTTCGGGGCCAAGCGCATTCCTGAACTCATGAAAAGCATGGGTAAGGGCGTAAAGAACTTCAAGGAGGGTATGAAGGAGGTGGAGAAGGAGATCAACGCTCCTACAGATGAGACCGCCGCAAAGGAGACGTCCAAGGACGCTGAACCCGAATCCAAGTAAATTTCTGTTACGTCATGGCTGCCCCTGACGATAAGCCTATGACTTTCTGGGACCATCTGGATGCTCTCCGTGATGTGATCTTGCGTGTCCTTGCCGTTGCCGTGGCAGGGTTTATCGTGGCGTTCTGTTTCAAGGAGCCGCTTTTCAGACTTATACTGGCACCTAGCAGCCCGGATTTTATCCTGTACAGGTGGATATCGGCCCTGGCGGGTTATATGGGTGTGGATGCATCGGCCCTGAGGGATTTCAGCGTGGACCTGTTCAGCACCACACTTACCGCGCAGTTCATGATTCACATGAAAATGGCGTTTTATGTGAGTCTGGTGGTAATACTTCCTTACACGCTGTATGCCCTGTTCGGGTTTGTAAGCCCGGCGCTGCACCAGAACGAGCGCAGCAGTTCAACCAAGGTCGTTGTCTGGTCATACATACTCTTTATGGTGGGCATTGTGCTGGACTACCTTATTATATTCCCGCTGGCGTTCCGCTTTCTGGGCACCTATCAGGTGAGTGAAAGCATCCCCAACGTGATTACGCTGGAGTCCTACACCGATTTATTGGTGACTCTGACCCTGCTTATGGGAATACTCTTTGAACTGCCCATCCTGGCCTGGTTCCTGAGCAAACTTGGCATAATAGACGCCGCCTTCATGAAGAAGTACCGCCGTCACGCAATAGTGGTAATCCTGATTATCGCCGCCATCATCACTCCCACTACCGATGTCTTTACACTGACGATAGTGACATTACCCATATACCTCCTCTACGAGGTGAGCATAGGTATAGTAAAACAAAAAAAGCTTGCTGAGTGATTATCAGCAAGCTTCTTTATTGTTACCTGAACAGTATCGGTTTGCGGTTCCTGATGTAGATTTTGCCGCGCTGCATATCGGCCTCATCTATCTGTCGGCCTTTCAGGTCGTATATGACATCGGCTCCGGAGTTACCGATTATCGGGCTGACATCGGCTTTGATGGATTGATACTGGTCGTAGGTGATGTAGGTTACGGTTACTGATCGCGATGAGCGGTTGTAAATTACTACCGGAACGCCTTGGTCTTTTTGTGCGGTGACATCAATCTCCAGCTGGCCGTCTATGAGTTTGGCGTGGTTTGAGTGTGTGGAATTCTGATTGAACCCTCCATAAGGTATGGCTATGCATCCGGAGTAACCTAACTGTTCTGCAAGACCGCTTACAGGATACTCGGTTGTGGTGCTGGATTTGTGGTTGTGGTACTCATAATACCATACCTGTTTTCGACTGACACCATAGGGCGTTACATAATCCTTGTATTTGTATTTTCTTTGTTTGGTCTGATAACTGTAATATGAACTGAGTACAACATCCCCTCCTGTCTGTACCTGACCCGGATTCGGGTTAACATAGACTGGAGTCTCATCCTCTGAATATTCATAAGGTTCGGCCGGCATCAGGGTGTCATTGCCAACTATGTCAAACCGGCCGAAATCAACGCGCTGGGCTTCTAATGTAAGAGGTTGGTTGTCTTTCTGATCATAATAACTGAGGAAGAATATATAGACTCCGGCCTGCAGATTGATGGTATCGCCTTTGGGGTCAGTTTCATACTCCCAAAGCCATTTGTCACCTTCCTGTGCATATTTCTGTTCTGCCTCTTCGGCATCGAATTCCGATACATTGGTCAGTTTAAGGGGCCAGGGCTTTCCTTTATACATAAGTACGCAGGGACCGTCAACCTGATATGGGTTCTCGCTGAAGTACAACGGAACGGAATCCTTGTACTCTGACTGGTTATTGGCATTGTACACATATCTGGACAATGGGTCATTCTTTACCTTGTCCCAATCATATCCGCCATCCTGGGTTGTGCTTTCAAGTGTGCGTACAAAACCCTTCAGATAAAAATCATGCCAGTCATAGTGGCCGATATAGTTACGTAATGTGCATTCGTAGAGCACACGGTTGGTTGGGTCGTATCTGAAATATACTACGCGGTTGGACCAGGTTTTAGCTACCGCTGCGTTTGATTCTGTAAGTCCATAAGTATTCATGTAAGCCTGTCCGTATTTAGCCAATGAACCGGCAGGGACCGATTCGCTGCTGAAATCGGCCCAATTATAATTGTATCCGTATTGTCCGTTATATGATCCGGTTCGGAAGTAACCGTTATTACCGTCAGTGATGTAGTAATCACCCAAAATCTGGACAAAGCATCCTTTCTTTAGCGTTTCAGCATCTATGTCACCTGCGGTCCAGACAAATTCCATGGCCTGTGACATATCAGTGATAAGTGCCACCTGTCCTTTAATCATCACATGATTGAAATCGGGGTTGGGATTGACTTGTGCCTTGCATACAAGGGTTGCTGCCAGCACAAATAAAAGCAAAAGGTTTCTTTTCATAAGACTATCAATAATTAGGATTAAGAACCATTTTTATAAATATGCATACAAAAATAAGCATATTCTCTGAATATGCAATACCATTGGGGACGATACCATTGGGGACGGTTCTGTTTGGTACCGTTTTTTATTAACTGCAAAAAGAACAGCGACTTACAATTAAGCCGCTGTTTCTTATTTAGCAAAACGGTACCAAACGGAACCGTCCCCAATGGTATCATTTCTCGATCCAGCCGATGACCTCACCCTTGCTGACGAGTGAGCCGTGCTCCTTTTCGACGGCTGCCAGGTGGCAGTCATAAGGTGCGGTGGCGTTGTCGATGAAACTGTTGCCGTTAGCCTGAATGCCGACCATCCAGTCTCCCTTCTTGTACTGCTTGCCGAAGGGAGGATTGGTTGACTGATCCATGTAGTCCAGATCCCAGATTACACGGCCGCTGACAGCTGCCTCGATGGGCTCTGCATCGGGATGCAGGATGGCACGCTTGTCGGCTGCGGTGAAGTGCTTGACGGGTGCACCTGCGGTGCCGGCCTGAGCCTTCTCCATGCGCTCCATAAGATCCTTGTTGAACTGATCCTTGGCCTGGCCGCTCTTGTACTCGCGGTACTGCTTCTCATGCATGGCGAACTCAAAGAGTTCCTCATCATCCTGGCCGCGGTCCCAGCCGTTCTCCTTCATCTCCTTCTCAAAGCGCGGGAGTTCGTTGGGGTAGAGTACCTGAGGATCATCGGTATAGAACTCAAAGCCTTTCTCCTTGGCGATCTCGACAATCTCGGGAGCAAGTTCGCCGGGCAGCTTACCTGACTTACCCAGTACCATACCCCACATGGCGGGATCCATACGGGTAAAGGGCTTCTCGTCCATAGACTTACTGTACAGGTTCATCAGGGCGGCGTTCTTTACGTACTGGCTGAAAGGTGTAACCAGACAGGGAGTACCAAGCATAGGCCATATGCGCTGTACCTCGTCAAAGAGCTCAACAAGCAACTCGTCCTCGGACAGTTCCTTCTCACCCTTCTTCTTGAGGTTGGCGTTGATGGCGGCGTGCATACCCTTCAGGTCGGCCATGAGTGATCCCATCATACCGCCGGGCAGGCCGCAACCTACCAGCAGTGAACTCATCAGTGAGTTCTTGGGGTCGATCCAGTAACCCAGGAAATCATCCATGAAGCTCTGAGTGAGGCTGCGTGCCTCCATGTAAGCCTTCATGTTGATGTCCTTAACCAGGAATCCGGCATCCTTGAGCATAGCCTGAATGGTTATTACATCGGGATGAACCTTACCCCATGACAGGGGCTCCATGGCTACGTCCAGAACGTCACCGCCTGCCTTGGCAACCTCAAGCATTGAGGCTACTGCAAATCCGGGGCCGTTGTGACCGTGGTACTGTATGATGATATCGGGATGTTTCTCCTTGATGGCGCGAACGATGGTGCCCAGCATTGCGGGACGGCCTATGCCGGCCATATCCTTGAGGCATATCTCCTGTGCGCCGCCCTCGATGAGCTGCTCGGCCAGGTTGATGTAGTACTCGGCGTTGTGTACCTTTGAATAGGTGATACACATGGTTGCCTGAGCGGTCATGCCTGCCTCCTTGGCCCACTTGATTGAGGGTATGATGTTGCGCGGATCGTTAAGACCGCAGAATATACGTGTGATGTCAACACCCTGAGCGTGCTTTACCTTATACATGAGCTGACGTAAATCGGCCGGAACAGGGTTCATGCGCAATGCGTTCAGACCACGGTCAAGCATGTGGGTCTTGATTCCTACTTCATTGAAAGGTTTGGTGAATGTACGGACTGCCTGGTTGGGGTTCTCTCCGTAAAGGAGGTTTACCTGCTCCATGGCACCGCCGTTGGTTTCAACGCGGTCAAAGCAGCCCATATCGATAATTACCGGAGCAATTTTGGCCAGCTGGTCCTTACGTGGTACATACTTGCCTGATGACTGCCACATGTCACGGTAAACAAGACTGAATTGGATCTCTTTTTTCATAGTTCTATGTGTTTTTTGTTATTTACATCGGATTAATGGAACGGGCTATCCTGGCGCAGAGTCCGGGGAAGAAACGCTTAATGTAGACCATCAGCAACTCTTTCTTGCCAACCAGAACCTCACGCTTGCGGCGGTATACAGCCTTTACGATCTTGCGTCCGGCCTCTTCAGGGGTGCAACCGCCTGCCTGACCGGCATCCATCTTGGAGTGCTGCTTGCCGTCTTTCTCAAGGGCATAGAATGATATGCGGGTCTGAACACGGCCCGGGCAGACGATGGTTACGCGGATGTTATCCTTGTAGTACTCGGCCTGGACGGTCTCAAAGAATCCGTACAGGGCATGCTTGGATGAACTGTAGGCGCAACGCAGCGGGAATCCGAACCGTCCGTTGATACTTGTGGTAGCAACCAGTTGTCCGCCTCCGCGCTCAATCATCTTGGGCAGTATCACCTTGGTCATGATAACGGGCGCGAACCAGTTTATGTCCATGACCTTGTTGATGACACGCATCTCGGTCTCACAGGTGGTTCCGCGCTGGCTTATGCCGGCGTTGTTGTAGAACACGTCTATGTGTCCGAATACCTGCCATGCCTGCTCGGCCAACTCTGCTACCTCATCCTTCTTGGAGAGATCAAAGGGTAGGGGCTTGGCATCGGGAGCACCCAACTCAATGCAGCGTGCGGCTACCTTCTCCAGAAGGTCTGCCTCAAGTGCAGTGAGAATGAGCCTGGCGCCTTCTCGCGCAAACTCGTATGCGGTTGCCTCACCTATGCCCGATGACGAACCGGTTATCCAGACTACCTTATCCTTGAACTTGTTCATTTGCAATCGTCTATTGCTTTCTTAAACCAAAGAGCGCGCTCGCAGCCTTCGCCGGTGTTGAGCAGAACCAGATCACCGCTCTTGAGTTTGTTCTCCTCAAGTGCCTTGAAGAATCCGGCTATACATACTACCGATGCGGGTCCCATATAAACGCCTGTTGCGTCCTTGACCATACGGCCGTAACGCTCCAGACCCTCTTCCTTGACGCGAAGGAAACAACCTCCGCTGTTCTTTACGATGGGGCCGACAAGCGGATACATGCCGGGGGTACCGGCGGTGAGGATGGAGATCTTTGTATTAGGAACCACAGTGGGGAAGTGCTTGTTCCAGCCCTGCGGGAACTCGTTCTCTATTGCCCATTCCCATGCCTGGACCATGGGGTCACAGGTGTCCTGCTGAACCAGCAGCATGCGCGGCATCTTATACTCAGGGTAGGCATCTGCTATCTCACGCATTCCTTTCTCAAATGCAATGGGGCTGGTGCCTCCGGCTACTGCCTGCATATATACATCGGGGATCCGGCCCAGTTGGCGCATGCACTCAAAGACAAGGGTCTTCTTGGCTTCTACGCGGATGGGGTCGATATTTCCGGCCGATATCATTACGTTCTGATTCTTATGGAAATCGGCTGCCTCGGCCTTGGCCTGACCGTAACCGCCTTCGGATACCTGGAGGTTCTGACCGGTGGCGCGGATGGCCTGCTGGGTCTCGGGGTACATATCGTGCGGAGCGAATATGTCAAACTTGACGCCTGCCTTGGCCAGATAGGTGGCGTAGGCGGTGGCGGCATTACCTGTCGATGCCAGGCAATACTCCTTTACTCCGTGTTTCTTGAACAGCGTGGCTGCCAGTGATGCGGCTATATCCTTGAATGTGCCGGAACCGCCGTTCAGGTCGTTGCGTGCTACCACTACCTTGCAGTCAATTCCATAGTTGTCCTTTGCGTATCGGCTCAGGAACTCCCACTCCTGGATTGGCACTGCGCCCTCACCGCAGGTTACCTGCTCATCGGCCCCTTCTATGGGGAGGAAGGGCAGGTAGTGGTAGAGGTTGCTTACCTTCTGATGGGGCTTGCAGAGTTCATCCAGCAGTCGGTAATCGGCATCATAGACCACCTCTGCGTGGTTGCTTCCGCACTCACACAGCTGGTCCTGACTGAACCAAGTGGCAAAATCTCCAATTACCTTGCCACACTTCTTGCAGACAAGCTTGTAAGCCATTATCTCTTTATTTGAGCTCTCTTGAATACGTTCATATCCTGGATAGCGCCCTCGTAGAAGCCGGCGTCAAGTTTCTTCTTGACATCCTTGAATACCTCGATGGTGCGCTTAACATGATCCAGTGTGTGTGATGCGGTGGGGATGATACGCAGCATGAGCTGGCCCTTGGGGATAACGGGATATGTAACGATTGAGCAGAAGATTCCGTAGTTCTCACGCAGGTCAACAACAACGTTGGTGCCCTCGTTGATGCCACCCTCAAAGAATACGGGTGTTACAGGTGACTCGGTTACGCCGATGTTGAAGCCCTCGGCCTTGAGTCCGCCCTGCAGAGCGTTTACTACCTCCCACAGATGCTCGCGGTACTCGGGGTGAGCCTTGATCAGGTCAAGACGCTTCTGGTTACCGATAACCAGCGGCAGCGGCAGTGACTTGGCGTAGATCTGTGAACGCATGTTGCACTTGAGGTGATCAATGATCTCGGGCTCTGAACTTACTACACCGCCGATTGATGCCATACTCTTGGCGAAAGCATCGAATATTACATCGATCTCATCGATTACGCCGTAATGCTCGGCGGTACCGCGACCGTGTGCACCCATGGTACCGAAACCGTGTGCATCGTCGATAAGTATGCGGAACGGATATTTCTTCTTGAACTCTACGATGTCAGCAAGGTGACCCAGGTCACCGGCCATGCCGAATACACCCTCGGTGATTACCAGCACGCCGCCGCCCTGCTCATCGGCCAGCTTGCAGGCGTGGTTGAGCTGCTTCTCAAGGCTCTCCATGTTGTTGTGCTGGAAAGCAAAGCGCTTGGCAAGGCTCAGACGCATACCGTCCAGGATGCAGGCGTGGCTCTCTGAGTCGTAAACGATTACGTCCTTGCGGCTGGTCAGCACGTCGATGATTGAAATCATGCCCTGGTAGCCGAAGTTGAGGCAGAGGCCGGCCTTCTTGCCTACGAACTCTGAGAAGTCATTCTCAAACTTGATATGATAGTCAGTATTACCGGACATCATGCGGGCGCCCATGGGTGCTCCCAGACCGAACTTGGCGGCTGCCTCGGCATCGGCCTTCCTTACCTCGGGATGGTTGGCCAGACCCAGGTAGTTGTTAAGGCTCCAGTTGAGCACGGGCTTGCCGTTGAACTCCATTTCGGGGCCGATTTCACCTACCAGGCGGGGGAACATAAAGTAACCGTCACCAATTCCCTGATACTGTCCGAGCGGGCCCGGAGTCTCCTTGATTCTCTCAAAAATGTCTTTAATCATACTGATATTCTTTATTTTGATGTTTGTAATTTACTTGTTTGACGCTACCTGCAGATACTGGTACGCTTAAACTCCGCGAATTTACTAAAAACTCTGCACTCGCTATTATAAAATAAGTTATAATTCTGCTATTTTAAATATTGGTGCGTTGCCTCCGCGGGGCTAAGGGTAGACGGGAGACGACGTTCCGCGGCTATTACGGACCCCTCCGGACCCTAAACGGCGAACGCCTCCCTTTTAGTCCCCTACGGGGCCTAACGGTCGTTAGACGAAGCGCCGTTCTTAACGGGATCCTCCGTGGGTCCTCCACTCACGCCGCTGCACTGACGCTCCCGTCTACCCTTAGTCCCGCTCCGGCAAACGGCAGCATTTGCTCGAGCGGGAACAGAGGTGCTCGTTTTGGGGCCATACTTGCAGGATGTGTGGGTTTTGAGGGGCTTTTTTGCAAGTATGGCAAGCAAAACCGCGTTTTTGGCCATTTTCGTGGCCATACTTGCAGAAAAATGGCCCTACAGAGCGTATAACGCACGGTTTGGCCTTTTTATACGCAGGGTATGGCCATTTTGGTGGAAGGCAGGCAGAAAGAGGAGGGGATTCCGGGTGCGCGGCAGGTTCAGACTACTGCAGAGAACCGATAAGAAGGAAGAAGAGGCCCAGCAATACCAGCAGCAGGTCGATGACTTTGCTCTTGAGGTTTTTCTCGTGGAAGAGGAGTGCGCCGCAGAGGAAGCTTACGATTACGCTTGAGCGGCGGATCATGGAGACTATGGAGACCATGGAGGCGCTTTGGGCCAGGGAGACGAAATAGGCGTAATCGGCCAGGGTCAGGAAGACGGCTATGAAGATGATGGGCCACTTCCATTGGAAGGGGGTGGTGTGACGCCGGGTGGGCCACCACATGGTGAATAGGATTACCGTCATTAGGGCCAGCTGGTAGAAGTTGCTCCAGGCCTGCACGAACATGTTGTTGAATCGGCCCAGCAGGTACTTGTCAAACAGGGCGCTGACGGCTCCCAGCAGGGTGGCCATGATTACGCAGAACACCCATTTGTTGTGAGTGAAACTGATTCCCTCTTTCTTGCCGCTCACGCTGAGCATGTAGAACGATATGACGGCAATGATCACACCTATCCACTGGTACAGGTTAAGTCGTTCGCCAAAGAGCAGCAGACCGCCCAGCAGCACGATGATGGGGCGCGTGGCGTTTATGGGCCCGAACAGGGTGATGGGAAGGTGTTTCATGCCAAAGTAGCCGAAAATCCAGGAGCCCAGCACAATGAACGCCTTGAGCATGAGCAGGCGGTGCAGTTCCCAGCCGGCCGAGGGGACATAGAAAATGCTGTCGTCCAGCAGTCCTGTCGTGGCCGACAGGAGCGTGAACGGCAGCATTAAAAGTGAGCAGAACAGGGTGTTGAACCAGAGGACCGGAATGACCGCGTTCTCCTTGAGTGATTGCTTCTTGGCTACGTCATACAGTCCCAGAAAGAGGGCCGATACAAGCGCGAATGCCAACCACATGACTGTCTGCCTACGGGTTTATCAGAACTTGTAACTGAGACCTACACCGAGAATCTCCTTGAACTGAACGCGGGCACCGTGGGTAACGCCATCGGCATCGATGAACTTGATGTCATCGTCATACTTCAGGGTTGACTGGAAGGTGACGGTAAGCAGGCTGGTTACGTTCAGGCCTACAAGTACGTCCCAGTTGACATCGATATTGCCGAATGACTCGTTATATGCGGTGAATAGGTCAAGTGTTGACTTGAGTGTGAGCTTGTCTTCCAGGAGGCTGTAGTTGACAGTACCCTTGAAGCTGGAACCCAACTCAAAGCGTGTCTTCTTGCCTGCATCGACGCCGTAGCGTGTTGAGAACAGGGTATCGTTGGTAAGAGTCATCTTGCCGGCTACGGGTGAATAGTAGCAGCTGATGTGCTCGTTGGGCTTGTAGTCAATACCGACAGAGAGGTTCAGGTAACCCGGGGTGAGGAACTTGGAGATAACCTCACGGGTGGAGTCGTTGTACTGATAGCCGTTGCCCATCTGGGTCTTGAAATCAAACAGGGCTGCATAGTACAGTTTCTCGGTAATCTGACGTCCGAACTTGGATGAGAGATTGAGATTATCTATATTCTTACGCCAATCGGTAGCATCGGTATAGTTGAGACCGTAATTGGCACTCAGGTCGTTATCCCATGCGTTCTTGCCCTGCTTGTAGTTGAGCGAACCGTTGAAATAGACATTTCCTGCCATAGAGTTCTCACCACCTTCACTCCAGTTGGTGAATGATGTCTGTGAGAAATTGATACCAGTCAGACCGCTGTGTGTCCAGGCTGACTCCTCTTGAGCGGCGAGGCTCAGAGGCAGCAAAGCTGCGAGAAAGAAGAATGCTTTTTTCATATTCAGTCCTTGTTTTATTGAAATATGGTGCAAATATAGAAAAATAGTACAAAAGGGGCCTGCCCCCAATTGTATCATTTTTTGATATAGTGGCCGATGAGGTAGCAGATGATTGCTACAACCATGCCGTTGATTGAGGCGATACCCCAGTGCAGCAGGTTGGCTACGACAGCACCCAGTACAACGCCGATTACTGCAGCCCAGTTGACTGTATCAATCTTTACATTATCGGACTTGTAATCATTGCGGTTCATGAAGTAACTGATAATCAGGATTGCGCCTATGGGCGGCAGGGTGCAGTTAAGTATATTGAGCCAGCCGCAGAAGTTCCAGTAGAGCCATACGGCCGATACTGTGCCGATGATGCCGGCTACGAGCACCATGGTCTTCTTGGAGAATCCGAAAATGTTTGAGAGACCCAGACCGGATGAGTAGAGGGCGTTGTCATTGGTGGTCCAGATATTGAGACCCAGTACCAATACGGCCATCCAGAAGAGGCCCAGTTTCATCATGACGTCAAAGATATCGTTTGCAGCACCACCAACGTAGATGCTTGATACGGCACCGAAGAAGAACATCAGTGAGTTGCCCAGGAAGAAGGCGATTACGGTTACCAGACAACCTATCTTGGCGTTCTTTGAGAATCGTGCGAAGTTGGGAGTAGCGGTACCGCCGGATACGAAACTGCCCACAACCAGACCTGCGCCGCCGATGACTGAGAGGGTGCCGCTGTTGACTGCGAACTGGTCAACGAGTGATGCGTCACCGCGCTTTACTGCAAGGATCATTGCTACGGTACCCAGGATACCTACTGCAGGAACGGCGATGTAACTGATAATGGTAAGGCTCTTGATGCCGAAGTATGCGCTGGCAGTCATTAGCAGACCGGCTAAGGCTACCAGAAGATAACCCTGATAAGGCATGTGCTCCATTGTTACATCGAGTCCCAGGAGTTCCTTGGCTACGGGAATGGCGAACATTGCCAGACCTACGCCGAACCAACCGATCTGGGTAAAGCTGATCATAGCGCTGGGCAGCCAGCTTCCCTTACGGCCGAAACTGCGGTGAGCCAGCATGTCAAGTGTGAGACCGGTCTCTGCACCGATATAACCGAGTGCACCGGTGTAAGCGCCCAGAATGATACCACCCAGGATCAATGCGCCGATAAACTGTCCGAAGTTAAGGCCTGCAGCCATCTGCTGGCCTACCCACATGCTTGCTGAGAAGAATGTGAATCCCAGCATTACCATAAACATACTCAGGTTGCTCTTGCGACCCTCCTTTGTTACTCTTCCGGATGTAAAATCCGCGTCGTTGTTGATGTTAGCCATATGTTTTATTTTGAGTAAGATTTCAATGCTGATTTGAACTCGCTCAGACGGCGGTCGGCAATCTGGCGGATGGAGAGGTCCTCGGAGCGGCTGGCAAACTCCCTTTCAAAGATGTAGAGTTCATTCATTGCCTTGCCGTCCAGTTTCTGATAGTGGTTGAGCCTGAGCCAATCGTCAAAACTTACGGGGGTGGGGTAACCCAGTTTCTCGTCCAGGAAATCCTTGAAACGGAAATTGTCAGCCACCTCCTTTATGCTCTCCCAATATTCGGTCACCTCATGGAAATGGTCGGGAATCTCATATCGGCGGGCGCCTCCGTCGTAGATGATGCACTTCTCAAACAGGGCGTCGTCATCGGACAGGACATAACGGCGGAACTCGGGTGATATCACGCCGTCTTTCCAGAAAAAGTCAATCTGGGGCCAGCTGATGCCGGTCACGCCTTTATCCTTGTAGGCCGAGAAGATACCCTCGTAGAATATGCAGGTGATGCCCTCAAACTCGGGCCAGTGGAAACGGAATTCGGGGGTGAGTTCCTCAAAAAGTTCTATGGCGCGGGTGCCTCCGATGGTAAAGAACACCATGCGGCGGATGCTGCCGCCCAGGCGCTTGAACTCGGCTATGATGTAGCGGATGCAGCGGGCCAGGGTCTCGCCCGATGCGATGATGTCGCCTATCATCAGGGTGATGTCCTGCGGGGCACGCAGTTTTGTGTATCGGATGTCAAGGCCTGTAATCTGGTTGTTGCGGATAACTCGCTCGCAGGACACAAAGTCCATGTTGTTGATGCGTATGCCGTTGCGGTAGCAGCACTCCTCGAGCGGGTAGTTCAGACCGCCGCGCAGGATGGTCATGATATCGGCCTCATCACCGATGGATTTCTGCTGCTTGAGCCAGCTCAGCATATCGCCGGTGGCGCCGCACATGGCCAGGTAGGAGTCGTAGCCTATGACCTCAGGGGCAGCCAGCAGATGGCGGGTGCCTTCATTGCTGATAATAAAGTATTTATTGCTGAAATTACCACCTTCCAGACTGTAGATATCGGTCCCTTTGTGGTGTCCTGCAGGGTGCAGGAAAGTATTTTCCAGATAAGGCTGCATAACGATGCTTGCTTAAATTCTGGAAACCAAAGGTACTCAGATAGAGCGGGTTGAATGCTACCGGCCGTCAGAAAGTTTTCAACAATTTGCCTTTGACGCGCCACTTGATGTAACCGTAAACCGATGCGCCCAGATAGAAGCTGTAGAGCAGGATGGTGGTCAGGTGCAGGCCACGCTTGCTGTAGATGTAGATTGATATCAGGTTGACCAGGAACCAGATGCCCCAGACCTCGATGATTTTCTGGGCAAGCACCCAGGTGCCAACTATGTTGAGCATGGTGGTGAGGGCGTCCAGAGCGGGTACGGGCGAATCGGTCAGGAACTTGAGGATGCTGAAAATGGCTCCCCAGATAAGGGCCGATACTCCCAGCACGGCAATGAATTCCCTGCCGCGGAAATGGCGGTAGACAATATCCTGCGATGCGCGTTTACGGTCACCATGGAGCCATTTTATAAAACCGTAAACGCACATGCAGATATTGAAGCAGCTGAATCCCATATCGGCATATATCTTGCTGTGGAAGTATACGCTGGCATAGATCATGGAGCACATGGCGCTGATAATCCACATCAGGGGTTTCTGATGGAATTCAAGCCACAGGTAAAGGAAACTCAGGATGAGTCCTACTGTCTGGATGGTGCTCCAGAAATCCATGCCGGTAAACTGACCGGCGATATATGACCAGATATCGGATAACATTGTCTTTTAGAATTTTAGGGTTAAGTGTGCCAATGCTGAGAAGGGTGCGGCGGGGATGAAACCTATCTGATAGTAGCGGCTGTCAGGGGTGAAGCCGTCCTTCTCATCAACTGCCGAGTATACCCAACCGTTTGTTGCAACGCGGGCGTTGAGAACATTGTTCAAGTCAGCACCTATAACGATGCTGTTGAGTGCTTTTTTCATTGGTAATGTGTATGAGAACGAGAGATCCGAGAGAGAGTATGCGGGCAGTGAACGGTCGTTGTTGCCTGTGTTGTCAAGATACTGACGGCTTACATATCCGGTGTGCCAGGTGGCCTTGAAGTTGCCGAAATGGAGATTGACGAATCCGTTCAGGATAACGCTGGGTGAGAATGCCAGAGGTGTCTTGCCCTTGTGGGGTATGGTGCGCAGTTTGTCACCGTTTCCGTCAATGTGGTAATCCTGCTTGTACTGCTCGATGCTGGGGTCAGTGGGCGCATACTTGTCACGCCAGTCCTCGATAACCTCGTCAAAGTCATTCAGAGAGTTCTCGCTCAGGGCTGCGTTGCCTTCCAGTGACAGCCATTCCAGGGGCTGTACGGCGGCGGTCAACTCTATGCCTGTACGGTATGACTTTTTGATGTTGGTGGTAAGGTTCTCGCCTATGTCGCTCTTCATACCGGTCTGTACGAACTGGTCCTTGTAGTCCATGTAGTAGAGGTTGAACCCGGCGTTCCAGATGCTGCCTGAATAACTGTAACCGGCCTCGTAGTCAATCATGTACTCGGGGTTGGGAGCGGGGTAGGTACCGTTGTCGGTAAAGTTGTTGCGCTCGGGCTCACGGCCTGCGGTGGCTACCAGTGCATGCAGCTTGTGGCCTCCGTTGATCCAGGTAAGACCGGCCTTGGCGTTGATGAAGTTGTATTTTTTATCAATGTTGAGTCTGTGCTTCCGGGCGTTTCCGTCATCCTCAACATAATATCTGTCGTTGTAGCCGTCGGTTGTGTAATTCACGTGACGGTACTGGGCATCGGCAAAGGCATGCAGGCTCTCTGTGATATTGAATCCGGCCTTGATATAGGCGCTCAGGTCATTCTTGGTGGCATCGGAGTCATAATATTTATCCAGACCGTTGGCTCTGGCATAATCATTCAGGGCATCGTCCTTGATATAGGGAAGGTAACCGAAATGGTTGCCCTTGAACTGCTGGAGAGATACACCGCTGCGCAGGTCCAGTCGGTCCATAGTGTAAACATTATTCCATATTACTCCGTAGGTGTGCTGCTCCAGACCTTTCTTGCGGACAAAATCGGTCTTCTTAACTGTATTGGTGCCATCGGACCATACGGGATCGCCTTCGGCATTCAGACCGTTGGACAGGCCGTACTTGCTTACCTTGTTCTTGTATCGGAACTCCTCATAGTAGCCGTAACCGTAGGTGTAGTGGGCTGTGAGAGAGGTTGAGAATGCGTCGCTTACGTTCCAGGCCAGGGATAGTATGTTGTGGTCCTGCCAGAAGTTATCGGTGGTGCGGTCCCAGAAAGAGCCGTCTTTCATCTGATAGCGGTGTGTGACGTACTTGCCGTCGGCATCCTGTACAAAGCACCAGTTGTCATCATCATAATCCAGATACTCATACAGGCTGTTGAACTGGCCCAAACCTGCGTTGTACATATCCTTGTACTCCTTAATACCAGTGGCGCCCAGGTACATGCCGTCCATGAGGCTGGAATCATCGTTTCCGGCAGTGGTGCCGTTCCAGGCCTGACCGGTGTTCTCAAAGTTGCCTATGTTGCGGTAGCGGATCATGATGTTGTCCGACGGTGTCCAGAGCAGGCCGCCGTAGTAACTGCCGGCCTGGCCTTTGGTGCCGTGCATGAATCCGTCGGTCCGGGTCATGTTGAATGCACCGTCTACGATGAGGCTGTTGAGGATGGTTCCGGTTGAGAATGTGCCTCCCAGACGCAGGGTGTTGAATGATCCGTATGATGCTGTGAGTTCGGCGCTGGGGTTGGGGTTGGGCAGTTTGCTGGTGAGTGCGATGGAGCCTCCGAATGCGCCGTCACCTACTGATGATGTGCCCAGGCCGCGCTGTATCTGCGCGCTGCCCAGCAGGGATGCGTAACTGTTCATGTTGGCCCAGAATACGCACTGGTCCTCGGGTGAGTTCAGGGCTACGCCGTCCAGGGTTACGTTGATGCGTGAATCGGCCGCACCTCTTATACGCATGTAAGTGGTGCCGATACCTGTGCCGTTCTCGCTCCATGCTATCACACCGGGAGTGCGTGAGAACAGGAAGGGGAGTTCGCGTCCGCTCTTGGAATAGTCGTCAAGTTCCTGACGTCCTATCTCGGTGGTGGCAAACGGTTCGTTTTCATGGGCGCGGACACCGTCAATTACTACTTCATTAAGCTGCTTGAGGCGCAGGGAATCGGCCTCAAATGTTTCATTACCGGCCTTTGCTGTAAGGCCTGTCATTAGGGTTAAGGACAAAAAAAATACCTTCTTCATATAGATTTAATTAATAATCCAAATGAAAAGGGTATACCAATAACTAGAAATCCAATCCCTCCGCCGGCACTGTCCGGATCAGGTTCTAAGGGTATAATCTCAGCCCTTTTGGGGCACCCCCTTTCATTCTGGGCGCAAAGGTACGCATTAGTATCGTTACTTAATGCGCCTTTTACATTTTTTATGACGCAAAGAGAAACGACCCTTTTGCGTCACTTTTTAGGGCGAAGTGTTGACAAATGTGAAATTTTCCTTTATATTTGCTTTTACAGAATACCTAATTGCATTTTTATGAATACATCAAACAAGTTTGTCATTACTATCAACAGAGAGATCGGATCGGGCGGAAAGACAGTTGGAAAGTTGCTGGCTCAGAAATTGGGCGTGCCTCTTTATGACAGGGCGCATCTGAGCACACTTGAGGATAAGGAAGGCCTGAATGAAGAGGAAATAGAGCGTCTTAAGGCAAAAAAGCGTACCTGGTGGCCGGATCTTAAGAAGATTGTTGAGCTGGACGGCGGTTTTGCAGTCTCCATATATGACGATCTTCCCAATTTTGCAGTCCCCGAAAAGAATGATACTGACAAGAAATTCAAGACCGAGCAGGAGATTCTTGAGGGTATTGCCGATGCTGAGTCATGCGTGGTAGTGGGGCGATGCAGCTTTGTTACGTTCAAGGACCATCCCAACCATATCAATATTTGGATTCAGTCTCCTATAGAATATCGTATTGACAGGGTTATGAAAAAGAAGGGCATCGGCTCAAAGGAAGAAGCCCGGAAATTCATTGAGGAGGTTGATCAGCTCTGTGAGGACTATGCTATGCGCCATACCGGCCAGAGCCGTTACAATACCCGCAACTACGACCTTGTAATCTCCATGGCCGATAAGACCGCGGAGGAGGCGGTGGATCTTATCCTCAAATACATAGGCTGAGGTCAAAAGTGACGCAAAACGAAACGACCCCTTTGCGTCACTTTAGGCTGAGGAGCAGGGCTGCAAGGTCCGATGGGGTATCGGCTTCCGGGATGAGGATGTGCCCGTTGTAGATGAGACGGGGAATCGCGGCAACCGTACCCCTTGATGTCCGGCCAAAGAGTTCGTTCACCGTATCGGTGTAACGGTCAAACCAACGGTCCCGGAGTGCTGAATCAAGTGCTTCGGGACCTATCAGTTCCTGCGCCTTTGAGGTGGCCTCATCAACTGTATACGGATGCCAGGCTTCATTGATGTCAGTGCCCCAGAACCACTGCTCATACTCTGAATACTTGCTCTTGTCAGTACGCCATACGGCAAGTCCGATGCGCATGAACTGGCATGAACCGCGGAACCTGTCAATGCCTTGCGGCATGTGGGGATTGCACTCACGGCTCATGGATATGGGGCAGCATACTACGGCTATGCTGTCACCCAGTTGACTGACAGCATCCGGCAATTGGAGGTGTAGCCTGCGGCAGTGTGAGCACTGCCAGTCAAAGAGCAGCGTAACCAGGTGCTTGGCATCGGGATTACCTTCTATGGGCATCTCAGCCGGGTTGGGGTATCGGAGCTGCTCATCGGTAAAACCGCGTTCGGCAAGGGAGCGGGGAGTTGTAACGAACTGGACCACAGCAAGTATTACAGCCAGCATGATACCCGCGCATATGTTCAGTCCAATGCGTTCGGCCTTTTGCCATACACACCAGATTACTGTCAGTACTGATATTACGATGCCCAGTACGTGGGCTGTCATGCAGTACGGGCAGAATGCATGTATCATGCTGTGCTGCAGGTATATGAACCAGGCGGCGCAGCCTGTTACCGCTCCGCATACTATCAGTATGGCTTTATACAGGAACGCCTTTTCCTGCTGTGCTGTACTATCTGAATCAATAAGCAGGATGCATGCCAGAAGTGTGAGGTATGCCCCTATGGCCAGTGCGCTTACAGGTATAATGCCAAACAGGAATGACCACTTGCTGCCTAAGACCTGATTGCAACTGGTACCTTGACTGCAGCCTATAAGGCCGTGCCCGGAGATGGAGTGGATGCACAGGATGACGGACAAAAGAAGGACAATGGCGGTAAGCACCACCATTGTCTTTCTCAATATTCCGGTATCCTTGCCCATGTCCGGTTATCGGATATTGGGTTTGCCGGGAGTGGCCACTGATGCGCTGAATGCATCGCCTGCCCCGTGATTCCTGGTTATGGGAGCACCCAGTGTTATTCCGCTACCTGTCAGGTAACTGCCTGCGTCAACGCTCTCTTTGAGTCCGGTGGCAAGCGTAATGACATCGGGCTGGGCGGGCTGCTGCGGACGGCCCCAACCTCCACGGCGCGGAGTCATCTGGATAGCGCTGATTACATAACTCTCAGAGCCGATGGTAACGGTCTGACCGTTCTGGAATCCCTGTGCGCTGGCTACTGAGATTTTGGTCTCATTCTTGGCGGCATCGGCCGATATGGTTGTGGCACCGGCAGTACCGATGGTGGCAATCCTTACTTTCTCGGCAGTGTTGCCTGAACCAAGATACATAACCTGACCTATTGAGAGTCCCTGAACGGATGTAACCTTTACGTTATCCTGTCCGGCCTGTACGGGGGCGGCTATGGTCATGGCCTGACCGGTGTGGAAATCCAGTTTGTTGTCATCAGTGTCAAAGCCGTCGGGGTAACGGCCTGTGCTCAGATCCGGACCTGCAGCGGGGGCTGCGGGAGCGGCTCCGAATGCGCCGAACCCGCCACGGCCGCGTCCCGACTGCGGATCGGGAGCATATGCGCCCTCGGCA
>JAZMZT010000226.1:0-5999 GCA_045586125.1 Bacteroidaceae bacterium | reverse complement strand
CGGCATCAGCGTGATGGACCCCCAGTGCCCCGAGTGGTTCCCCAACGAGACCTTCAAGAACAGCCTTCTGGATATGCGCGCCGACAAACTGAGCGCACTTAAGGACGTTCCCCACGGAAGTGTGGATTACCTGAACTACTGGTCACCCGGACTGGAAATGCACATCCCCGTGATAGTATATACCCCGCCTTTGTATGACGATCCCAAGAACAAGGACAAGAAATACCCCGTGATGTACCTTATAAGCGGTACTACCGATACCGAGGAGGTATACTTCAAGGTTGGTAAGATGAACATTATCCTTGATAACCTGATCGCCGAGGGCAAGGCCAAGGAGATGATCCTGGTACTCCCCTACGGTAACGCCACACTGCTCAAGACCGAGCGTCAGCCACAACCGCAGGGCGGCCGCGGCGGATTCGGCGGTATGGGTGGCTTTGGCGGAATGGGCGGAGGCTACAACTTTAATGCCGATTTCACCGACGTTCTGATGCCTTTCGTAGAGAGCAACTACCGCACCATCAACGATGCCGACCATCGCGGTATCGGCGGATTCTCACGCGGCGGCAACCAAGGTATGGCCATCGGACTTGCCAATCTGGACAAGTTCTCATACCTGTGCTCATACAGCTCATTCACCCAGGTTCGCGACAGCCAGTTTGAGGACTCAGAGGCATTCAACAAGAAAGTACATCTTTTCTGGCTTGGTATAGGTACCGATGATTTCCTCTATGGAAACTCCAAGGACCTGATGCAGATGCTTGACCGCCACAACATCAAGAACGTAAAGGTATTCACTCACGATAAGTACGGCCACACCTGGATGAACGCCCGCTACTGGCTGGAGAAGTCATTCCCCCTGCTGTTCCAGGATCAGGCAGTCATTGACAAGGCCGTGGCCGAGAGCATGAGCCTTGAGGAGGCCGAGAAGGTACGCTTGGAGAAACTGGGCGGTGCTGAGCCCTCACGTCTTACAGGCTCACTCATGACAAGCCTCTTCCCCGCAGGCGTAAAGTCACCGGAGTACAATGCCGACGGCACGGTTACATTCCGCTGCCAGGCCGCCGATGCCCAGAGAGTTGAACTGGACTGCCAGATGCTTGCCTCAAGAGCAGTCATGCATAAGGATGACCGCGGCGTATGGAGCATCACCGTAACTCCCCCCGCTCCCGACATCTACCCCTACGCATTCGTTATTGACGGCACACAGGTGGCCGATCCCAACAACATGCACATGTTCCCCAACGAGAACTTCAAGTACAGCCTTGTTGATGTACGCGGCGAGGCTCCCACTGTTCAGGATATCCAGAAGGATGTTCCCCACGGCAAGGTGGCATACCGCTACTACTTCTCAAAGGCTTGCGGCATAGAGCGCCCCATGTGCGTATATACTCCAGCCGGTTATGACCCCAACGGCAAGGAGAAACTCCCCGTCCTGTACCTTATTCACGGTATGACCGATACCTACGAGACATGGTTCAAGGTTGGTCAGATGAACAATATCCTGGATAACATGATTGCCAAGGGTGAGGCCAAGCGCATGATCGTGGTTATGCCTTACGCCAACCCCTATCCCGAGATGATCGCCCAGGGCAAGGCTCAGGCATACGACGCCATGGATGTAAAACTCACCACCAAGGAGTTCACTGAGGAAGTTATTCCTTTCATAGAGAAGAACTACAACGTACTTAAGGATGCCGATAACCGCGCCATTGCCGGATTCTCACTGGGAGGCCGTCAGACACTGGCTGCAGGACTGGGCAACCCCAAGCTGTTCCACTATGTAGCAGCATACGCTCCCGCCATTTTCAGCGAGGATGAGTACAAGGGCAACTTTGAGAACGGCACCTACGCCCCCATCAAGAAACTCAAGAAGAAGCTCAAATTCATGTTCCTGGGTACCGGTAAGAGCGATTTCCTGATTACCCAGTCACTTGGTCTTGACAAGTACCTGACCGAGCAGGGACTCAAGCACACCTTCTACAACCCCGAGGGTGGCCACACCTGGATGAACTGCCGCGACTATCTTGAACTGACCGTTAAAGAACTCTTCAAATAATGAAACGCTCACTTTTTCTTTCAACATTGTTGCTGGCCGCTCTGCCCATCGTGGCTCAGCAGTCAAGAGTGAACATACAGTATGACCCTCAGCGCACTGAGCCTGAGGGCATACTTCCCTATAACGCCCAGGTGCTGTCACCCGAGGTTCACGATGACCATACCGTAACCTTCCGCGTAAGGGCTCCCAAGGCCGAGACAGTTCAGCTGACCGGCTCCATGTTCGTAGGCAACAACCGCCAGCGTCCCAACTTCACCAAGGGTGAAAACGGCGTCTGGGAACTGACCATCGGCCCACTGGCTCCTGAGATTTATCTGTACTACATCATCATTGACGGAGTCCAGAATATCGATGCCAACAACCAGTTCACCGGCCATGCTGCAATGCCGTCTTTCAGCATGCTCTTTGTGCACGGTGACGAGCCCGCATGGTATGATCCCAAGCCCGATGTACCGCACGGTTCATGGACCACGCATTACTACTACTCGGACGTAACCAACGGCCTGCGTGACCTTATCGTCTATACTCCCGCCAACTACAACCCCAAGAAAAAGTACCCCGTACTCTATCTTATGGGCGGATCCGGTGACCTGACCGAGACATGGATCATGCACGGACGTGCCAACTGGATCCTGGACAACGTCATTGCCGAGGGCAAGGCCCGTGAGATGATTGTGGTGTTCCCCAATGACCAGATGGTTACCCGCAGCCACCCGCAGCACACCGAGCTGGCATTCCCCATGATTGAGAGGGACCTTATTGACAACATCATCCCGTTTGTGGAGTCACACTACAGCTGCATCAAGGACAAGCATGCTCGCGCACTGAGCGGACTCTCCATGGGCGGACGCATGACCCAGTATGTGGCATTCCGCAACCTGGATGTGTTCGGATCAGCCGGCCTGCTGAGCGCCGCCATCGGTCTGGATGAGACTCCCGCCATAAAAGAGCCCGATGTGAACAAGAAAATTGACTATCTCTTTGTAGGCGGAGGTGCATACGAGACCGGATTCATGGGCCGTCACACCACCCTTCACAACCAGTTGGATGAGCTTGGCGTAAAGCATGAGTATGACGATGACGCTCCCGGCGCCCACGACCTGGTAACCTGGCGCCATCTGCTCTACTACCACTTCCTGCCCGGACTGTGGCGCAACAACTACAAGTGGAAGTAGATTGCTATCTCAAGAAAGCAGTTTTGTTACAAAATATTAAATATTGCGCAGGCGCGAGCAAAAAGGCTTTCCTAATTTCTCTATCCCTCAAAAAGGAGTTACTTTTGTAGCCGGTTTACAAGGGTGCTTTGAATAAGCCCTTTGAAACCGGCTATAAAATTGAGAGTTTAGTAACAATCAAACTATAAAAACAATGGCAAAAATCGATTTAAGCGTGTACGGAATCAACGGTTCAACCGTGATTGCACACAATCCTTCTTATGAGGAGCTGTTCAAAGAGGAGACAAAGGCTGGACTCGAGGGTTTCGACAAGGGCGTAAACACCGAGCTCAACGCAGTAAACGTAATGACCGGTATCTACACTGGCCGTTCACCTAAGGACAAGTACATCGTAAAGGATGCTCAGAGCGAGAACAAGGTATGGTGGACCACCGATGAGTACAAGAACGATAACCACCCCATGTCAGAGGATGTTTGGGCCAAGGTTAAGGAGATCGCCATCAAGGAGCTTTCAAACAAGGAGCTCTATGTAGTTGACGCTTTCTGCGGTGCCAACGAGGCTACACGTCTTGCTGTTCGCTTTATCGTTGAGGTTGCATGGCAGGCACACTTCGTAAAGAACATGTTCATCCAGCCCACCGCTGAAGAACTTGAGAAGTTCCAGCCCAACTTCGTTATCTATAACGCTTCAAAGGCTAAGGTTGAGAACTACAAGGAGCTGGGTTTGAACTCAGAGACTTGCGTTGCTTTCAACACAACAAGCCGCGAGCAGGTTATCATCAACACCTGGTACGGTGGTGAGATGAAGAAGGGTATGTTCTCAATGCAGAACTACTACCTGCCTCTGCAGGGTATCGCTTCAATGCACTGCTCAGCCAACACCGATATGCAGGGTAAGAACACCGCTATATTCTTTGGTCTGTCAGGTACAGGTAAGACCACCCTTTCAACTGATCCCAAGCGTCTCCTTATCGGTGATGACGAGCACGGATGGGACGATGAGGGCGTATTCAACCTAGAGGGCGGCTGCTACGCTAAGGTTATCAACCTGAGCAAGGAGAACGAGCCCGACATTTACGGTGCCATCAAGCGCAACGCTCTGCTGGAGAACGTAACAGTTGACAAGAACGGTAAGATCGATTTCGCCGATAAGAGCGTTACCGAGAACACCCGCGTATCATACCCTATCGACCACATCGAGAAGATTGCTCAGAAGGTAAACGGCAAGAGCGCCGGTCCCGATGCCAAGAACGTTATCTTCCTTTCAGCCGATGCATTCGGCGTACTGCCTCCCGTATCAATCCTGACTCCCGAGCAGACCAAGTACTACTTCCTGTCAGGTTTCACAGCTAAGCTGGCCGGTACAGAGCGCGGTATCACCGAGCCCACTCCCACATTCTCAGCTTGCTTCGGCCAGGCATTCCTGGAGCTGCATCCTACCAAGTATGCAGAGGAGCTGGTTAAGAAGATGGAGAAGAGCGGTGCCAAGGCTTACCTGGTTAACACCGGTTGGAACGGAACTGGCAAGCGTATCTCAATTCCTGATACACGTGGTATCATCGACGCTATTCTGGATGGCAGCATCCTGAAGGCTGAGACCAAGAAGATCCCGTACTTTGACTTTGAGGTTCCCACAGCTCTGCCTAACGTAAATCCCGCAATCCTTGATCCTCGCGACACTTACGCTAACGCTTCAGAGTGGGAGGAGAAGGCTAAGGATCTGGCTGGCCGCTTCATCAAGAACTTCAAGAAGTATGAGGGTAATGAGGCTGGCAAGGCTCTCGTTGCTGCCGGTCCCAAGCTCTAATCTTTAGAACTTAACATATTAGAGATACTCTTTCCGGCGCATAACTGGAAAGAGTATCTTTGCTATAAAGCTATTACTACCAAATATTTTTAACACGAAACAATGAAGAAACTTATTTTTACAATTGCAGCATGCCTTGTGGCAGTTTTAGCATCAGCACAGCCTATGGGCGGTCGTCCTATGGGTGGACGTCCTATGGGTGGTCGTCCTATGGGAGCTCCCATGGGAGGAATGCAGAAACCTTTCTATGAGTTGGAATCAGACTCTATCGCAGACGCCAAGATACAGGATGTAGCCGGACGTCTGGACCTTACAGAGAAGCAGTTTGACAAGATGATCAAACTCTATGCACAGGAGTTTGAGGAGATCTGCCGCAACCTGCAGATGTCAGTAAGAGAGTTCCAGATGATGCAGAACGGAGGATTCCGCGGCAACGCCATGGGTGCCCAGAACACAAACGTACAGTTTGATACCGCCGCCGCCAGAAAGACCTATGACCAGATCATAGCCAAGTTTGACAAACGCTACAAGAAAGCACTTGAGCCTGAGCAGTACGAGGTCTGGAAGACACTTTCTGCAACAACACTTGACAACAAATTCAGCAGCATACTCCAGCACGTTCAGGAGAACACACAGAGTATGTTCTAATAAACCCTTAACATGAAGATAGCACTTATAGGTTATGGCAAGATGGGCCATGAGATAGAGAAGATTGCTCTCTCCCGCGGCCATCAGATAGTATGCAAGATAGACATCGACAACCCTCAGGATTTTGACAGCCCTGAGTTCAAGACCGCCGATGTGGCAATTGAGTTCACCGCCCCCACCCAGGCTTACGGAAACATTCAGAAATGCTTCAAGGCCGGAGTAAAGGTTGTAAGCGGCAGTACCGGATGGATGGAACAGCACCGTGACGAGATGAAGGATCTCTGCAAGGACGGTTCCAACACCCTTTTCT
>JAZMZT010000225.1:0-18410 GCA_045586125.1 Bacteroidaceae bacterium | reverse complement strand
ACGATCCGACTTGGTGCTTGTGGGACACTTTGGCGGAGCGATCGGGGGCAGACCCCTTTTGTTCACTTTGGCGGGATTAGAGGTAGCGGACGGTCTCCGACAGCGGTTTGCGCTTGGGATGACGGTCCGATGCCACACCGTCCGGAGCGGCATAACCGATGGGCATGAGCGCAACGGGCTTGATGTTGGGTGGCAGGTTGAACAGCTGGCGGGTAGCCTTGAAGTCAAAACTGCATACCCAGCAGGAGCCGATGCCCAGCTCCCATGCCTGGAGCATCATCTGTGTGAGCACGATGGTGGCATCCATCTCGCCGGCGGAGTGTCCATCCTCCTCATGCTTGTGGTTTTTCCAGCAGATGTTCTCATCATAGCATACCAGCAGCGCCTGGGGAGCATGGAACATATACGGAGTCACGCTGGCCATCTTGGACACGGCGTCGGGACTCTGCAGCACATAAATCACCTGCGGCTGGAAGTTTACGGCAGTAGGCGCCACGCGTCCTGCCTCAAGTATCTTTTCAAGTTTCTCGGGCTCCACCTTGCGGTCCGAGAACGAGCGCACCGAGTAGCGCGCCTTGCATAGTTCAAGAAAGTCTGTCATATTGTTATCTGTTATTTATCGGGTATTCAAAGTCATCAAACAGGGCCATACCTCCATCGGCATGGGTGTTGTAGCAGAACAGGCCTACGCGAGTGCCTTTCCAGAAGCCGCTTCGCTGGCTGAACTCCGTGCCTACCAGCTTCAGTGAACCGCGGTCGGCTCCGGCCATAAAGCGGAACTTGTTGGTCTGTGCATCGTATTCAAGAGCCAGACAGATGGTGCTGCCCACCTCAAAGTCATCAATATAGGTGGTGCGGTAGCCGCCATCCTGATACAGGCAGAGCTTGCCGTCACGCTCCGTCACTCCTATGGCGTAGAATGACTGGCCCATCGATGTCAGGCCGGCGCGGGCATCGGCCAGCTGGCTTACATCGAGAGTTACCGATATCAGGCTCTTCCAGCCCATAATCTTCTGGGTGATGATGTTGTGTGCCATCATAAGGCTGGTGGAGCGCTGCGCCTTGATTGTGAGCCGTCCGGGATTCTCGGTAAGGCTCCAGAAGTCATTGTGCGGGTTATGGCAGAATTGCCACTGCGGGCTCAGGGTACTGCTTTCAAAGGAGTCCGATGTCTGCGGCACGTGCGGACCTTTGGATTGCTTTACCTTGGGGACTGTCCATGAGGTTACCGGATTGCCCACGCCGTTGCCGTCCAGGTCTACGCCCATAAGTGGCCAGCCGTCCTCCCAGCGCACGGGCTGCAGATGCACCACACGGCCCATGGGGTTGGTCTCCTGGAAATGGTAGAACCACCATTCGCCATTGGGGGTATCCACAAGCGCGCCCTGATGCGGGCCGTTGATATTGGTGGGGCCTTGCTCCAGCACCACCTTGCGCTCATACGGGCCGTACAGGTCCTTGGAGCGGAGCACCGTCTGCCAGCCCTGGCCTACACCGCCCTCGGGTATGATAAGGTAGTACCAGCCGTCCTTGCGCAGGAACTTGGTGCCCTCAGCCACCGGTCCGGTGTAGATGGTGTCACCGTCATCCAGAAGCTCACGTCCGTCGGCACTCATGCGGTGCAGAATGATGGGACCGGCTCCGTGGGCGCTTCGGCCCAGATAGGCGTTGCCCTTGTCATCCCATACGGGACAGGGGTCCTCCCATTTGGGTACGTCCTTTACTTGGCATAGGGGTTCCCAGGGACCTTCCGGTTTCTTGGCCGATGTCATGAACAGGCCCTCGTCGGGTGTGCAGAAATAGACCCAGAACCGCCCGCCGTGATAGCGGATGGAGGGTGCCCATGAGCCGCCCGAGTAGTGCCGGTTATCGTCCCATCCGGGCAGGTCAAACCGGCTGTATAGCTGTGTCAGTACAGTCCAGTTTATCAGATCATCGGACTCCAGTATCTGCATTCCCAGGAAATGGAAATCGGACGCCACCATATAATATTTCTTACCTACCCGGATTACGTCGGGGTCGGAATAATCGGCGTTCAGGACGGGGTTGATGTAGGTGCCGTTGCCCTGATCGCCCCACAGGTACTGGACGGGATTCTGTGCTGTAGCGGATACGGTTGTCAGCGCCGATATGGCCAGAACAGCCTTCCTAATCATTGATTGGACCATACGATTGAACTTTCGGTGTATGGCAAATATAGCAAAAAGCATTAACTTCGCGGTGCTATGAAAGAGTATCTTTTTACAACCAGTCTTGAGACCCGAGACTACGAATGCGACCTTCAGGGCGTAGTCAACAACGCCAATTACCAGCACTATCTGGAGTATACCCGCCATAAGTGGCTGCAGAGCCGCGGGCAGTCTTTCCAGCAGTGGCATGAGAAGGGCATTGATGCAATGGTATCGGAAATCAACATCAAATACAAGAGTCCGCTGCACGGCCAGGAGGAGTTCCTGTCATGCCTCAACCTGCACCGCGAGGGCGCCCGTTTCATTTTTGAGCAGGACATTTACCGCAAGGCCGATATGAAACTGTGCATCCAGGCCACGGTGACTATTGTCAGCGTGGTGAACGGCCGTTTGAGCAAGGGTGACGAGATTGCCTTCCTGCTGGAGGAATAACCTGAAATGTTCCGCAAAGAGGATATAACCACCGTCCTGATGGATGTCGATGACACGCTCCTGGATTTCAAGGAGTGCGCCAGGGAGAATGTGCGCGGGTGCTGCCGCAAGAACGGCATTGAGTACTCGGACAGCATGTTTGAGTTCTTCCTTAACCGGAACATCATACTCTGGAAACGCATCGAGGACGGTCTGCTTACCGTAGATGAACTGCACCGCACCCGTTGGGCCGGCATATTCCGTGACCTTGGGATTGAGGCCGATGGGCCCGCATTTGAACTTGATTTCATTGCGGGACTACGCGACACATCGGTCCCGGTGGCCGGAGCGCATGAGGTGATGAAATATCTTCACGACCGGTACAAGGTCTATGTGGTGAGCAACGCATCCAATCTGCAGCAGTCCACACGTCTGGGCAAAGCCGGGCTGATGCAGTACGTGGACGGTATTTTCGGCTCGCTGGACATCGGCTTCAACAAACCGTCCCGCGAGTATTTTGACTTTTGTTTCTCACAACTGGGCGGCACCCGTCCGGATCAGACCGTAATTGTGGGTGACTCCCTCAACGCTGATATCAGCGGCGGCCAGGCCTACGGTCTGCACACCGTCTGGTTCAACATCCGCAGCGTTGAGGCATCGGCCCAAATCACACCCGACCACACCATCCGCTCACTCAGCGACCTCACCTCACTGCTCTGAGCATACAGCGCTGTAGTAAGCGTAAAAATCGCTCCACTTGTAGTAGGGATAGCAGTCGGTGTCAAGCGGGAGCTGCACCTCGTAGCCGTTCTGAAGGCACTTGACCAGGATCTCGGGGTTCTTCTTGCTCTTGTAGAAGATGAACTGCAGGTTGCCGGCCTTGCCGATCTGGAAATCCTGGAAATAGTACTTGAGCTGGCTGGCATCGGTCACGCCGCCCTTGGGCATGTTGATACCCATCACGATGTTGAGCGGACCCAGGTTGGTGTCATGGCCGAAACGCAGGGATGCTATGTCATTGCATTCGCCGTCTATGACCAGTTTGGCCTGATCCAGAATGTCCTGAACGATGGGTTTCATCACGTTGATGTCCCTGTACCAGTTGCGGTATGAGTTCAGGTTGGTGCGCTCCCAACCGGCGGTCAGTTCCTCGGGCTTGAAAAGTCCTACCAGAAGTTCCTCATGGCCGATGCTGGGCAGTGAGGTGTACAGGTTCTTAAGGTTGCTGAAAATACGGCGGGGACTGCGTGAAAGGCCCTCAGTGCTGGTAAACAGACGTGCAATTATCTCATCGTTCGATGCCACCTGCGGGGCCTCGGGATTGAAATTGGTCATATCCAACTGTGCACTTGCACGCGGAGCCCTGACACGGTAGGGATTGTCATCGGCATCGGGCTTAACTCCGTGCAGGGTGGCTCTGGATGCCTGCTCGTAGATGTCTATCTTGGGGTTGCACTGTACCATGGCCTGGCAGAATGCAGCCATGCTGACTATGCATCGGCCGGTAGTGGAAGATATAGCACGGATGGTACCGCCTTTCTTGAATACTTCGGGGAAACTCTCGTACATCTTGCGGGCAATGGCCTGATGCTGATCCCAACCTACGCGGGTGAGTTCACCCATACCGGCCATGAACTCGGGGTAGAGGGCCTTGTACTGATTGTAGAACTTCTCGCCGTCCGGGGTGAGCAGGTGCTTGTCGTGCGCCTCGGTCATGATGGTGTCCAACTCCAGGTAGAGCGAGTTGTTCCAATAGTATCGTGAGCCGTGACGGGCGTAATGGCTTATGTAGAAAGGTTTGTAACCCTTGGGCGCCTTGGTCAGGTCCGGTGCATCGAAAGTGTAAGGGTAGTCAGTTCCGTAAGATTTCTGGGGATTGGCCTGGATCTCATCAAGAACATTCATACGCTGGGCGTACGAGAATGCACATGTAAACAGCGCAATGGCAAGTAGGATTTTCTTCATAGCGATTGTTTTTGGTTAGCAGATAGTGCAAAGATAATACAAATCCTTTACCTTCGCATATCTGATTGCTTAACCTATGATTATAGAAAATGACCTCATATGCGCGGTGATAGACCCGCACGGAGCAGAACTTACAAGCCTCAGGAGAAAGGATTCGGACGAGGAACTGATATGGACCGCCGATAAGGAATACTGGGGCCGACATGCGCCCATGCTCTTTCCCATTGTGGGCAAGGTGTGGAACGGCCGGTACAGAGTGGGGGACAAAACCTACAGCCTGTCACAGCACGGATTTGCCCGCGACCGCGATTTCAAGGTGCTCTGTCACGACAAGGAGAGCATAGTGCTGTGTCTTGAGTCCGATGAGCAGTCACTCAAGGTCTATCCGTATAAGTTCCGCCTGGAGGCAACATACCGCCTTGAGGATAACACACTCATAGTTGAGTGGCGTATAAAGAACCCGGGTGACGGGCCGATGTACTATCAGATAGGCGCGCATCCCGGATTCAACTACCGCGATTTCCATAAGGACGATCCCATTCACGGATACTTCCGCCTCACATCGGGTGAGGAACCCATAAGCCGGTTAATCATAGGACAACTCACCGAGGATGGATACCGCAGCGACAGCGCCGGCATGATGGAACTGGACAGCGATGCAATGCTGCCGCTTACTCCGGGCCTGTTTGCAAATGACGCGCTGGTGTTGGAGGAGTACCAGTTGGATCAGGTGATTCTGTACGACAAGGATTGCAACCCGTATATATCGGTACAGACCGATGAGGCTCCGGTCTGGGGCTTGTGGTCACCTCCCGCCAAGAACGCTCCGTTTGTATGCATAGAGCCCTGGATGGGTCGGTGTGACTACCAGGGCTATAACGGCGATATCTCAGGCCGTGATTATATCAACAGCCTTGAAGCGGGAAAAACCTCAGGTTTCAGTTTCAGAATCTCAGCAATTTGAGCAATTGGGGCCTGACCCCAATTGCACGTTTTTTGTCCAACACCTTCTGCGGCGGTGGGTGTAGTGCTCAAAGTGCTTCCAGATATTCTGGACGTTGGCATTGTCCTCAAGCATGGGGCCGGTCTGGCAGTCTATGCCTCCGTGTGACTGGATGGCTTTGATGCCTTCGCGCAGGATGATGCACTCCACGCCTTTCTTCTGGTCCTCGGGGCGGACACCTATCATGTAGAAGTCAATGTGACGGTGATCGTTCAGGTCACCAAGCACTTTCAGTGCTGAGAACAATCCGAGTTTACCCTTGCTGGCGCGTATGCCGCGACTGATGGACGGGGCGATGAAGCCGAATCCTACCAGATCACCCGCCTGGTTCTGAACCATGAGCGAATACTCGGGACGGCCTACCAGACCTATCAGTTGTTCCATGTTGTCTATCTGTTTATCGGACAGGGGAACAACTCCGTGCAGTTTTGCAAAGGCCACGTTGATGATCTCCATTGCGCGGCGCACGTAGGGGCGCACCTCCTTCATGTTGCGGAACTTCTTGATGGAGTAACCGTAACGCTTCTCAGATATTTCGGCAATCTGGTCCATCTTGGGCGGAACCTGATCCGGAACAATAACCTTTGTTTCGGTCCAGTCCCACTTTTTTGTCAGGCCCAGACGTTTCATGTGCTCAATGTAGTAGGGGTAGTTGTAGAGCGTGATGTACATGTCCAACTGGTCGAATCCGTCCACCAGCATGCCCTGCTTGTCAAGGTTTGAGAATCCCAACGGACCTACAACCTCGGTCATGCCTAGTTCAAGGGCCCAGGCCACAACGGTATCAAACAGTGCCTTGGAGACCTCAAAGTCATCAATGAAGTCAAAGCGTGTAAAACGCAGTTGCTTTACGTTATCCTTCTGGTTGGCGGCACGGTTCAGTATGGCACCTATACGGCCCACAATCTTACCGTCCCTGTAAGCCATCCACAGACGGCTTTCGGCGTAACTGTATGCGCCGTTTTTCTTGGGGTTGAAAGTATCCATCTCATCGCCGATGAGCACGGGTACGTACATATCGCAGTTCCTGTAGAGGTCAATGGGGAACCTGAACAGTTTCTTTTTATCCTTATCGGTAAGGACTTCTTTAATTTGAATCATGGTTTTACCAGCAGAATCCAATTCCTATCAGATGTTTTGCGCTTCCAAGGTTCTCTGAAACCGGCTTTTCCCTGTTAATCATGTAACGGTACTGATATCGGTATGACAGGATGAAACGCCACTCACGGACGGCAAGTCCAATCTCGGGGGCGTATGCATTCATCCAGTGGTAACTCTCCTGGAACTCCTGCTGGTCCTTTGCCGAACTGGAGTTGGGATTGTATGAAGGATTGGGCGTCTTTGAATAATAGCCGCCTCCCGCATAACTGAAGGGTGTCATCAGAATCCATATCTTGGGCACGTAGATGTTCTCGTTCGATGCATACAGACGCAGTGTCCAACCTATGCTGAGCATAGCCTGATAAGCGGGTTTATCGGGAACGGTGATGGTGCTCGTGTTGTCCGGGTTGAGAGTGTAGGGGGCCTCCTCAAGGTTGCCCGATGCAAGGTCAAACATACCCTTCTCAAGTCCCAGGGCCAGATAGGCGCTTGTCTTGTCGGGCTTGAGTGAGGCAAACATAAGGCCTATGTTGCAGTCCTTGTCATAGATGTATGACAGTGAACGTGTATGGTTGTCCTGCTTGTAGCGCTTGTACTGAATGAACGCCAGGTTGGTTCCGGCAGTTGCCGACTCGGGATTCTTCTGGGCAAGGGCATGCTCGTAGAGGTCTCGTGCCTCTTCATACTGCTTCTTCTCAAAGTATGCCTGTGCAACCTCCATGTCATGCTTGCTCACGCGGTTGTAGTTCTCGTTGGCGTTGAAATAGAGTTCGCGGATAATGTTGCATGAGGGGTTCTCGGTCATCATTCTGATGTAGAGCAGACGGGCGTTGTAGTAATCCTCCCTGTCCATGAGTTCCTGTGCCTGGACGGTCCATTTCTTGAGTGAGTCACACTTGGTGATATACTCGTCCAGATGGTTCTCATTCTCCTCAAACTCGGGGCACTGCTTGGCAATGCGGAACTGGTCTATGGCTGCGTCATACAGACCCTCGGTCATGTAGTTGACACCCTCCTCGGTTGCAGTGTAGTAGAGGCTGCGCAGTTTGGAGTAGGGGTCCGATACCAGGAACTCCAGTTTCTCCTTGTCGCTCAGGTTCAGGGGAATGTAGTGCTTCTTGAAACCGTCGGCCACGATAGAGAGCTGGCGGCCCTTGAATGAGGTTCCCTCCTCCTTGGTCTTGAAGACGATGCTGTAAACCTTCTCGGGACCCTCGGTGGTTACGCTCAGGTCAAGGTTGGCATCGTAGTTTGATGACAGTACAAGGTCAAACGGCTCCTGGCAGCGCAGTATAACCAGTGCCTCGTGACGGTCACCGCAGGGGTATACTGACAACTCGGGAGTTATATTGGTAACTCTCAGGTCCTTGAGTTGGTTCTGCGCATTGGCGTTGAGAACCATAGTGGCGGCAATGAGTACCGTCAGGACTTTTGCGTATCTCATATAGGTCTTAAAGAATTAGATGCTGAACATGTCAAGTGAGAACACCTCCTCGCGCGGCAGCGGCTTGCCGTTGTACTTATCGGGCTGCCATGTGCGTACCTGGATGGAGGGGTTCATCTCATCCTCAAAGTTGATCATCAGGAACAGGTAACCTACATCGCTGTAGTTGGATGAGTTCCAGTGCTGCTTCAGTGTGACACCGAATATGTCATCACGCTTGGGGTGACGCATAACCTCAATCTCCTCGAACACAAGGTTGATGTAACTGTTGTTCTTGAAGCATCTCTTAAGGTTGTTGATGTATTCCTCCTTTGTTGACTTCTGATACTGGATCTGCTCGTTGTTGAGTGACTTTGAGGTCAGGTCCTGCTTCTTCTTGTCAATCTTGACCACCTTTCCGGTAATGATAAGGGCGTTGTCGCTGAACACGTTGTTGATGTAATCTATGTCCTTGCGGTTATAAGCGGTACGGAAGTTCTCCACAAAGTCAATGATGGCCTGGCGGCGGTGGAAATCCTTGACGCTGATCTGGGCGTTGATGACATCCAGATAGCGGTGCTCCTCGAGCGCGATCATGATATTGTCTATCTGACCCTGCTGGTTGAAGCAGATAACCAGTTCCTGTTCGCAGTTGTCCTCATCGGCCGCAAGCAGGGTAATAGGCACGTTACGCACCTGTACGGTACCGTTCTGCATTGAGATACCCTTCTCGGTAACCTGTGATACCGGGCACATCATTGCGCTCGATGCCCACATCTCGTCCAGGCATGTGCGGCCGTCCTTGGTGAAGAGAGCCTCATCCTCCTTCTCAAGTTTTATCTTTGACTTGCCGGAGATGACGGTTGAGTTCAGAGCCGATAACAGTTTGGATGTGCTCTTCTCGATGTTGGCCTTCAGAGTGGCGTCAGATACGCCGTCCTGAACGCTGAAGCGTACTACATCCAGTTGTGCGTTGGCTGACACTGCAATCAGTGCGAGTGCTGCCGTGAATAGAAAATGCTTTATTCTCATAATGGTTTATTATTTTTCCTGAAACAGATTCTTGATGTTGTGCTGCGGAATGAATGTTGAGAGATCAGCCTTGAGGGTGACCTCGGAGTTGCCGTTCAACTGCTCGGGAGTGAAACTCAACGAGAGTATGTGAAGGTAGTTGTAGACCGGATGGAACATAGCCAGCAGGCATTGGCATCGGTCCCCGTCGCGTCCCATGTCACCGGTGTAGAACCGGAATCCCTGCTGCTGCAGATAACCCAGAAGCAGGTTCATGGGAATCTTGAACTTCTTTATCTCACGGTTGTAGGTGTGAGGGGTGACGTTCAGGGTTATTCCCAGGAGATGTCCCGGAGCGGCGGCACCCATCAGGATGTTGCGCATGGACTCTTCAGGGTATTGAGCCGGATCCCACAGAAGTTTGCGGTCAGGCGTGTAGAACACGTCATTGCGCAGGGAATCAATCATATAGCAGTCACCGCCAATGGCCAGTAATCCGTTATCGGTCCTGCTGAAGGTGTCTGATTCGGGCAGGCTCTGCCTGTATGTGCTCCTGTTGGATGCCAGATCATTGATAAGACGCTCCTCATGCTCCTTCTTGTCAAATTGGAACAGCAGGTCACGGCTGGCGGGAATGTAGATGTGCAGGGTGGCATCGGTGGTGTCACGCATGAACATGTCAATCTCGTTGCCTCCGGTTGTTATCTGGACCGATGACAGGGCGTTTATTACGTTCAGCGCCTTGTCCAGGCTGTTGAAACTGCCTGATCCCAGCGGATATCCGCCCAGAACTATGCGGACGCCGTACTCCTTGAGCAGGCTGTTCTGCGATGAGGTTGTCTTGCGGAGCAGCAGTTCAACCCACAGACGCTCCACGAAACTGATGATTACGGGATCGTAATTTCTGCGTATGCCGTCAGAGAAGAGCAGGGCTCCCAGTTGTTCGGTGATGCCGTTATCGGACTGAGTGTAGAACATGACCGTGCTGCTCAGTTCGGGACATCTGAACTGTCCGGACTGGGGGACAACGCTCATGGGCATACTCTCTAACATTCTGGCTATGCGCTCAGGAGTCTTTATCTCAAGACTTTCCTGTGCGTGAAGGGGCAGTGACGCCGCCAACATTACAACAGCCAATAATACTCTCAGTCCTTTTGTCATATCATATGCTTGGGAATCCGTACAGGGTAAGCACGTCACGCCATACGTTGTTCTTTACGTAGAAGTAACTGCGTCTTACCTGCTGTGCCATATCAATGTCGCGCTCAACGCCGATTCCCCAGTAATAGGCAACGCTGAGTTCGTCAATAGCCTCGATTGAACCGGCGTCAATAGCCTCAATCAGAGAGTGAATATACTTGTTGTAGTCCGATGCCACTCCAAGTCCGCTCTTGTAGGCCAGGGCAATCTGCCAGTATGCATCGGCATAACCCTTTTCTGCAGCCTGCCTGAAGCACTCCAGTGACTTGTCCAGGTCACGTGACTTGATCACACCCTCCTTGTAGGCCTTGCCCAGACAGTACAGGGAGTAGGCGTCACCCTGCTGTGCACCCTTTTCGTACTCGGCTGCAATCTCCTCAGGGTCAGAGTTTCCGCTTGCCAGGATGTCACCGTTCAGACCGTAAACATAGGGGTTGTATGCCATCAGCATGGTGCTCATGTGGCTGTCGGAGAGTTCACGGAACTTCTTGCGCTGCATGCGCATGGGGTAGTGCTTCTCGTCGATTGAGAGGTTGTAGTAAACCGGAATCAGCCAGGCGCTTGCACGGATGCAACCCAGGTCGGCCAGTTTCTGCATCTGCACGATGGCCTTTGTCAGACGGTCCAGGTCATCGGCCTTCTTGCCGATACCGGCTCCGTAGAAACTCATGTATGCCAGCGGGAAGAGTTTGTCGGGATCGTTGGCGGTCTCCTGCTCCAACTTGGTGTACATGGCGCGGTACAGGGCGTTCTCCTGAATGTTGCTGCTGTAGGTGTAGGGCTTGTATTTGTCAGGGACGCGGAACATATGGAAACTGCGCTCCTCGATCACCTTGTCACGTGTGCCGTCGGCTGTGGTGTGGCGCTCGCTGACTATGTAACTGCAGGCCAGAACGTTTGCAGTGACGCTCTTGAGTGAGAAGTTGATTGTGGTCTGGAACTTCTCATTGGATATCTTGCGGCTTGCATAGTTGAGCAGTGTGCTGCCTACGCGTGATGCCAGCGCACCGAACGGGATGAACAGCGACAGACCGTCCATCACGTCACGGCCTATGGTGGCTACATTGGGCTTGTCCTTCTTGCGCAGCGCAAAGGTGAAGTCAAAACTCTCTTCCGAGAAGTCGCCGCGGATGGCGCTTCCTATGAGTTCAGTGGCGTCAAAGTCGGCACCGTCGCTTGACCAGATGCTCTTGACTGCGTTCCATGAGGATTTGAACATGCTGTTCTTCTTGTCCAGGAACAGGCCCGATTCCTCATCCAGCATTGCTGACAGGCTGCTTCCCATCTGCTCAATGTCTATGATGATGAACTCACGTCCGGTCTCCTCGCTGAAAACTGATGACACCCATCTGCCAATCAGGTCGCTCTTGGACTCGAATGAGCGCTTTGGGGTAACCTTGGCCGTATACTGTGCGTCGCGCTTCAGATGCAGTTCGTTCACTACGTCGGGATGGGGGCTGAACAGATACGGGGTAGAGCAGTCGGGCTTTACCTCTGTAGCCGATGCCTTCTCAACCATATTGTCGGCCTGCTGCTGGATATCCCGGGTTATCTCTGGCTCGGGCTCAGGCTCCGGTTCGGGTTCAGGCTCCGGCTCAGGCTCGGGCTGGGCTTGTGCAAGCAGCGGCTCTTGTTCCTCAGGCTCCGGTTCAGGTTCCGGCTCCGGCTCCTTTGTGTTGGCCGATGCCACCAGCGCGGAAAGGTCAAACAGCGAAGTTGCAGACGTTGTTATTGTGGCCGATGTGCTTGCGGGAGCTGTTGTGACTACGGTTTCCGTCTGGGCAGTCTCTGCCATAAGCTGATCAAACTGCTCCTGTTCCTGCTCCTCAAAACTCTTAACCTCAAGTTTCTTCTCCAGTTCCTTCATGCGGGGAGTGACCTCGGAGAGTTTCTTGTCATCCATCTCCAGGCTGACATAGGTGCGGTACATGACCAGCGCCAGTTCCTGCTCGCCTGCATCGTCATATATCTGAGCCATGCGCAGATAGGTGTCGGGCAGTTTGGGATACATGGCTGTGATCTCCTCACACAGCGCAATGGCCTCGGCGTCCTTGCCGCTGTTATGCAACTGGGTGATCTGGTAGTACTTGCGCAGCAGTTGGCCGCGGGTCATCTGAGCGCTTGCCTGGGCTGTCATGATGAACAGCGCCAGCGTCAATGCTATCTTGAAGAAACGCTTCATGTGAATCATTTGAATATTGACCAGACAAGACCGCGCTTGTCATAGCTGAATGATTTGAACTGCTCGGGGAACTCGCGTATCATCTGGCGTGACATCTCCTTTGCGGATGAGTGGAGCACCTGGTTCTTGTCCCTGCCTGCAGGTGACAGATACTGGAAGTTGTCAATGGTGTACTGGAACAGTTCCTTGTCTGATGCCTTCTCCTTGACCTGTACGCTCATAGCGGCACTGTACTGGTCAATGGGCCACTTGGCCTTGGGATCTGCTCCGGCCTGAAGCATGATGGCGGGTTTGGCCACAAGTATCAGGTCAGCCTTGGAGTCGTCATCGACTATTATCAGGTCCTTGCGGGCCGATATCAGTTCGGTTACGGCCTTCTGGGTTGCTGAATCCTGAGGCTGCACATGCAGGCTGATGTAGTTGTTGGGGTCAAACAGTTTTACGGTGGCCTTTGTGGATTTAAGTTTGTCGGCCTTTGAGGTCAACTGCTTGAACACATATGTCTCGGGCAGTCCGAAGATGCCGTCCTTGTCAAGTGAGATGGTGATTTCCTGGTCAGCCTCATCGGCGGCCTTTACGATTGAGAATGCAGCCTCACCGTTGTCATCGGTCATGAAAGCTCCGTCGGTGGTTCCGGGATAATCTATCACGATACCCAGTTTCCTGACGGGAGTGCCTTTCTGCTCAACCTTTACCTTGAATGTGGCGGGAACGGCCTCGCCGGCAACGGCGGGAATCTCGTTTACAGAGCAGGTCAGGGTGATATCGTCATATACGCTTACGTAACTCTTGTAGATGCTTGAGAAAAGATCTACGTTCTCATAGTCGTACTTGATCTTGTGCTGTGAGTAGATGAGCGGGTGTATCAGGTTCAGCGCCTCGGTGAAGGTTTTGGCGGCGTTGAACAGCATACCGTCCTTCTGGTATGACATACCCAGTTTCCACATTGTCTCTGCCTGGCCGCAGATGCTGTCCTCAAGTGACTTGAGGCGTGCCTGGCAGTCCTTCTCGGTGATGGAGTAGTAGCACCAGTACTCATCGTCGTTCTCCCATTCTCCCTGTTTCTTGAGCAGCGGGGTGGCAAAGACGCGGTCAATGAAAACGTCGTCAAACGATTGGTTTGATGAGGGTGCGTACTTTTCCTGAACAATCAGGTCGCCCAGCAGGGAGTTGGGGTCAACGGCCAGATGCATCTCCTTGAGGATGGCCTTCTCGGCCTCGCGGCGGCCGCTCTCCTTGTACTTTTCGTTAAAGAACAGCTGTGATACGATTATTGACGAAGCGGTACTCTCGGTCTGCTCGCCGCTGGGGCTCATGGAGCGCTTGGGCACGCTTACGATACCAATGTAACTGCCTTTTACCGTGGGCGCTTTTGTGACCCATGCGGGTTTCTTGGCTGTTGAACTCTTGCTCTGTGCGTAAACTTCTGAGGGGGCCGATGACAGCAGCAGTGTGGCAATTGCTGTCAGGATTATAGCATTCGTCTTTTTCATTAACCGGTTTGTTTGAAAACTTAGGATGCAAAAATAAGTAAAAAAACGTAAACAGAGAAAAATGTACGCGCATAAAAGGGTTAAAAAAACATCCCGTCACGCGGTGTGGCGGGATGTTCCTGAAAAATTCTTTACAATATGGCTGCCTGGGGAGAGATGTCAGAATGATGTGCTTATACCTATCATGAAGGGGTATGTCTGAACGGGGTCGTCATCCAGGAAGAGGCTGGTGAAAGAGTAACGGGCTGTGATGCCGAAATCGTTGATGCCTATTCTTGCCACGGCGTTCAGACCCAGGGGGTTGACGTTGATTCCCTTTGTCACGGTCATGCGCTCGTCATCTTCGGTCACGTCAACTTTTGATACGTCTCCGAAACGGTACTCGATCTCGGGACCTACCGCAATGAACGGTCCGCGTCTGGAAGCGGAACTGAGCTCCAGGCAAAGGGGTACGCGGAGGCTCCAGTAGCGCAGGTAACCCTGTTTTACGGTGTTGCCCTCAAAGGTTCCGCTATAGAGGTCTATCTTCTTGTCCGTGTTTCTGGGATTGAAGTTGAGATACTGTGCGCCGTCAATCCAGTAACGTGAACGTGTTATGTAGAGAGCGGTGTTTATGCCTATGTTCTTTGTCATGTGGTAACCCCACTGTCCTACGGCAAATCCAAGCTCGAATCCCTTGCCCACTTTCTGCGGAAGTTCCGGGGTTATAACACGCGGATCATCGGTTGTTAGCATATTTATTCCCAGATAGAAATCAGGGGTGTGACCAGGGCCGTAGTAACGGTAAGTTTTACTTACATTTCTCTGCTCTTTCCTGCTTACGGGCTTTTTGTCTGACTTGTTGCCCTCCTCATCTACTATCTCATAGTATTCGGCACCAACAAGAGCGTCGTAGAAGTTGTGGGCAAAGCGGCGTGCCCAACCTTCCTTGCGGCCTACCTGGCCATATTCATCATATTCGTAATGTCTCTCGGACTGTGCAAACGCGGGAACTGCCAACAGAGCTGCTACTACCGCAATCAGATACTTTTTCATCATGTTTGAGTAATTCTTTTGACTAATAGACGAAAAAGGTCCGGATTTGTTGGTCCGGACCTTGAAATTTTTTCAATTATTTTCCAGAAAAGTACTCCAGAGCCTCTCTGTAGCCGTCAAATCCTTTGCCTTTTATCACTTTTGAAGCGTAAAGGGAGACAAAAGAGTGGCGGCGGAACTCCTCACGTGAGTCAACATCACTCAAGTGAACCTCAACCGTGGGAATGGCCACTGCCTTGAGTGCATCCAGTATGGCGACGCTTGTGTGGGTGTAGGCCGCAGGATTGATCACGATGCCGTCAAACACGCCGTACGCCTGCTGGATCTTATCCACTATGGCGCCCTCATGGTTTGACTGGAAGCACTCCACCTGTAGGCCCAAGTCCAGACCGTTCTCCAGCACGAATGCCTCAAGAGCCTTGTAATCCCTGCTGCCGTATATTGCGGGCTCGCGCAGACCCAGAAGGTTCAGGTTGGGACCGTTTATGACAAGAATCTTTTTCATGCCGCAAAGTTAAATAATCTCCTGATATGTTCCGAAATACTTAAACTGCTCGCCGCAGTGGTCCAGCTCGGATATAAGTGATGCGAACTTCTTGTCATAGATGGAGAGCTCAATGTCAAAGTAGAACATGAACTCAAAGTCGCGGCCGGGTATGGGGCGTGATTCCAGCTTTACCAGGTTGGCGCCGGTGGCGTTGAACTTGCTCAGAACAGAGAACAGCGTACCGGGCTTGTGGCTCATGACCATCATGATACTGGTGCGGTTGGCACCCGGATAGATGCGGGCGTTTTTGGCTATGCAGATAAAGCGTGTGTGGTTGCTGTCAAAGTTCTGGATATCGGCCGCAAGAACCTCCATGTTATAGAGGTCAACGCAACTCTTGGATGATATAGAGGCCGATGTCCTATTGGGATCCTTGGCAACCTTCTGGGCAGCCATGGCGGTGTTGTCGAACGGAATGATCTCAACATCCTTAAGTGCAGCCAGGAAGTGTGAGCACTGGTTGATGGCCTGCGGATGCGAGTAGATGGTCTTGATATCCTGGAAACGGGTACCCTTGGCGGCAAGCAACTGATGGTCAACACGCACGCGTGTGCTGCGTACTATATGTACGTTATATCTTACCAGCAGGTCATAAATCTCGTTGACCGAGCCTGCGGTGGAGTTCTCAATGGGCAGGATTCCGTATTCGCAGAGGCCGTCGGTGACCATGCGGATAACGCCCTCAAAGGTGTTGTTGAACATAATCTCGGGCACCTCAAAGAGTTTCTCGGCGGCAATCTGGGAATATGCGCCCTCACGTCCCTGGCAGGCTACCACGGCGCGCTTGGGGAACGGAGCGGGATCGGCATTGATCAGGCCCGATATGGCTTTGTAGAGAGGGGAGTCCTTCTCCTTGTACATGGCCTCATAAGCCTTGCTGACATCGAACATGGAGCGGTAAAGGACGCGTCCGAAATCCTCCAAATCCTCGGGCAACTGTTTGGAAATGCGTGCCAGCACCTCGCGCTCGCGTGAACTGCTGCTCACGGGTACGTCATGGCTGCGTTTGAATTCACCAATCTCATTGACTACGTTCATGCGTTCGGTGAAGAGACGGCAAATCTCGTCATCGATAGAGTCAATCTTGTTTCTGTAATCTGTAAGGTCCATTATGGTATTTATTGTTGTTTCAGAACTATGCCTCCCAGTGCGTTGTAATCATCAAAGAAGGCGGGGTATGACTTGGCGGTGCACTCGGCATCGCTTATGGTAATCTTTACATTCTTGGCCGATGCCAGAACGGCCGCAGCCATAGCCATGCGATGGTCACCAGACGGGTCGTAGGTACAACTGCGTGCAGGACCGCCCGTAACCGTAAGAGTATTGTCCGATGCAAACGCATATATGCCGGCTATACCCATCAGTTGCAGTATGGACTGCACGCGGTCACTCTCCTTAATGCGGAGACGGCGGATGTTGTCAAAGATTGTAGTTCCCTGGGCTGATGATGCTGCAACAGCCAGAATGGGAACCAGATCGGGGATATCGGCACAGTCTATCTGTGCTGCAGTCAGGCTTGACGGGCGTGCGGTAACCGTATTGCCTGCAGTTGCGATATCGGCACCCATCTTACGGAGCACGTCTACAATGCGGCGGTCGCCCTGAGCAGAGCACTCGTAGCCCAGACCGGTACAGGTAACGGGTTTGCTGCCTGCCACGCCTGCTGTCAGCCAGAATGCTGCGGCCGACCAGTCTCCCTCCACTGCAACCTGTGTGGCCGGGGTGGTGAACTCCTGACCGCTGGGTATGATATAACCATCGGTTGTGGACTGTATCTCTATTCCGAACTGCCCCAGTGCATTCAGGGTAAGTCCTATGTATGATGCGCTCTCCTGCTTGCCGGTAACCGCAATCTTGCTCTGTATACCCGTTAGCGGCAGGGCCATGAGCAGGCCTGATATGAACTGTGACGATACGCCTCCGTCAATGGTGTAGAGACCGGCAGGCAGTTTGCCCTCACATTTGAGCGGCATCCGGCCGTTGGGCGACATCTTTACGCCGTGAGCCGTCATCTCCTCATACAGAGGGGAGAGCGGACGCTCGGGCAGACGTCCTTGGCCTATGAATGTGGCATCGGCCCCCAGTGCGGCGGCTACGGGCAGCAGGAACCTTAGGGTTGATCCGCTCTCGCCGCAGTCCAGCGTGGCGCCTTTATTTACCTGTTGAATTGGCTGAACGCAGAACTTTCCGTCAGCGTATGTGATGTTTGCGCCCAGGGCGTTAAGGCAATTCATGGTTGCCTCCATATCGCGGTTCACGCTCTGGCAGACAATTGTGCAGGGCGCATCAGAGAGTGCTGCGCATATGAGCATGCGGTGGGCTACCGACTTTGAAGGCGGCACCTGTACGTTTCCTGATACTGCTCCCGATACCTCCAGAATCATAATCCTGCCTTATTCATCAGTTCAAGTACCTGCACGGCAGGCATTTTCTCAAGAATGCACGCGCCAATCTGCTTGGGCAGCACAAGTGTAATGTCGGCTCCGCTGCGTTTCTTATCTGAAAGAATAACGCTGTAGAGTTCATCGGCCCTGAAAGGACATCCGGTCTCAAAACCGTAGTCTTTAACTACATTGGTTATCACGTCTGTGTAGTCAGTGAAACCGTAAACCTTTGCCACCTTTGCGGCAATGATCATTCCGCGGGCAACGGCGCTTCCGTGTGTGATGGTAAAGCCGCTCAGTTTCTCTATCGCGTGACCGAATGTGTGGCCAAAGTTCAGAAGGCCACGCATGCCCTTGTCAAATTCATCGGCCTCAACTACGTCGCGTTTTATCTCTATGCAGCGTGCAATCACCTCTTTGAGGTCAAAACTGTCGGGTTTTGCAACTGTGTTGAACAGCTTGCTGT
>JAZMZT010000224.1:0-4236 GCA_045586125.1 Bacteroidaceae bacterium | reverse complement strand
GGGGCCACGGAGTGGGACTCTGCCAGATAGGAGCCGCAGTTATGGCCGCCAAAGGTTACAATTACCACGAGATCCTACATCATTACTATCCCGGCACCACCCTCGGCCGTTTCTACTAACAGCGTTCAGCCAGGATATCGGCACATTCTTTGCTGGCTGCATACTGCTCATTTTTGAGCCATTGCAGACAATCCTGGATATTGTCAAAAATACGGATAACGGTCCTTTTGCGTGATCCGCCCTCATCGGGATGCCAATAATGGACAACACCTTCCACCTCAATCTTTCCATCATCTTTTGATCTGACGTAAATATCCACCCCGTCAAACAGCATCTCATTACGGGGCGCTGCCATATATTGAGGCGAGATGGAAAAAGCGGCAGTGTTTCCATTATCACAGAGTTCTTTCAGTTTCTCATACAACTCTTGCAGTATCATGCTACAGCATGACTCCATCTCGTACTTCCAGACATCCATATTACTTTTTTATAACATTTCCTTTCCTGTCCAGGAGGACACTCTCGCAATTGAAAATATTCACTTCGGCACGAAGCAACTCTTTGGAAATCATTTTAATCTCACCGTATTTGGCGGGGGTAATGATCTTACCGGTGTGGGCATCCATAAGGCCTTGGTATTCATTCACATGATAAACGACCAGTTGCGGTTCTAATTTGGAGGCATGATACTGCCCATGATATTCTCCATCCGCGTCATAACCGGCACTGATTAACTCCACCACATAAGATAATGTGGAAGTATAGTCTATCACGAACGGCTCCAGTACATTCCCGTCAAAATCCACCAACTGTTTGACCCAATTACGTGTCACGAACACTCCGTCTATATCTGTTGCCTCATGCATGAAATCATACGGTTGGGCAAAAACCTTGTTGTAATCACGGTCCAAAAGCCAGTAGCCTTCTTCATCCTGAACGATTATAAAACCACCTCTGTCAAGATGAGAAATGGATTTGTAGTCACCTATCTTACCCATTGTCTTGCTGCTATACACGGAGAATGTCCATTCATACATGTTTTCATCCCAATTCTTAACTACACAATAACCATCCTTAAACAGATAGTCAAAGTAACCGGACTCATGCGGAACATCACTTATAACAATTTGGTTATCACGATTAATGAATCCCAATTGTTTCTGACCATACTCAACTGCAGCCAGCCCCTCGGAGAACTGCCAGGCTTTGCCGTATTGCGCCGGTATCACAATCTCACCTGTATTCACGTTCAGGAAACCGCGATACCCCTTCTTGTCACAGAATACAGTCAGACTGTCACGTGCAGGAGTTCCTGATACCCAACGCACTTTCTTTGTGGTATAATGCCCGGTACGCTTATTGTAAACGCGCCATGTATCGTTCCTATAAGCGCGGACCACGACATCGGCCGATATGGTTTTATCGCGCCATCTTGCACGTCCACAATAGTAATTGACCTGCCTATAGAAGATCAGGATAACCCACAGGCCCACCAATACCACGCCCACCTTCCAGGCGGCGTTAAACACTTTCGCAAACTTTTCTTTCATAACAGTACTCTTTATCATACGACATAAAGAGTACAATCATGACCGGAATCTATCACTCGGACATTACATTCCTGTTTTTTTCCACCAGTTGGAGGATTCGGCCGTTGGCAGCCTTGTGCATCTTGATGCAGAAATATATAAGGATGCAGAATGCTATCACTCCTATGACGGGATTAACTCCGCTGGACATGACAAGGGCATCATAAATTCCATGAGCCAGGAACGGGATGACCAGAATGCGCCACTTATTGCGGTCAGAGTGGTCCACAAAATGGTACAGCGAGTAGTAATAGCCCATTATCACGGCAAAAGCGTAATGTCCGGGAACAGCCAGCAATGCGCGTGATATTGCAACCGACATCCAGTTATCGGCACTGAACACATACATGATGTTCTCGATGGCCGCGAATCCCAGTCCCACGCAAACTGCGTAAACTATACCGTCATAATGCTCGTCATAATAGGGATTCTTGCGCAGCACTATCCATAGGGCAAGCAATTTGCAGGCCTCCTCGGGCAGAGCAGCCACAAAAAATGCGTTGACAATAGCGCCAGTCATAGTAGCCGGTGCACCTTCACCAAACAGCAACGCGCTTATAAACAACTCCAGAAAGGCCACAGGAATACATATTCCGATACCCCATAACACTGCCCTTACCAACTGTGACGTAGGCTCAGGTTTTGCATCTTTCTTCCACACATAGATAAACAGAAGGATGGCCGGAAGAAGTGCCGCTGACAATAAAGACAAACTCATAGTGTTTCTTTTTTAATCGCATAAACCATATAGCAACGTGACTCTTTCCATGCAGATAAGAATAACGAGAATGATATCTTAACTTCAATATCATTCTCTGGATCAAATATTGTTAAAACGTCACTATCATCAATGTCTATAACAACAATAGCATGGTTCGTAGCATCCTCTTCATCCGGACGTTCAGGATAGAGTTTATCACAATCCACTGCTGCAATAACGCACTGTCCATTTTCAACGGCAACACGTATCTCTCTTTTTGTAGAATCATACTTCCTTTTAACGATCAGGCCCTTATACTCTAATAAATTACCAATACAATAAAGTGGAGTTCCTGCCTTGCGTAGCCAATGATTGTTTTTGGCAACCTGAAAGAGTTCATCAACACTTGCTTTCACGCCTAGTTGGTGCAACACATAAGCCTCACACTGAACATCGCACAGGTTTCTACCTCCTTCCGCCGCCATTTGCATCACAGGAAACTCTTCATCAACCAGAAGAGCGATATCAAGCACCTCTCTAAACTTGGTATCAATTTCGGCAAGATGCAGAACTCTGGACATCTCATGCTCATTCACATTGCCCTCTAAAAAAGCAGCCAGTAACTCATCCGATATATATTTATTTTCCATATTCATTTATATCATTAAGTGCTATGCGTGACAACTGAATCATAGCACGCCGTTTAATATTATACAGATTTGCAGTAGTTACTTTCAACTCAACAGCCACTTGTTCAGGTTCACAGCCATCCAAAATCAGTCTTTTAATAACAAAAACATACCTTTTGTTGGTCATCTGCTCAAGCAACTGACTAATATCAAAATCCGCCATTGAACCCTCCTCTTCATCTGCGACAAAAACGATCTCTTCTGGAACCTCATTTAGAGAATGTTCCTGTCGTGCATTCCTTAGACTGTTTCGTTTACTAATAAAATATCGGACCGCCAAAACTTTAAGCCATGTATACACCGAACATCTGTATTCGAAATCTCTAAGTTTTTGCGCATCATTCTCCATCAGATACACGTATAGTTCATTGACAAACTCATCGTAATCCACCTCATGATTAAACACCAAACCTATGATCTTACAGAACATAGGGCGGCATTGAGTGAAAAAAAACCTCTCTGTTACTAAACTGTCCCGCGCTATCAGCCCTTGTATTGTTTCCCTATCAGTCATTAATAGAATGCTATTCTTTAATAAATAATACAGCGTATTATATGAAAGATTCAATCATTATAAGAGTTTACTCTCCCGGCATTCATTCCCACATTACTATTTGTATTCTATCATTACCATATTTTTTAATCATCTCTTGCTTTACACGATAAAATACATCATGATAGTTTTTTGTAGTACTATTATATAATTCTTTATAAAAGGCAAGGGCAAAATCTGTTGCAATGGATTCTTCAATTGGTTTCAAATAGGCAATAATAGTTGACGCTCCAGACAAATAAAAGGATCTTGCAAGACTGAAACTACCCATAATATGTTTTCCTGATCGGGCTGTTTCACATGCATCCAGATATACCAAACTGTGTCTATTAAATGTTATTTGTTTTATGTCGTTAGCAGATATGCTGTTTTCTTCTGGGTTTACATTGTAATTTGAAAGAGCAAGGACATAACCACTCATCAACGTGTTTGACAAATAAGAATCTAGATAATTATCACGATTAATATCATTATTGTTTATTATACCATGTGTGGAAACGTGTAAAATATCAACATCCTCATTTATGTTTAAAAAGTTTATTTTATTTACTCTATTGCCAAAAAGGGCATAGGCTTTATCTCCATATAATTCTTTAACAGTTTGGATTATTATTTTTCCATCATTAAGCAGGGGATAATCATTGGACTTATCAAGTTGGCTACTGCCGTAATCAATGTCAGCAAATATTGAAATTACGCCATCAT
>JAZMZT010000223.1:0-1697 GCA_045586125.1 Bacteroidaceae bacterium | reverse complement strand
TCTTCCTAAGACCGCTTGGCCTCCGACTTGTATCAATAAAGCACCCCGATTCGGAGTCGTTCATCGACGCAAAGATGACCGAAGGTAAAGTTACCGGCGCCAACGTATCGGTCAAGATTGACGATGAGTTCATGAAGGCTGCCATCGAGGGCCGCAAATACCTGCAGACCTACCCCATTGACTCCAAGAAACCCTTATACAAGAAGGAGATCGATGCCAGCGAACTCTGGAAAAAGATTGTACACAACGCATGGAAATCGGCCGAACCCGGAGTACTGTTCTGGGACACCATTCTGCGTGAGTCAGTTCCCGACTGCTATGCAGACCTTGGTTTCCGCACCGTCAGCACCAACCCCTGCGGCGAGATTCCTCTCTGCCCGTATGACAGCTGCCGTCTGCTGGCCATCAACCTCTACTCATACGTAAAGAACCCGTTCACCCCCAAGGCCAAGTTTGACTTTGACCTCTTCAAGAATCATGTTGCAATTGCACAGCGCATCATGGACGATATCATCGACCTTGAGATCGAGAAGATTGACATGATTCAGGCCAAGATTGCAAGTGACCCTGAGGATGACGAGACCAAGTACACCGAGAAACGCCTGTGGGAGAAGATAATGCACAAGAGCACCATGGGTCGCCGTACCGGTGTGGGCATCACCGCCGAGGGCGATATGCTGGCTGCGATGGGACTCCGCTACGGTACCGATGAGGCCACAGAGTTTGCCGAGACAGTACAGCGCACTCTGGCACTTACCGCCTACCGTTCATCGGTAGAGATGGCAAAGGAGCGTGGCGCATTTGAGATTTTTGACTGGAAACGCGAGCAGAAAAACCCCTTCATACTGCGTCTTAAGGAGGCCGATCCCCAGCTCTATGAGGATATGAAGAAGTACGGTCGCCGCAACATAGCATGCCTTACCATCGCTCCCACCGGTACCGTAAGTCTTATGACTCAGACCACTTCTGGTCTGGAGCCTGTATTCATGCCTGTCTACAAACGCCGCCGCAAGGTGAACCGCGATGACGAGAACGCCAATATCACCTTTACCGATGAGAACGGCGATGCATTCGAGGAATTCATTGTATTCCACCACAAGTTCGTGGAGTGGATGATTGTGAACGGCATCAACCCGGCACAGAAGTTCACGCCGGAGGAGGTTGATGAACTTGTTGCCCGCTCACCCTACTACAAGGCTACCGCCCAGGATGTTGACTGGGTTAACAAGGTCAAGATGCAGGGTGCCCTTCAGAAGTGGGTTGACCACTCCATCAGCGTTACTATCAACCTGCCCAACGATGTATCCGAGGAACTGGTCAACCAGCTCTACGTAGAGGCATGGAAGAGCGGATGCAAGGGCTGCACCGTATACCGTGACGGTTCACGTGACGGTGTCCTGGTGGATGCCAAGAGTGACAAGAAGGCCGATAAGACCCAGAAGGATGGCAAGGAACCTACCCTGGCACCTTGCGACTGCGAGCCCCGTCAGGTCATTGAGGTACGTCCGCGCATTCTTGAGGCTGATGTGGTACGTTTCCAGAACAACAAGGAGAAATGGGTGGCATTCGTGGGAATCCTGGATGGCCGTCCATACGAGATATTCACCGGTCTGCAGGACGATGAGGAGGGTATTGTACTGCCCAAGACAGTCGAGAAGGGCTGGATAATCAAGAACATAGATGAGGAGGGCCGTAAG
>JAZMZT010000222.1:0-4771 GCA_045586125.1 Bacteroidaceae bacterium | reverse complement strand
ATTCAGTTTGTTCTGCTTACAATATAAACGTAATGTCTCATCTCTCAATAATTGAAGTTCAAAAGTCCGTTTAGAGTTACGATAAAAGTGCGATATGTTAAAATAATGTTGCTGGCCTTGGAACTCAATGATCGTTTTATGCTTAGGCAAATAGAAATCCGCCACAAGATATTGCAATGATAGATTACTGTTGAAATTAGGTATCCTATACTGATACAAGAAATCTATGTCATGCTCTTCCAGCCATAAGCGAACATCAATTTCACCTGTAGAGTTCGAACAATACGGGCAACCTCCTCCACCCCTCAGATGTGTGTCAGGGGACACAGAGAACATATATTTGTGCTCTTTACAATAGATAGAAACTGGAGTATCATTATTTACATAGAAAACACTTCTGTAACTAAATTTATCACCATGACGTTCTTTGGCCCGTTGAATGAAATCATTTCTACGATACTCTAAAGACTGATGACGATTAGCGCAAACGGGACAATTAGAACCTGCAAGATGTAAAAAGACATATTGATAGAAGATGCCATGTTTCTTGCAAATAATGGGAATCTTAACTCTTTCATTTCCTTCAAATTTTTTAGAAGGACAGACAGGATACTCATATCTATCCCCATGAACCATCCGAGCTTCCTTTAAAAAGTCAAAATCAGTTTCTTCAAATTGCTTTTTCTTAACCTTTGATGGTACAGACAATTTTCTTATGCCGGCACATTCTGGGCATCCATGAGGTTTTATAGATTGATCAGGCCTCCCTATAAGCAAAGAACGAGGAGACATTTTAAATTCACCATGCTTACGACATGTTAACAAGACAGGAACATCACGACCTTTATATACGACCTTAGAGTAATCGTAGTCATCGCCATAGACCTGACGTGCTTGCTTCAAAAAGTCAAATTTAGTTTTTTTAGATTGCTTTTTCTTAACCCTTGATGGCACAGACAATTTTCTTATGCCGGCACATTCGGGGCATCCATGAGGTTTTACAGATCTATCAGGCCTCCCTATAAGCAAAGAACGAGGAGACATTTTAAATTCACCATGCTTACGACATGTTAACAAGATAGGAACATCACGACCTTTATATACGACCTTAGAGTAATCGTAATCATCGCCATAGACCTGACGCAAACGTTCAATAAAAGAATCGCTCATTTTAGGATGCGGTGGTATAGACGTTCCTCTACAAGTTCGTTCAGACAGATAGGACGCAGGGAGCCGTCAGCATAGGGAAGGAAAATTTGCTCATCAGCATCCAGGAGTTCCTGCATGACTGCAAGACGAGACGAGTTTGAGTAAGATCGGTGTATTTCGCCAATGTTTAAATCCGGGAAAGCGTCCTCAAGTTCACGTCGCACCTGACGTACCGGTTTAAAGTCTTTGTAGGAGATGATAGCATCAGCGATGCTGCCTACCATAAAGATCTGAACAGAGCAATCAGTCTCACCGAAATACTCCTTAATCTTGGCCTCGATATCCGCTGCGGGGTCGAGAATGTTTCTTGTTTCCATTTCACTTTGAATTTAAGCATAAAAAAACTGCGCTACGTGTTGCTTAGGCTCAAAGTGCGAGACCTCCTGGGTGTTTCCACTACCAGACACGGCGCAGTATAATATGAGTACAAGTTCGCAAAAAAATAACCACCATAAAGGCGGCTTCACGTACCGCACTTTGATTTAAGCGGTGCTAAGGTAAGGGGTTATTTGGAAACGAACAAATTTTTCACCATAAAATTGATGTTTTTGCAAATTACAGGCAAATAAAATATCACCTTCACAAACACTTGCAGGGCATTTGTGTTATTTTTGGGGATTTACTTTGCAAAGAAAAAGCGCATAGAATCTCGGCTATACGCTTTCTCGATTTCCTTCCCTCAAGTGAGGGATGAACTCTTTAGGATGTGCCTAATTAAAAAGAATCTTGCAGGACCTTTTTTAATCATGACAAAGATAATTAAATTGGCTTTTTTGAGGCGTTTTGCGTGAAAAAATCACGATTTACGGAAATTTTTTACGGTAAAGTGGAAATTTTTGGCAGAATTAGCAAGAATTTGCTGGATTTGGTGAATAGTGATGGGTAATTAGGGGAAAATTGGGGAAAGTTTCCTCTAATTGGGGAATTCTTTTCTTTTTTATGCCATTTTATCTGCCCTTTCAAATGGGGGTTTGAGAGGGTTGTAGCGCGGTTTTTGAGGTAGTTTTTCTTTTAACTTTGCTCTTAAATTTGCTCTTTTATTGACTATTCTGGCGGATTTAAGAAAAAAAAGCGCGGAACGCTCGGACCTTCACGGTTGGAGCGTTCCTGAGAAACCATTCGATTTAAACAAAAAGAAGGAATGGCGGGCGGCGGCCAGTACCAGTGGCGACCGCCCAAAGAAGTTGAGACTATTTATGACGGATAGTGTAGCGGTGATATGTGAGGGTGCCTGGTTCACGGGCACCTACAAACATGGGCTTGGGTTCCTTTGGCGGGACGAGGCGTGCGAGATCATCTGGCTGCAGGAGAATGGATGCCGGCGTGGGAATCTTGTTTGACTGAGCCATTACGTCAGAAAGTTGGGACTGAATGGCAGCAGCTTCGGCAGGGTGGACAACCATCTCCGGTACGGGGCGGTCGGTGATGCTGACCGGTTTGTTATGGAAGGGGATGGAATCGTAGGTGGCGCGGCAGGAGCGGAGTTTCTCTGCTATTGCTTGTGAAAGGGTCTTTTTCATAAATTCATGAATTCATTAATTCATCATCATGCCAAAGATACGGTTGTAGAAGCTCTCCATTGCGACAAACTGTTTGTTGGCGGAGATCTTTTGTTTGAGGGAGTCCATGTACTCCTTGTAGGCGGTTTCGCGCTCTCCATCGGGGAGGTTGCAGAACTCCTGGAGGCGGGCTATCCAGTCCTCATACTGGGAGAGTTTCTCCTGCAGTACTTCATTGCGGTTTTTGAGGTCACGTTTCTCTTTGGAGAGAGCGCAGTTCTCATCTCGGAGTTCGTTTACGGTCTGATGGAGACGTTTGTTCTCGGCCAGCATGGAGGCGTTCATACGGTCAAAACGGCCTTGGAGCTCGTTCATACACTGGGCTTTGATTTGCTTTTTGGTCTGTTTCATTTGTTTGGAACGGGGGTAAAGTAATCTTCAAAGACGAATTTGAGAGCCTTTTTGGCTATGGCGGTAGGGCGGTCAAAGAAGGTTATGTTATAGGGGAAAGTGTTATAATGATACTCTCTGCTCATTGGAGGCTCGTCAGAGAGGCCAGTACCAGAGTAAATCTCAGGATAGAAATCGTAGGTCTTTCCTTTCTCAAAGATGAGGGTATCATGAATGCAAGTGGCTTGAATTGGTGATGTCATATTACTTTGAATTAGGAAAGAGGAGATCGAGGCAACCACAGAGGGCGAGGGCTTGACGGAGTTGGGAGAGGTCGCAGACAGTAATTTGGGTGTCGGGAGTAGAGAATTCTACGTCATGGTGGTGGAATATCCAGATGGTGTCTGAATACTCGTGGAGTTCTACTTCGCGGTACTCATCATACTTGACGTATTTGTAATAATGACCTTCCTGTTTCTGTGGCTCAAAACCATACTCCAGAAGGAGGCTGTCTGTTATGAGAGTCTCGGAGGAGGTTGAGACCTCTATGGCTTCCTCATGTTCCTTGGTTAGCACTATGAGTTTGACCATATCGCCAACTTTGAATTTATCCTCGGGCAGCAGAATCATGTCTGCGTGATTCAGGACGGGCAAACTACCGGTATATGGAGCGTCAGGGGAGCCTTCGGCTACTTGAGAATCAAAAGCAGCCGACATGATCTGAGCTTTCCATTCTCGCAAATGCTTGAGCTCGGTGAGCCAGGCTGCAAGCTGCTTGTGGTCTTGGGCGCACAGGGAGTTGCTGCAGGATTTCTCCTCACAGTGTTGTATAGCCTCTTCTATAGTCATAATGTAGTTGTTTTTGGAACGTAAGCAGGGCAGGCATCAGCATCCTCTTTTGTTGCAAAGGCGTTGTTAGCATCTACCTGACCGGGAATATTACACATTGGGCCAGCAGTTCCAGCGTGATACGTTTCTACGTAGGATTGCTCGCCTTTTTCAAAGAAGGCGTAAACATCCACTCTATCTATTTTGACCTGTTCGGCCTCATTCGTGACCAGATTCTTTCTCCAGACTTTATCGCCTGGATTGAACCTTGTTTCTATTGACAGTTTCATAGGTTTATGTATTTGAATTAGTCTGTTGATCAGCAAGAGCGTTGAGTTCTTTTAAGCGTTTAAGCCATTTGCGTTTATTCCGGGTGTTACCGGTGGCCATGGCTACGCCCAGATAATAGTTCGCGTCGGCTATTCTGTCGGCGAGGGTGTTATGACTGATGATTTGCTCACCATTTTTGTATTCTATGATCATAGTTGCGTATTCTAATCTTTTTCAAATCATCTTGTTTTTTATAGATTACATTAATTGCGTGATTGTTATTTCTACTCTAATTGGCTTTGCTCCTGCGTGTAATTGAGGAAACATACTTCCTTCAAGCAACATAAATTCATCTGCTGCTCCGCTATGTGGGATTGTTAATGTTACTTGACCGCCAATATCTCTTTCTACCCAACCTTTAATTATTTCTTGCATATCTCAAATTGTTAGTGTATTATAAAATATATTAACGATCTTCTTCTACAAATTGGAGTGTTACGTTTCCTGTAATATAAACCTCTTTTGATTTAAGGTCTTTTATTCTATCCATTATTCTACTAATAGGTTTATCAAGG
>JAZMZT010000221.1:0-6508 GCA_045586125.1 Bacteroidaceae bacterium | reverse complement strand
AGGCTACTCTTAAGGCTCTCTCAGAGATGCGTGACGCCAAGATGGTTGCTCAGAACCGTGGAATCAGTGTTAGTAAGGTATTTAACGGATAAGGAGGTTACAGATATGGCAACAATTAAGATCAAACAGACCAAGAGTCGTATTGGTGCTCCCGTAGATCAGCGTAGAACTCTCGATGCACTGGGTCTCCGCAAGCTCAACAAGACCGTTGAGGTTGAGGACAATGCTTCAATCAGAGGTATGATCAACAAGGTTCATCACCTGGTAACCGTAATAGATTAATTTTAAAAATTGAGAACTATGAAGTTAAATACATTGAAACCGGCAGAGGGCTCAACCCATTCACGTAAGAGAATCGGCCGTGGACCTGGTTCAGGTCTGGGCGGTACTTCTACCCGTGGTAGCAAGGGTGCCAAGTCACGTTCCGGTTATGCTAGAAAAATTGGTTTTGAAGGTGGTCAGATGCCTCTCCAGCGTCTTGTTCCTAAGTTTGGATTCAAGAACATCAACCACGTTGAGTACAAGGCTATCAATCTGGATATCATCCAGGCTCTGGCTGAGAAGAACAACCTTGAGAAGGTTACCGTTGCTGATCTCGTAGCAGCAGGTTTCGTTTCTTCAAAGCAGCTTGTCAAGATTCTGGGTAACGGTCAGCTCACAAAGAAGGTCGATGTTGAGGCTAATGCATTCTCAAAGAGTGCAACAGCCGCTATCGAGGCTGTAGGTGGAACCGCTATTAAACTTTAATTGAGATGAACGAGAATATTCTGAAATACGGCATAATCTTTGTAGTTGTTGTTCTTGTCGCCTATGTAGTTATCAAGAACTGGGAGACACTGAAGAACATCTCAAAGATTGAGGATCTCAGGAAGCGCCTTCTCACAACAGTACTGTTCATCGCAGTTTACCGTTTGGGATCTCACATTCTGCTTCCTGGTGTCGATGCCGATATGCTGACCAATCTGCAGAGACAGACCAGTTCAGGTCTTCTGTCTCTGTTGGATATGTTCTCCGGCGGCGCATTCTCCAATGCATCAATCTTTGCATTGGGTATCATGCCCTACATCTCAGCTTCTATCGTTCTGCAGCTGCTTACCATAGCAGTTCCCAGTTTCCAGAAGCTTCAGAAGGAGGGTGAGAGCGGCCGTATGAAGATCAATCAGTATACCCGTTATCTGACACTTATCATCCTCATCGTTCAGGGTCCTTCATATCTGCTCAACCTCAAGTATCAGATTGGCGCAAATGTGATCCCTGTAGAATGGAGTTGGTTCATGATAACATCAACCCTGATACTTGCAGCAGGTAGTTCATTCATCCTCTGGCTGGGTGAGCGTATCACTGACAAGGGTATCGGTAACGGTGTATCGTTCATCATCATGGTTGGTATCATCGCACGTTTCCCGTCAGCATTCATGCAGGAATTCGTTTCCCGTATCAATGCCCTCGGTGCTACCGGCGGTGGTCTGGTTATGTTCCTCTTTGAGATTGTAGTTCTTCTTCTGGCTACTGCCGGTACAATCATGCTTGTTCAGGGTATCCGTAAGGTGCCTGTACAGTATGCAAAGCGTATCGAGGGTGGTCGTCAGATCGGAGGTGCACGCCAGTATATACCTCTTAAGGTTAATGCTGCCAACGTTATGCCTATCATCTTTGCTCAGGCCATCATGTTCATTCCTATTGCTATAGTAGGTACTGAGCCTTCCGGTTTCTGGTTGAAGTTGATGGATACAGACGGTTGGGTATATAACGTCATTTATGCAGTGCTGATCATTGCCTTCACAATCTTCTATACCGCTGTAACGGTTAATCCGCAGCAGATGGCAGAGGATCTGAAGCGTAACAACGGTTTCATCCCCGGCGTTAAGCCCGGCAAACCGACCGCTGATTACATTGACACTGTGATGTCACGCATTACTTGGCCTGGAGCTCTGTTCCTCACAATCGTAGCTGTTATGCCTGCTTTTGCACGTCTCTTCGGCGTTAACCAGGCATTCGCACAGTTCTTTGGAGGTACATCGCTTATCATTCTCGTCGGTGTCGTTCTCGACACTCTGCAGCAGATTGAGAGTCATCTTCTGATGCGCCACTACGACGGTCTTCTCAAGACCGGCCGTATCAAGGGTCGCTCAGGTTTGAACGCTTATTGATTGTATTGAAATGATATTTCTTAAGACTGAAGAGGAGATTGCGTTGATGCGGGCAGCTAATCAGCTGGTCGGCAGAACTCTTGGTGAAGTTGCCAAGCTCATCAAGCCTGGCGTGACCACCAATGAGCTGACGCGTGTCGCTGAGGAATTCATCCGCGATAACGGGGCTGAGCCTACTTTCAAGGGTTATCCCAACCAGGATGATGTTCCTTTCCCGGCAGCTCTCTGCACATCGGTCAATGAAATGGTAGTACACGGAATCCCGAACGATGAACCCCTCAAAGAGGGCGACATCGTTTCGGTGGACTGTGGAACACTGCTTAACGGCTTCAATGGTGATTCAGCCTACACATTTGCTGTAGGTGAGATTGCTCCTGAGGTAAGAGAACTTCTTAAGGTAACTAAAGAGTCTCTCTATCTCGGAATCGAGCAGGCTGTAGCCGGCAAACGTCTTGGTGATATAGGCTATGCCGTACAGTCTCACTGTGAAGGTCACGGATATGGTGTTGTCCGCGAATTCGTAGGACACGGCATAGGCCGCGAAATGCACGAGGATCCCTGTGTTCCCAATTATGGCCGTCGCGGTTACGGCACACAGCTCAAGAAGGGCATGTGCATAGCCATCGAGCCCATGATTACTCTGGGAGACAGAAGGGTCTATATGGAGAACGACGGTTGGAGTGTACGCACTCGTGACCACAAGCCCGCCGCTCATTTTGAGCACACCATTGCGATATGCAACGGTAAGGCTGAGATCCTCTCCTCATTTGACTATATTGCAGAAGTTTTAGGAGATAAAGAATTTTAATATGGCAAAGCAATCCGCAATAGAACAGGACGGAACCATCGTTGAGGCATTGTCCAACGCAATGTTCCGCATCCAGCTGGAGAACGGACACGAGATTACCGGTCATATTTCCGGTAAGATGAGAATGCATTTTATCAAGATCCTTCCCGGTGACAAGGTCAAGGTGGAGATGTCTCCGTATGACCTTACCAAGGGCAGGATAGTATTCAGGTACAAATAAAACATAAGAATATGAAAGTTAGAGTTTCATTGAAGAAGCGTTCAGCCGACTGCAAGATTGTTCGTCGCAAGGGACGTTTGTATTTAATCAACAAGAAGAATCCCAAGATGAAACTGCGTCAGGGATAATTTCGAGTAAACAAACAAATTAATATATGGCAATAAGAATCGCAGGCGTTGACATCCCGCAGAACAAAAGGGGTGAAATCGCGTTAACCTACATTTTTGGTATTGGTCGCAGCAGCGCAGCCAAGATTTTGGCCAAGGCTGGTGTGGATAAAGACATCAAGGCCCAGGACTGGACTGACGATATGGCAGCCCGCATCCGTGAGGTTATTGGTGCAGAGTATAAGGTAGAGGGCGACCTCCGTAGCGAGGTTCAGCTGAACATCAAGCGTTTGATGGATATCGGTTGTTATCGTGGTATCCGTCATCGTATCGGACTTCCTGTACGTGGTCAGAGCACAAAGAACAACGCACGTACACGTAAGGGTCGCAAGAAGACTGTTGCTAACAAGAAAAAGGCTACTAAATAATTGAACTATGGCAAAGAAAACAGTTGCAGCTAAGAAGAGAAATGTGAAGGTAGATGCAATGGGACAGTTGCACGTACATTCATCCTTCAACAACATTATTGTTACTCTTGCTAACAGTGAAGGTCAGGTTATCTCCTGGTCATCAGCAGGCAAGATGGGTTTCCGTGGTTCTAAGAAGAACACTCCTTACGCAGCCCAGATGGCAGCCGAGGATTGCTCAAAGGTAGCTTACGACCTTGGCCTGAGAAAGGTTAAGGCATACGTTAAAGGCCCGGGAAATGGCCGTGAATCAGCCATCCGTGCCGTGCATGGTGCCGGTATTGAAGTTATAGAGATCATTGACGTGACTCCGCTGCCGCATAACGGTTGCCGTCCGCCGAAGAGAAGAAGAGTTTAATTTTAAAACGAAGTAAATTATGGCTAGATATACTGGACCTAAAACCCGTATCGCCCGTAAGTTCGGCGAAGCAATTTATGGAGCAGACAAGGCTTTCGAGAAGAGAAAGTATGCTCCCGGTCAGCACGGTAACAGCCGTCGCCGCAAGACTTCTGAGTATGGCGTCATGCTTGCTGAGAAGCAGAAAGCTAAATATACCTATGGCGTTCTTGAGAAGCAGTTCCGCAACATGTTTGACAAGGCATCACGCGAGAGCGGCATCACTGGTGTAAACCTGCTGCAGGCTCTTGAGTCTCGTCTTGACAACGTAGTGTTCCGTCTTGGCATTGCTCCTACACGTGCAGCTGCACGTCAGTTGGTAAGCCACAGACACATCACAGTTGACGGTAAGGTGCTCAACATCCCTTCATACCAGGTTAAGCCCGGTCAGATTGTTGGTGTACGTGAGCGCTCCAAGTCACTTGAGGTAATCTCTGATTCATTGGCAGGTTTCAACCACGCCAAGTATGCATGGATTGAGTGGGATGAGCAGGCTAAGGCCGGCAAGTTCCTGCACAAGCCTGAAAGAGAGGATATTCCTGAGAACATCAAGGAACAGCTGATCGTTGAATTGTATTCTAAATAAAAAATAAGAGGTAAATGGCAATATTAGCATTTCAAAAACCTGATAAGGTTATAATGGTGGAAGCCGACTCCAAGTTCGGTAAGTTCGAATTCCGTCCTCTTGAGCCCGGATTCGGAATCACCATTGGAAACGCTCTTCGTCGTATCCTTCTCTCTACTCTTGAGGGTTTTGCCATCAATACCATCAAGATAGAGGGTGTCGAGCATGAATTCGCTACCATTCCTGGCGTTAAGGAGGATGTTACCAACATTATCCTGAACCTCAAGCAGGTACGTTTCAAGCAGATCGTAGAAGAGTATGAGAGCGAAACAGTCACCATCAAGGTTGAGAATACCAAGGAGTTCAAAGCCGGTGATATAGGTAAATGTCTCACTGGTTTCGAGGTGTTGAATCCTGAACTGGTCATTTGCCATCTTGATTCAAAGGCTTCTATGCAGATTGAGATCTCTATCAACAAGGGACGCGGATACGTTCCTGCTGATGAGAACAAGGAATTCTGCACAGAGGTCAATACTATTCCAATCGATTCTATCTACACTCCGATCCGCAACGTCAAGTATGTTGTAGAGCCTTACCGCGTTGAGCAGAAGACTGACTATGACAAGCTTGTTCTTGAGATCACAACCGATGGTTCTATTCATCCTAAGGATGCTTTGAAGGAGGCAGCTAAGATTCTTATCTACCACTTCATGCTCTTCTCAGATGATAAGATTACCATTGAGAATGTAGATCTTGACGGCAATGAGGAATTTGATGAGGAGGTACTGCACATGCGTCAGCTGCTTAAGACCAAGCTCGCTGATATGAACCTGTCAGTACGTGCTCTCAACTGCCTTAAGGCTGCCGATGTTGAGACATTGGGTGATCTCGTTCAGTACAACAAGACTGACCTGCTCAAGTTCCGTAACTTTGGTAAGAAGTCTCTCACTGAACTGGATGATCTGTTGGAAAGCTTGAATCTTTCATTTGGAACCGATATTTCAAGGTATAAATTAGACAAAGATTAACAATGAGACATAATAAGAAATTCAATCACCTGAGCCGTAAAGCCGCTCACAGGAACTCGATGCTGGCCAACATGACCATCTCTCTTATCATGCATAAGAGAATCGAGACCACTCTGGCTAAGGCTAAGGCACTGCGTGTATATGCTGAACCTATCATCAACCGCGCTAAGAAGGACGATACCAACTCACGTCGTGTTGTATTCAGCTATCTTCAGAACAAGGAGGCTGTAACCGAACTCTTCAAGGAGATCGCACAGAAGATCGCAGATCGTCCCGGTGGCTACCTGCGTATCATCAAGCTGGGAATCCGTAAGAGTGACGCTACAGAGATGGCTTTCATCGAGTTCGTTGATTACGATGAGAACATGGCTAAGACCGTGAAGAAGGCCGCTAAGACCCGTCGTTCACGCAAGCCGGCTGCTGAGAAGGCTGCCGCTCCCGCTGCTGAGGCTCCCGCTCAGGAGGCTCCCGCCGCTGAAGCTCCCGCTGCAGAATAATGACAATCCCGCGCGCGTGCGCGTAATGATAAAGGTGCGACCCATGTGGCCGCACCTTTGTTTTATGTCTGTCGGTGGTCATATTCAGCGAGTTATATTTATTAACAAAAAATTCAGGAAAAAAGTGTCCGATTTGTTTGGTGGGAATATTCAGAAGCACTACCTTTGCATCCGCTTTCCGAAAGGAACAGCACAGACAAGACGATCTTTGATACGATTTCATACAGACAAGTAGTACGACGGGCGTACTCTATCAAGAGTATGTCCAA
>JAZMZT010000220.1:0-3121 GCA_045586125.1 Bacteroidaceae bacterium | reverse complement strand
TGTCTCTGCAATCTTGTAGCAGGGTATCTCACCTGCAATGATACGGCTAAAGATTGTCATGATCAGAGTGATATCTCAAGTATCTCAAAACCAATCTTGCCGCTGGGAATCTGAATCTCAACAGTCTCACCTACCTTGTGGCCCAGCAGTCCCTTGGCTATAGGAGTGCTGCTTGAAATCTTGCCGGCCTTGAGGTCTGCCTCACTCTCAGGAACGATTGAATACACCATGGTGGCGTTATTCTTGGTGTTGCGCAGCTTAACCTTGGTAAGGATCTGAACGGCAGATGTATCTATCTTTTTCTCATCAATGATTTTGGCATCGGCAATCTGAGCTTTAAGAGTAGCAATCTTGGCCTCCAGCATACCCTGAGCCTCTTTTGCTGCATCATACTCTGCGTTCTCACTGAGGTCACCCTTATCACGTGCCTCGGCAATCTGCTGAATGATTTCGGGACGGCGTACACCCTCCAGATACTGTAGTTCGGCTACCAGCTTTTTGTAGCCTTCTTCTGACATATATGCCATAATATCAATATTTTATCAGTTCTACAATCAGTTTTTGACATGAGTAAAAAAGAATTCCAACAAACCTGTTCAGATGTTGGAACCCATTTTTTATGTCTCAAGTTGTTAGGGCAAAGATAGCATATATTTTAGACTATCCCAACAAAAGACGTTTTTTTTGACCTACTCCAGAAGCTTGGCTATCTTGCTATCCAGCTCGTCAGTACTTTCCGGACGGTCCGTGATATTGCCGTCACGGTCAATCAGGAATGCACTTGGCAACTGCTGGACGTTGTATGATTTCAGATATGATGAATAAAGGGTTGATTCGTCATAAACGCATGTCCAAGGCAGGTTTGAAGCGGTGTTCAGCCAGAAACTCTCATCGGAGTCAACCGATACCTGATAGATGGTGAAGCCCTGATCAGCATACTTGTTGTAGAGCTCTCTGAGTTTCAGGTTGTAGTTGGGAGTATAGTTGGTCTTGTAGGCTGTAAAATCCAGCAGGACAACCTTTCCCTTCTGGTCACTGAGTTTCTGAATCTTGCCCTTGCTGTCGGGTAACTCGATCTCAATGAGACCGGTCTCCACTATCATGTCTGTAAACTTACGTATAGTCTCTTCATCAACCTCACTCTTATTACGTGAGGGTGAAGTCTTGGCCATTCCCTTGAGCGCAACATTATGCAGATGAGCCGTGCGGACTGCATCGGGATGATAAAGGTCCAGCTGAGTGGCTACAGCTGCAAAACATTTGGCATCCTGACGGTCTGCCTGCGGGTTGAACAGCATCTGACCGTTTATGCTCAGGAAAAGGGCGTAATAAGCACAAGGAGTTCCGGGAGCCGGGAATATGAACTCTGTCATAATCTCCGACTTATAAACATCGACCGTCTCGTTTACCTTCTGCTGCAACTGGTTTGCATCAAGGTTGCGGTACTGTGAGCCCAAACGGCGCAGTTCCTGGAGCAGGCCCATCTGGGTCATTACCAGGTCCTTGAGTCTTGCTGAGTTCTCAGAGCCTTCAACCATATATGCAATCTGCATCACCGGCAGGCTTGCGGTTACCGTTACAGTCTCGGTAGAATCTATTGACAGATTGACCACCTTGCCGTCTACACGCAGACGGTAGAAGTCAAAACAATCCTTAGGAGCGGCAGGACTAAAGCTGAACTGACCCTCGGCATCAAGTCTGACCGAGTCAATGACCTCAACCTTATCCAAACCCATGTGGTCCAGATAAAGCATCTTGCCGTCAGCCTCGACTATCTGGCCATTCAAAGTAAACCTGTCAACTTGGGGTTGACAGGCTACTGTTAAAAGGGTCAGGACAAGTAATGCTAAATTACTTCTCTTCATTGTTTTCTACGGGATTGTTGTCATCCTTGCGGTCGTGGTGGTGACGCGGGCCACGGTCCTGACGGGGACCTCTGTCCTGACGCTCACCGCGGTCCTGACGGGGCTGACGGGCGGGACGCTCCTCATAACCCTCGGGCTTCTCGATGAGAGCACGACGTGACAGTTTGAACTTACCGGTCTTTGGATCAATGTCAATCAGCTTAACCTGAATCTTGTCACCCTCCTTGATGCCGGTCTCCTCGATGGTCTCGTAACGCTTCCAGTCAATCTCTGAGATGTGCAGCAGACCGTCCTTACCGGGCAGGAACTCTACGAACAGACCGTAAGGCATTACTGAACGAACGGTACCCTCGTATGTCTCACCTACCTCAGGAATAGCTACGATAGCACGGATCTTGGCCAGAGCAGCCTCGATGCTGTCGCGGTTTGAAGCGGCAACCTCAATCTTGCCTACTCCGTCAACCTCATCAATGCTGATGCTGGCACCGGTCTCCTCCTGCATGCCCTGGATGATCTTTCCGCCCGGGCCAATGACTGCGCCGATGAACTCCTTAGGAATGGTAAGGGTCTCAATGCGGGGTGCGTGGGGCTTGAGATCGGCACGAGGCTCTGCGATGGTCTCGGTAATCTTGCCAAGTATATACTCACGTCCGGCCTTGGCCTGAGCCAGAGCCTTCTCAAGAATCTCATATGACAGACCGTCGCACTTGATATCCATCTGTGTAGCGGTAAGTCCCTTAACGGTACCGGTGGTCTTGAAGTCCATATCGCCCAGATGATCCTCATCACCAAGTATATCACTCAGAACAGCGTACTTGTCCTCGCCCGGGTTCTTGATAAGACCCATTGCGATACCTGATACGGGGTTCTTGATCTTTACTCCGGCATCCATCAGAGCCAGTGTTCCTGCGCACACGGTAGCCATTGATGATGAGCCGTTTGACTCAAGAATATCGGATACTACGCGTACGCAGTAGGGATAGTCCTCAGGAATCTGGCCCTTGAGAGCGCGCCATGCCAGGTGTCCGTGACCAATCTCTCGACGTCCCAGGCTGCGCTGAGCCTTAGCCTCACCTGTGCAGAAGGGCGGGAAATTGTAGTGGAGCAGGAAACGCTCGTCGTGCTGATCCAGCACGTCATCCACCATCTTCTCATCGTCCTTGGTACCCAGTGTTACAGAGCACAGAGCCTGTGTCTCACCACGGGTGAATATTGATGATCCGTGAGGTCCGGGCAGGTAACCTACCTCGCACCAG
>JAZMZT010000219.1:0-3150 GCA_045586125.1 Bacteroidaceae bacterium | reverse complement strand
AGGAAATTCTGGGCGTTGAATGCACCCGCTACGACTATGACTTTGTGGTAAAGGCCGATTATTGGGTCGATGAGGCCACCAAGATAGTCTATAAGTTCGTGAACTATCTGGACGATAGTAAGGAACAACCCAATGCAAGGTTTGCGATTGTAGGTTGGGATGATACCGTAACCTCTTTCGATTGGAAGAAACCATAAATGCCACACAGATAGAATAGTCCCTTTTGTGTGAGTAATAAAAAGCATTAAATTGCAAACTCCACTTTGCAAAATGTGGAGTATTTGTATTAACTTTGCGGTCCGTGCACACTAGTGTGCGGACGCGTGTTATATATGGAGCAGTTTTTCAGGACACATGACTATCTGGTGGAGCACTTGCAGGCATCTGTAAGGCGTGATCTCATGGATGAGATTGACTGGTCCAGCCGCATGATCGGTATCAAGGGCACGCGCGGGGTGGGCAAGACCACGTTCCTTCTGCAGTACGCCAAGGAGAAATTCGGACGTGACCGTTCATGTCTGTATATAAACATGAACAACTTCTATTTCCAGGGTCACGGCATTGCCGAGTTTGCGGGCAATTTCCATAAGATGGGCGGTAAGGTGCTCCTGATAGACCAGGTGTTCAAGCATCCGGACTGGAGCAGGGAACTGCGCAAGTGCTACGATATGTACCCGGACCTTAAAATCATCTTTACGGGATCATCGGTGATGCGTCTTAAGGAGGAGAACCCGGAACTTAACGGCATTGTAAGTTCATATAATCTGCGCGGTTTCTCGTTCCGAGAGTTCCTGAACCTCAAAGCCGGCACGCAGTTCAAGGCACGCCGTTTGGATGACATACTCAGGAATCATGTTCAGATAGCACAGGAGGTGCTGCAGCAGGTAAATCCTCTGGATTATTTCCAGGATTATCTGCATCACGGGTTCTATCCGTTCTTCCTGCAGCAGCGCAACTATTCCGAGAATCTGCTCAAGACCATGAACATGATGATGGAGGTTGACATACTGCTTATCAAGCAGATAGACCTCAAGTACCTGGCCAAGATCAAGAAACTGTTCTACATGATGGCGGTGCAGGGTACATCGGCCCCCAATGTAAGCCAGCTGGCAGCGGAGACCGAGACATCGCGCGCCACCGTAATGAACTATATCAAGTATCTGGCCGATGCCCGACTCATCAATATGGTTTATGCCAAGGGCGACAGTTTCCCCAAGAAACCCTGCCGCGTGCTGATGCATAACTCCAACCTGATTTACACCATCTATCCGCCGCGTCAGGACCGTCAGGATGTGATTGACACCTTCTTTGTCAATTCCATGTGGAAGGACCATGTGGTGCATAAGGGTGCCAAGGGATGGTCGTTCCTGGTTGACGGAAACGTAAACTTTAAGGTTTCCACTACCGAGGGTAAGACACGCCAGCAGCAGGATTCGTTCTATGCCGTTGACGGACTGGATGCTGGACATGACAACGTGATTCCGTTGTGGATGTTCGGAATGCTTTATTGATTGACACAAGATTTTCAAAAACATATTTCAGATTATGGCAAAGAAATTTATCACTTGTGATGGTAACGAGGCTGCGGCTCATGTGAGCTATATGTTCTCGGAGGTAGCCGCTATCTACCCCATCACCCCGTCATCACCTATGGCGGAGCACGTTGACGAGTGGGCCGCCCGTGGCAGAAAGAACCTCTGGGGCCAGACAGTCACAGTTCAGGAAATGCAGTCTGAGGCCGGTGCCGCAGGTGCAGTGCACGGTTCACTTCAGGCCGGTGCTCTGACAACCACTTTCACCGCTTCTCAGGGTCTTCTGCTGATGATCCCTAACATGTACAAGATTGCAGGTGAGCTGATTCCCTGCGTGTTTGATGTATCTGCACGTACTCTGGCATCTCACGCCCTGTGCATATTCGGTGACCATCAGGATGTTATGGCATGCCGCCAGACAGGCTTTGCAATGCTTTGCGAGGGTTCTGTTCAGGAGGTTATGGATATGACAGCTGCCGCTCACCTTGCTTCACTTGAAACCTGCGTTCCGTTCGTAAACTTCTTTGACGGTTTCCGCACATCACACGAGTATCACAAGATTGAGCTTCTGGATCAGGAGGATGTACGTCCTCTGGTTAAGGAGGAGTATATCAAGCGCTTCCGTGACCGCGCTATGTCACCTGAGCGTCCTATCACCCGTGGTACTGCCGAGAACCCTGAGACATTCTTCACACACCGTGAGGCCAGCAACCCTTACTACGATGCAGTGCCCGATGTAGTTGAGAAGTATCTGGGTGAGCTCTCCAAGATCACCGGCCGTGAGTATCATCTGTTCTCATATTACGGTGCCAAGGATGCAGACCGCATGGTTATCCTGATGGGTTCTGCTACCGATGCAGCCCGCGAGGCTATCGACTACCTGAACGCTAACGGCCAGAAGGTAGGTATGATATCAGTTCATCTGTATCGTCCGTTCTCAGTTAAGCACCTGCTCGCTTCAGTTCCCAAGACTGTTAAGCGTATTGCTGTTCTGGATCGTACCAAGGAGCCCGGCGCAAACGGCGAGCCTCTGTATCTGGATGTAAAGGATGCTTTCTACGATGTTCAGGACCGTCCTCTCATCGTAGGCGGCCGCTACGGTCTGGGCAGCCACGATACCACTCCCGCTCAGATCATCAGCGTATTCAACAACCTGGCTATGCCCGAGCCCAAGAATCACTTCACCATCGGTATTGTTGATGATGTTACATTCACATCACTGCCCGAGGTTGAGGAGATTGCTCTTGGCGGTGCCGGCATGTTCCAGGCCAAGTTCTACGGTCTTGGTGCCGACGGTACCGTAGGTGCCAACAAGAACTCTGTAAAGATCATCGGCGACAACACCGATAAGTATTGCCAGGCTTACTTCTCATATGACTCAAAGAAGTCAGGCGGCTTTACCTGCTCACACCTGCGTTTTGGTGACACACCTATCCGCAGCACATATCTGGTAACCACGCCTAACTTCGTTGCATGCCACGTTCAGGCTTACCTGCACATGTACGATGTTACACGCGGTCTGCAGAAGAACGGTCAGTTCCTGCTCAACACCATCTTTGAGGGCGAGGAGCTGGAGAAGTTCATGCCTAACAAGGTAAAGCGTTACTTTGCCAAGAAC
>JAZMZT010000218.1:0-95594 GCA_045586125.1 Bacteroidaceae bacterium | reverse complement strand
GCTATATCAAAGAGTTAGGGTTGGATTTTGGCTTAGCGGAGGTTGACGAAATCGAGCATTAGCCAGCGGTTTGGGGTGGGGTTGGCGTAGTTTTGTTTGTTGTGGAGGCGGGCGTAGAGGTAGGGGTAGAGGTCATCTATTCGGGTGAGCCAGGCGGGAGCGTTGGGGAAGAGTGTGGTGGTGCTGGAGTATTTGTGGTCTATCTGGGGGAGTTTCTGTTTGAAATCGTAGATGGGGTTCTGGCAGGACCAGTCAGTGCGGTTGTTTCCGCCAAAGAACTTTATGTTTGGGTACCGGTGCTCCAAGGTTCCACAGAAGAGGATGAACTCTATCTCCAGCTTTTGATTGGGACGAGTGGTTTCCAGGACAACCCGCATGTAATGATCATACGTGCGGTTCATGAGTTCGAGCCAACTGTCAAGGTTTATGGATTCATACTCCATTAGGCCGTGGCAGATTATTGGCTTCTTGTGACGGTCAAACCTTACGCGGAGGTCATACATCCGGACTCCCAGCAATTCCTGAACAGCTATGTCAACCTTTTGGCAGCGGGCCATCCAAAAGAAGGGGCGCATCCACCAGCAACGGGGACGGAGGTATGAGAAACTGTTATGTGAGGCCAGCAGCATATCAGAACACAAAGAATTCGATGGTTAGGTCGCGGAGGCCTTGGGCGGCGGTTAGGCTGTAGGAGAGTTTGTTGATGTAGCCGGTGAGGCCGTTGATGCGGAAGCGACGGGTCCAGTTCTCGGGGATGGAGGCGATTTGGGCGGCGGTGCAGCGCATCTGGATTTGGTACTTGCGGCGGGAGAGGATGAAGTTGGCGTACTCTGAGAGGAAGGAGTCAAAGAGGCCGCGGGACTTTATCTTGGTTTCTACCTGGTGGGTGTCGGGGTCTATTACGTCGGGATTGATGAGGGGCTCCGGTGCCCAGGAGGGTTGTTTCCAACTGCGGATCTTGAGGGAGAAACGCTCGCCGGCACCTATGCCTTCCTGCTGGCCGTTGTAGTCAAACTCACGGCCCCAGGGGTCAAGTGAATCGCTGGTGAGGGCGTATTGACCGGCTACCATGCGCCACTTGCTGTTGCCGAAGCCGTCATAGTTGGGGTCATAGGTCTGGATGTTGGCATCGGTACCACCACCCCGCATTACGGCTATGGTGAGGCCCCAATCCATTGACTGCAGGGGAGAGTTGCCGTCATCAGTATTGGTGGGGTCATAGTTCTCAATCAGGTGGAGCACGAGGTCAAGGGAGTATTCTACGAGGTCAGAAGCGAGGGTCTGACGGATGCGCTGCTCAAGGAACTCATGCTCCATGTCCTCATCTATGTAGGGGCAGAGGATGGGTTCTATGACACCATCGTTGACACTGACCTGATACTGCTCATTCTCATAGTAGCCTTGTGCAAGGTCTATCTCGGTCTGATAGTTTACGTCATTGCATATAAGGGGTACAAAGTCTGAGGAGAGTTCTACTACGAAGTCCTCATTGAGGTCAGAGCAATCACCTAACTCTACTCCCTTGAACTGGCCTACCTCAAAGAGGACGGGATGCCACTCGGAGAGGGACTGGGCATCGGCATTGACTTTGATACGGTAGGCGTTACCGGTGGTGAGGTCTATGTAACAGGTGCGGTTATTGCTTGCGCCGGCCTGCTTGGGAGCGCGGTATATCTCGTTATAGACCTTATCTGTAATGGTGTTGTCTTGCGGATAGTCTATGTAGTCATAGTCTGTGTTGTAGTCACGCTTGCCTTGGCGGATGTTTTCACGCTGCTCTTTGCTGCTGGACTCCTCGGCATAGCAGACACGGACACCGGTTATCTTCTCTGATACCTTATTCATGCTGATAACCTCACCCAAAAGCTCTATGGGGGCTTGCTGAGAGCGGAACACGTTACGGACGAAATAGGCGGTTACGTGCTGTTTCTCATAGTCATAGTAGAACTTGATGCCGAAGCTGGCAAAGAGGGAGTCAAGGATGGTCTGTACGCTGGCCTCAGGGAAATTGTCACTGTTAGCGTACATGGTCATGACATCGGCATAGAGGGTGAGGGCATCAACGCCTGCAGGGATTACGGTGATGGAGCGGACTCCATCCTGACCTACCTTGACATGCTTGCTCCAACCATGAAAGAGGTCGGTAAAATCGGCCTCCTCGACATTGAGAGACTTGGGTTCTCCCATTGCAAGAGAGCCGCCGGTACCACGGCTGTTAAGCCATTCATTGACCTGGTTAATGTTCTCAAAGAAGGGACGACGCTCATAGAGAGGTTTATCCTCATCGGGGAGGTTGTTATAATCGGCCGTGGTGATGCTGGTGGTGTGGTCTGTCTTGAGCCAGTAGCCCATGTCATACTTGACCTCCTCATCATACTTGCAGTGGGTGGTGAAGAAACAAAGGTGACGCATATCCTCGACAGCCATGAGCGCGGAGTTATCAAACGATACGCCGAGGTGTGCAAAGAGGCAATCCAGGAAGTAGAGGACGTAGAAGCAGATTCCGGACTGGGGGCGGTCTGCATCGAGGACCCAGTAGGGCCAGTGGTCGGCAGGACCGTATTTGTTCTTATTCTTGGGATCTGAGACGGAGGATGAGGTCTTGCCGTCCTCATCTACGTCATGGTGCATGTAAGCGACACGGGCATTGCAGTAGGGCTTGTAGGGATAGGCATCGGCCACATTGATAAAGGAAGTGGTGACGCGGGGTTTCTTGACTACGTTCTTATCGCCATAACTGACTTCACGATCCAGAATGGCTACATCCTTACTGCCCGGCTGACATTCACAGACTCCGGGATAGGAAAAGCCGAGAGCCTGAGGAGTGAACTCGGTCTCAGATACGGAGGGGCTGGCTACTGATATGTCAGTATCCTCTTTCTTGCCGTCATAGGTGACTTTTACGCGGTACTGGAATGATATCTTAGCCTTGACGTTACCTACCTTCTCTCCGATAGGGATACGGTCTTTGAGGGGGATGTCACGACAGGTGAGGTTGCCTATGAGGTCATCTATGCTATGGTCTGAGGCCGCAATGTTCATGGTGAGGGCACCCTCGATAATCTCATCATCGGAGGTGACGAGGGTTCCGGAACGGAAGGGCATATTATCGACCAGAATGCGAGCCTTGGTATGCTCAAGCGAGACGGGACGAGCCATTGAGGCGGGGTCATCCATATTACCCAGAATGAAACGGTTGCCATTAAGAGGCATACGGACGGGGTATGAGAACATCTCTATGTCATTGAACAGAGGATTCTGATCATCTATGTCAATGGAGAAATCCTGCGGCAACTCCAGTGGGTGCTGCTTTCCGTTTTTGAGGAGGGTTATGGCTACGTGGCTTTTCATTTCTGGCGGAGATTAAGTTGGGCGTTACCGTTGAGGGTGATGCCACGACGGGTAAAGGTGTCTATGGTAACATCGCCAAAGGCGGTGATACGGAGATGACCGTGGTCCGTGACATGACCGCCGGTGACGTTGAGGGTGGCGCAGTCGTGACAGGTGATGGTTCCTTTGCCTACTACGCTGGTGCGGTCAAAGCACTCTATATAGCCAGCCTCGATAACGGCGCGGGCGGTGTCATTGAGGGTGACATCGGCATCAGGGGAGTTGACGATGACGGAGAGGCGGCCTGAGCACTGGACGGTGCTCTTACCGAGGATATAGACGCGGTGCTGACCGGTGAGGCGGAGCATACTGACGGTATCACCTACCAGGATGATACAGTTATTGACGTGCTGGGGCGGCTGCTCATTATAGTAAAGACCGGCCAGGTTGAGGTCAGCACGATACTGCTTATAATGACGGGCGAAGGCGGCGATAACTTGGGCGGGGACCTCATGTACCACACCGTCCCAATAGCGTATCCAGGCGGCAGCCAACTCCGGTACGGTGCCGGCAGCATTGAAGAGAGCCTGAGAATCGAGACAGTTATTACTCTGACCGAGAATCTTTAAGGCTATCTGCTTGGATTTCTTTATGTATCGCTCATCACTCATGCGTTATTTTCTTTTTTGGCTTGCTGTTGCTGGACGGCGGCCTGTACGTCACTCCACTCGGCCATATCGACGGCCTGGGTGTCGGGGTCATACTGGCCTACCCAGAGGATATCCTTACGTTTGGGGTCATTGGTAGAATCCCAAATAATAAAGAACTCAAAGGGTTTTATAGGCGGGAGTTCTACGCTGGTGGAGGAGATTTTGTCCGATACAGCACGGCGGATACGCTCCACCTCAGCCTTATTGGGGTGATAACCGGTGGCGCGACGTTCACGGACCGCCTTAGCCTGAGCGGACATTATATACTCCTGCCACTGATGTTGCTGGAGTTTGTTGGTCTCCCAGAGAAAGACGTTATTAAGAAAATTGCGCCAGGCCTTGAGACCCTGACCTATATAGACGATAGCCAACGGCTCGGCTATAAAGAGACGACGGTTGCGGGGATCCCAGTACAGAAGGTTGGACTGGACGAAGTTATCAAAGGTAGCAAAGGCTTTTGAAAGCTCTTGCAGACGCGCCCGGTTCTTACGGTCGGCGCGGCGGGATTGAAATTTTTTAAAAATACTCATAGTCAGCGAGGTTTTTAGATTGAAAGTTAGACATCAAGATTAATGGCGTGGAGGCCTGAGAAGGTGCGGTAGATGGTGGCGGTGACTTCTCGGCCATAGTAGTCCTCCATGTAACGCTGCATACGGGACTGCAGGTGACGCATTTCCATCATTATGGCTGGGCGGTGGGTATCACCTTTCTCAGAATCCCAGATGGAGACGTAACGGCGGCGGTAACGGGCCTTACGGGCGTGCTCCACGTCCTGAAACTTACGGCCTTGACCTACGCCCATATCGACAAATCGGAGATAGTCATTGTACTCTATGCGGATGGTCTCATTACCTTCATCGGCAGACATGACCTCATAGGTGAAACTGCGGGAACCACGACCGGTAGCGTACCATTGACCTTTACGCTTACGCTCGGCATTGACCTGAGCAAAGCCGGGGTATATCTCAGTTGGAAAGACATGCTGAGTGCGGAAGTTCTGCTCAAGGGCTTGGACGGCCTGACGAGCGAACGACCTTAACACTACATTCATGGGCCTGCGCGGCTCTTCCAACTGAACGGCCATAGCTACTACTTCTTTTTACGTGCAGCCGCTTTCTGGAGCATACTGATACGGGAGCGGACGGGAGCGGCGAACTGGTTTATCTGGTCGGGGTCTGAGCCTCGGTAGGAGATGAAGGACTCCAGGAATCCGGTTATCTTGCCGTGGAGCGGACCTTGAACCACTACAGTGCTCTGCTCTCCCTCTATGAGAAGCAAGCTACTGTCTATGCTCTTGTGGTTGTAGGCAGCACGAGGAAAATCAATGGGGAAGGCACCGTTGATGAGACCACTCTGGTCTATGCTGGTGAGGACAGTAAGCTGCTTGAGCCAGCCGTTACGCTGATACCACATGAGGTCATTGATCATAGGCATGTCAAGTACCGGAGTGGCAATGGTGACATGGAGAGCGTTACCGGCCAGACAGGCCAAAGATTTCATAATATGACTAAAGAGAATATCTCCATTAGTATGCCATACGAGAACCTTGCCGGGAGTCAAGAGACGCGGCAGGTTACGTTCTATACAACAGGGTTCTTGAAATTCAATCTGTTCCATAATTATCAAGGTTTTGGGTCCGGGATGTTATAGTCACTGGGATTGATGCAGGAGACACGAGGTACTACCTGCTCTATCTGAATGCCGAGGATGTTCCAGTTTCCGTATTTGATAGGAATGGAGGCCCATTCGGCTTTGTCTATATTAAGGCCGTTAAGAGCTGCTACTACATCTTTTGCGAAAGGTTGGTCTGTTACGGGGCAAAGTCCTGTGGCCTTTACCCGTGAGAGGTAATAGAGAAGGTCTTGGGCGTAGTTGTCAAGTTCTGAGTGGATATCCTCAGCAAGTTCGTCATCCTGACGGGCGGTGGTAGCAAGGGTGCTGCTTACGGCGCGTGAGAGGAAGTAGATGGTGTGCGCGTAGTTGACGGCCTTGCTGTTGCTGCTCTCAGCATCTATAAGGATGGAATAGGCCATACAGGGTGAGGCACAGACGTTCTGGTTACGCATAAACTCCGAATTGTCATTGATGGTGTGTATGCGGTAGAAGGCCTTTTTGCCACCCCTACCCGGCTTATGCGAGATTGGCTTGTAAAGGGTGGCCCAATGCTCAAGTATTACTGAGAGACGATGTTTCATTTACAGTTAACAGTTAAGAGTTGATAGTTAGGTCTCCGGAGTTTCCTTGGAAGCGGATTTCTCTTTCTCCTTGGCGTGCTCATGGAGGATGCGGTCAAGTTCATCCTCGGGGATGTCTATGTGACGGGATACCTTATTAGCTACTATCTTCTGTGCCAGACGTGCCCAGGCGGCACCGTTGCAACTGCTCTCATTCTCCAGTATGCTGACAGCGGTGCAGACCACGAAGATGGCTGCTACGTACTGACCCAGGTGAAGCCCCCCGAAATGACCAAGCAGCTTTTCATCGACACCGGTAGCCAAGAGGATGCAGAGCCATACTACAAGCAGATCCTGAACCATCTTACTCATGCGGGCGGACTTGATCTTACCATCGGCCTTGGAGTTGGGGAAGTGGCGTTTGATACGGCGGTTGAGACGGGCTGCTGTGATGCAGTCTATGACTACGGCCATAACGCATACCAAGGCGTAGGGGAAGGTGGGTTGCAGATAGGCCCATATCATGCCGACGAAAGCTGCTATGAGCCGAGGAATAGAACCGAACCAGCTATTGAGCAGGCTGATGAGCGGTTTGAAAGAGAGATGAATGACGTGTTGCATTATTTTGAATGAATTAAACTGTCAGTGATTGAAGGGGTGAGCCATTGATGTCAAGACGCACAGAGAAAAGGGTCTCACAGATGTCATTATCTACACGGTTGAGACCGGTGACGGTCTCATCGGGGAGTATATGACAGGGTATCCAGGCGGTACCGACGTGGATCCAGGCCTGAGAGCACATGAGGAACTCGTGCATGAACCAACTCTGCCAATCGGGGTTGAGCGGACCGGAAGAGAGTTTCCAAACCTCATAGTCATTGCTCTTATGGACGCTGGCGCGGGACATGGAGGCGAACTGCTCCTGGATGGCGCGGATATTCTCCTCGGTAGTTACGTTCATCTCTGAGCGGCGCAGACTGTGTACGGAGATGCTCTCCAGCACTCCGAATCCGTTGACGAAACGGAACTCATAACGGTCTGAGGCGGCAGGGATGACGTAGAATTGACGGCCAGCAAGGTTCTGGACTCCGCTCATGCCCTGCGTGACATCGGCCACCTGTACGGTAGGACCGGCAGAGACAACCTCACAGGTCTGGGCGGTGGCGTAGGACTGCGGTACCACGACGGACTCACCTACGGCTACCACCTCCAAGGCGGAGGAGGGCTTGCGGGAGAGACGCTGTATGCTGCGGCCTGCAGACGGGGAGAGCAGACGTTCAAGGTCAGAGAAGGCACCCATGATGTTGTAGTACCAGGCGGGTGTGACTCCATCGGCAGGAGAGTTGACGACACCTACGTTGTCATGAGTCTCACCGTTCTGCATATACTCATCACATGCGGAGAGTTTGTAACAGATACGGGGGTAGCCGTTCTGGGGCGGGGTGTAGGAATGCTCAAAGTTCTCGGCAACGGCACGCAGACAGGAAGAGATGTCAAACTTGAGGGTCTCACCGCTCTCTGCCGGTGAGGAGAGGACGGAGACGGATTGACGAGACACGGGATCACCTTCAAGTACGGCGGTCACGGTGAGTTTGACGCGGTGGAACGCGCACTCACCGGCTATGACGGCGGCCTGTACCTGATAGACGATTGGTGAGCCTATAAGCGGGGATCCTGATGAAAGCAATAATCCTTGTGCCATATAGCGAGGAGAGGTTTACTGATTGGAGGTGATATCATCGGCAGCGGCTCCGGTTACACCGGTCTTGCTGCGGTCAAGGGTGGTCATGACCTCACGTTGCACCTGCCATACGAGGCGGGGGTCCCATTCATTATAGCGGGAGATGACCTCAAGCGGCTTGAGCATTATGTTCTGGGCGGGTGACTTGAGGATGAGACGCAACAGATAGCGAACACGGAGGTCTGATCCACCGCCACCGCTGACTACGGAGACCGGGGTAGAACCCATGAGGCGGGCATCGAGACCCATTGACATAAAGACGATAGAGGCAATCTCGGCGGTCTCTTTCTCATTGGCATCGGCGGTGCTCTTGCTGTTGGCCTCAATCTCTACAATCTCAAAGCTCTTATGCTCCTTACCATCAGACCCGGTGAAGGTGAAACCCAGGAGGGACTGACCGGCATTGTTGCGGTTGGAGAGCCAGGTGTTGATCTGTGAGTAGAGCTGGTCACGATACTCGGCCTGTTTCTCAGGGTCTCCGGAGATTTGCTCATTGAGGTAAAGCTGTGCCAGGTAATCCTGATTGAAATAGATGACACGGCCTATGATATTGCTGTTACGCTTACGTGAGAGGCGGTCTGATATGATAGTTGAGAGGTACTCATAGATGTCACCACCGAAGATACTCCACCATGCGGGGGTGGGGTAGTAAGGACGGCCCTCGGACGGATAGGCGGAGGGCAGCACAAAACGGGTGGGACGGTCCTTTGTGGAGACTTTCTTTTCACGGGCCTCACGTATCTTGGATTTGAGGGACTCAAGGGGTGAGGCGGTATTGAGCGCGGGAACGGCTGTTATCACACTGTCACGCGGCATGGTGCTGCGGCCCCAAGGGTCAAGCCAGCGGTTGCAGCAATAGACGTAGTTGATATGCCCGAACTTATCCATACGTTCCAGACGGGTGGTATGGCAGGGACGGTAGGTGATACCTACTACACGGGGTTTCCACTTCTCAGTCTTGACAGGCTTATTGGTGTCGGGGTCTATGTCCTGCTGGTTGAGCAGAAGTTCAGGGAAGCATATATTGAACAACTCCTGATCAAGTACCAGTGAGAGCCAAGTCTGCGGGAGGTTGTTACGCTCAAGGAAATCCTGTACGAGAGGGTTGGTCGTTTCCCAGGCCTCAAGAGCGGACTTGAGCTTGCTTATCTGATCACGGAGTGATGTTACAAGGTCATTGTAGGTATCCTCGGCATCGGCCGTGAATTTGATGGGTTTATCATCCTTGGGATGGGCAGGTACGGTGTCATCGGGCTCCATGCCGAGGTCAAGATCCATGTTACCCCAGGCGGCCTGCAGACGCAGGAGTTCACGCTGCTTATCCTGAATCTGGCCGTGAAGGAAAGTGCCGGCATCCTTGTAGCGAATGAAACGGGTGGTTACATTACCGCCGACATACTGTGATATGTCATACATAGGCTGCGGGCCGAGGCCTGCACAAAGGTCAGTATTGAACTTGATTCCGGAGGCGGTGTATGGCAGCAGATGAACCAGCATGGAGACGATATTGGGCAGGGTATTGCCGTAACCCCACTCTATGTAACCCAGGTTTTCTGTGCCCTTTTTCTCAGTACCGGCTGTAACCTCATTACCCTCAGGGAAATAGAGGACGGGATAGCCGACACGGGAGTTGGGGCTATGAGCGTGCAGAGAGGAGGAGATGAAGGCTCCCCATGAGATGTCTGTGCTGTCATTGGGCACGATATGACGACCCGGTGTGAGAGCTATATAGCCCTTGTTTACCATCTGACGGGCATACTTGGAGAATTCCTTGTAGGAGACGCGATGGATGATGTCACGGACACGGGCGTTATCAGTAGCGGTTTTATCTGCTTGTTTTGCCATAAGTGGGACAACTTTTTTATATAACCAAAGGTACTTACCGACGGCGCGGAGGGTGGGACAATATGAGAAACGATAAGGAGGCTATCCTCACGGACGGCCTCCATACGCTGCAATCAGAGAGTACCTGAACAGCAGACACTAACTAATTACAAAACCTAATTCATAATTGATAATCAGATCAGACTGTATTATCCATAACCTTACAATATGAAAATAGAAATGCTTGCTATCTGCTCGCTATTTTATGTCTCGTAGTAATGCCACATGAGGCCTTGCGGCTTGGTGGTGTCATTATCAACGTGGATGTAGTTCTTACCGATGCCGATACGGCGGAATCCGACCTGAATGGCAGCAGCCACTATGGCGAAACGCTTGGCACTGTCTGTGCAACGGAAGTCAAGGGCGGTGCGGTGAGTGTGCGGACCGGAGCCGCTACGTTTCTTAGCCAGGTCCCATTCTGGGGAGCGGTAGGCACAGGTGACGATGAGAGGGAAACCACAGATTTCACGCATGGCATCGGCCATGTTCATTGTGGTCTGGTCCATATCCTGCAGGGAGCAGGGGGGCGTTAGGCGGGTGAATTCGGCCTCTTTGAAGTACTTGGCGGTTACTTTTGGCATGAGGTTTAGTTTTCAATGTGAATAGCATCAGATGATTCAGGTTCCTTATTAATGTTAAGGATTTCCTGAATGGCATCTATAAAGTTGGGAGTACAGAAGTTCTCGGCAGCCTGAGAAATCATTATGACCTCATCATCAGTAAACTCTGTCTCTCCTTTGGAGTTGTATATCTTGAGAGCCAGTGCATGAGCTCTTATACCATTGCCGTGCTTATAGATTACATCGGCAATCTGTTCCTTGACATCGGCCTCGAAAAAGTTCTTTCGGGTGATGTCGGTGTAGATCTTTACGTTTTCAAAATTAATTTTCATAATCATCAATATGAAGGAGGTGTGTAAACCGTATCTCTGTCGTATTCCAACATAGCCGTGTATTTATACTGATCATCGGCAGAAGCATCGTAAATAAGCAAGACGGACAATCTTCTCTTAGGTGCTACACTAAAGGCCCAATCATAATTCGGTGTAAGTAGAGAGCCCCAATAATAGAGTAAAGGATATTCGTTTCTATTAAAAGGATAATAATCAGCAGAAACTTGAATGCGTGCCCGGCCAAAAACACCAATATGATAATTATTGCCAACATTCACTATATCCATCTTAAAGGTAAACAAAGAAGGATTAGTAGGATTATCAAGGAAGAAATCACGACCAATGGTTGAAAACATTGATTTTATATCAGGTAATACAATATAACAACCACGATTATTATTTGAATTGACAATGATACGATTACTATACAAAGGAGGTTTAATCAAATGAATACTATTAGCTTGACTAAAAGTTATCAAATCACAGGCTACTCCTTCGACTATGCCATCCATAACAATATGACCGTTGCCAATCATTCCGTATTGGAAACCATATCTATTTTGATGGTTGGTAGCCATACGTGAATGATATGCAACATCAAGGACGTTAGCAGCAAAAAAGTTTTTGTACTGATTATTACTATCTACAAGGCTGTTTGCTATGGTTATTTTTATACGCGAATTCTCTTTATAGCCGAATGTTACCAAACTTTCTTCGTAATCGTTGACACCCGCGTTAATTGTTACTTTTTTTGAAGTGGAAACATTACCAAAAGAAGTTAAGAATACTCCTGCAGAGGCATTATTGGAGCCAAAAGTCATTTTAGCATTAGTGCCGGCTGATATAAGATTCTCAGATATGGTAAAACCACCAATATTACCGGAGATGGCCGTTATTTTTCCGGTGATATCGGCTCCGGAGGCGGTGATTTTGCCGTCTATGTCTATCTTGACGTTTGGCGAACCTACGGGACCCATCTGGAAGGGATAGGTCTCTCCTGGGTCAATGATAAGAGCCTTGTTACGTGCCTGGTTATAGACACGTACTTTCTGGGCTATAATGTTGGCAGAGTTTATCTCCTCGGCAAACATAGCATCAACGACCACAAACTTGAAATGTACGGCCTCTTCCCAATGCTCAGGATCCAGATACGGCTGAACGCTATTAGAATAACCTGCAGCAGAGGTGCGATGCTTTAAACGCCAGTATTTCTTTAAGGTTGTACCTGCGCCAGCCAACGCCTGAACCACATCACGTGTCCCGTTACAATAGTAATAGGTTGCATTCTCAGGGTCTGACTGATGTTCAGCACTGGATTGCCATGTACCCCGAGGGTTATGCGTGCAGTCAGTGATGGATTCATCCTCCATCTCACACCAATCTGTAGGGAGGAATCCTTCTTCTAATTTAATCTTACCTATCTCTACCCAGGTGCGATAGATACGGAACAGGATTTGACGTGCTGTATCCGGAGTCCAATGATTATTACCTGAGGTGATTTCAAAAGAGGAATGAGTCTTAAAGGTGAGGTAATGACGAGTCCATCCTTGTGAATCAGCATGAGCCTCATCATTAGCAAGATAAAAATTGGACTGACAGTCATAGGGTACGGCCTTAGCTATGCCATCAACAAACATCTGCTCGGCGGTATCGCCTACTCCAGGATAGCAGTAGGCATCAATGCGGTTACTATCATCCTCAGACTTGATATACCACCAGTTGACGGTTACAGTCTCACCAGCAGCACCACCCTGACCCTGATCCTTGAAAGCGTAAAAACCTATTGAATAGGTCCCCTCAGGGTCAAAACATTCATAGAGAGCTTTCTGTTGCTCAGAGAGAGCCTCATATTGCTGTGATGTAATACGAACGGTATGATCTGATATGAGCCAGTAATCACCACCTACCTCAAGTATGTCACTTTCTTTTGTAGAATCATATTCAGTCTTAATCTCTGCAATACGATGGGTATTCCATCCGGAACCTGAACCCTGCGGACCGAAGAGATAAGCACGCAGACTGACCGGCTGTGCAGCAGCACGGGCAGCAGCGGAGCAATGCCCATTAACCACTATACGATAACGGCCTTTACGCAAATAAATAGGATACCACTGGTCAGAGAATCCATACTCGTTACTGGTTACATTCACGAAACGGCGGAGACGTGAATAAAAAGAAAGAGTGTACCATGTGGATGGTCTAAGCACACGGCCATCCTTGGGATTCTGATGATAGACCACCTGAGTAAGATAGTCACAATAATCTACAGGCCTATCATAAGGTTCACACTGATAACCGGCACAGGCCCCTATAGCCTCCGGGTTGACCTTACCATTGGTAAGATTAGTCCATGCCTCCGAGAGGTCTCCGTCAAACGCGGTGTTACGCAGCAACTGAGGACGGATGGCCAGATTATAGAAACTGCTGAGGCGCAGGATTTTCTGGTTGAGGTTGGGATTGGTGGTGTATTGTATGTACTCACACTCCCACAGGAATGACTGCATTTGTGTGGGGTAGGTGGGGCAACCTTGAGAACCTTTCTCATACCAGCCGTGCTCTACGTCAAGATTTTCTGTTGATGGAGGAACCTGAGTAGGAGTAAGGCAATAGAAGAACTGATCTGACGAGATACCATTACCTGTAGAACCGGTGTTACCAACCCGTCCATCGGCTACTATTGGAACAACCTCACGGTCTATCAGACCTATGACATTGGCGTAGTTCTCATTGGGATCGCTGATAGTGGCAGAGGAGTTGCTACAGATAATAAACTCTACGGCCTTGTAAAGGGATACATCTATGCTTTTGAGGTATGAGTTATAATTGGCTGTAGTGTATTTGCGGAAAGAATTGTTGCTGTAATCCCAACTATCATCAACACGTTTTTTACGACGGAAATAAATCTGATAACCGTCAAAAGCACTTGTGCTATCTGCTACGATGGTTGTATCCGTACCCTGAATCTTGACATATCCGCACTTGAGCTGGACGGTAGCAGGATTATAGCCATTAGCATCAGTACGGCTTATAGAGAACTGATCTGTTGAGGGTTTAAGCTGATAAACAGCGGGAGAGTCGCCCTTGGCACCTCCTTTTACACGTACCACAGAGAATACTACGCTGTAGTTGGTCTTGGGTGTAAAGGTGACTTCATAGCGGTCTGCACTTATTGTAGTGTTAGCAGGAATAGTCCATGTTATGTCATAATAGGATGACGTAGAGGTGCCAGGAGACACTGATGGCGTGATACCTGCTATTTGTATAGTGGTCGGGTCCGGACGGGATATGGTCTTGAGCGTAGCACCCTCATACAAACGCAGACGGGTGGTGATGACCACCTGTCCGGTGGTCTTGCCTGCGGAGTCTGTGGGTATGACATCGGACTCGTTAGAGAGGTCAACGGTGAATGGATCTACAGACTCATGACCCCAGACTGAGGGACCGTCTATAGAGTATTCGGGGGTATCATCAGTGCCATCAGGCAGGAGGTAGATGATCTGGGTGCAACGCCAGAGATATTTATTGGTGGCGTTATAGGTAACGGCATCAAGGGTTGACCAGCCGGCCCAGTCCTCAAGTGAGGCGGGGACGGCGGGAGCCGTATCGGAGGTGGTGGTCTTGAAACGGCTGACGATGCTCTTGACACCACGGCCGGCAGGACCGGTTATGCTCCGGCCGTCGGCGACGATGGGGATGGACTCTATGTCAAGTATCCCGCCGAGATTGCCGGCCTGAACACTGGCTCCAGAGACATCATTTGCAATGACAAACTGAATCTCCTTGAAGTCAGCAACAGAGAGGTTGACGAGTTTCTCTGTTTTCTTATCGGCATACTTGTAATAGAGGCCGTCCTCCCAGGTGCCGGTGCTGCGGCTCTTACGACGGAAATAGAGGTTTAGACTGTCAAAGTCAGCAGATACCTCATTGACGATTGTTGTAGTGCTGCCTTTTTTCTTGACATAGCCACAGACGGGACTGACGGTGGAGGGAACGTAGTTATTACCGTCACGCGCAACGTTATACTGGTCGGCAGAAGGGAGTATCTGATAGACGGTAGGACTTTCTCCCGCTGCACCTGACTTGACCTTAGCCAGAGAGAACACGGCGGAGAAATCACTATTGGCATCTATCTTTATGCTGAGTTTCTCAAAGCTGATGGTGGTAGCAGCCGGGATAGTCCAGGTGAGGGTATAACCGGTAGCGGTGTTGGAGTCAGGACTGACAACTGGCGCGATACCTGCTATCTTGAGATGGTCGCCCGTGGGTTTGTTTATAGTTTGCGGCGTTGCACCTTTATAGAGACGTATTGTTGTAGAGAGGATTCTCTGCCCAGTAGTCTTACTCTCAGAATCTGTGGGTATGATATCAGACTGATTGGTAAGATCTACAGCATATACATCTTCGGCATCATGTCCCCAGACGGTAGGGCCGTCTATGACGAACTCGGGATTAGAGTAGGTACCGTCAGACTCCAGATAGACGGTGCGGACACAGCGGAAGAGGTATTTATTCTCAGAAGAATAACCAGCAGCACTGAGGGTTGACCAACCAGCCCAGTCGGTATCAGAGGCACAAGCGGGGGTTGTACCGGTGGCATTGGCCTTGAAACGGGTATCCATTGAGTAGATACCACGACCTTGGAGGCCTTGAGAGCCCTCGGTGAACACACGGATGTCATGACGCTCTATGACGATGGAGCCGTACTTGAGGATGAAGCTGATGACGGTGTGGTTTGCCGTGGCTATGTTGGTGCCGAGAGTATAGGAGGAAGCTGCTGCATTGTCTATGCTGACCTGTACGGAGTAACCTGCAGGGACGGTGTTCTGCTGTGTTGCGGTACCATCAGCATTACGGAGGATGAGACCACAGGAGACCTGAGTAGGATCATAGGAGTCATCCTCCTTATGGATGATTGTGGAGTGTGACGGTACCAGGTCATAGTCTATGCCGTTCTGGCCGAGCGAGCCGCCAAACTCCACGTAGGGGTCAAGTTCCGTACCATCAGTAAGGATGGTGACGGCCTTGTGCCAGAGATAAGGAGTGGCGGTGACGGGAACCGGAATCTGGCCACCAGGTGCCACGAGCACCCAGCCGGGGTCATTGACAGCAGGGACGGTACGGGTAGCCGTGAGCAGATAGTAATTGTTGATATGATCAACGCTTACAGCCGGTTTCTGGGCTGAGACGGCAAAGGTGTTACTTATCTGGGGTTGCATATAGGCAAAACGGGGCAGCGAGATTTATTTACGTAGTAAAAGTATTATTCAGGACGAGTGGAAATGGGACAAAAAGTGCTCCGCACCGTGACGCGAGAATGGACGTTCGGTGCGGAGCGGGGTGAAGGGCTGACGGTGTATCAGGTGGCAGCGATGAAACCGGATATCTTATAGCCGTGAGCGGCTATGAAGTCATACGGCATCTGGAAGGTGGCCTTGTGGTCTGTGACGGTGACAGACGGATAACCGCTGGCAGAAGAGGGAATGACCTCCTGCTGGCCGTCATAGAGGGTAAGGGCGAAGGCAGTGTAACCGGCATTAATGGCGGTGGGATCATCCATGGTGGCGACCCAGGCGTTGATGGTCACTGTCTCACCGGGAGATACCTGACCGGAATAGTCACTTGAACCGTTGTTGAACGAGATGTAGAGGAATTCCGGATCCTGGGTGTCATCGACCGAGACAAAGGCAGTGGCTATGCGGTTGGTATAGCCGCTGTCTGAGAAGAAATCACAACGGAGGACGAGGTTATCAACTACTGACGGGGTGCCGTCATCAGAGTTCTCATAGACGGTGGGTGTCTTGTTATTCCTGATAGAGGAAATCTCAGTATTGGTGGCGGCATTGAACCACTTGACCCAGAAGAGGTTGGTGCTGATGACAGCACCATCCTCACCATAGAGGGCAGCCGTAAGCTGTACGTTCTGACCGGGCTGACTGATGATAGCACTCTCGGGCGTTACCTGACCGAGGTAGCCTTGGGTGGTCATCTGCGAGATCTTGACATCGACACTGGCCTCAAAGGCGATGGTGCTGCCAGCAACGAGCTCGGTGGAGCCGCGGAAGGCGATGGAGTCAAGGTCAAGGTTGCTGTCAGATGCAAGGTTGCCTATGACGGTGAGGGCGGGCAGGACGTAGTTGACTCCGGCCAAATCGACAGAGATGGTGCCTGACTGGAAGAGCGGGTCATTGGCCGAATCCAGGTAGTTGATGGAACGGCCGTTGGCATCAAACAGTATCTCTACCTCATTGTAGTACCATTGACGCGATGAGAATGCGCTGTTGGGTATGTATGAGGCACCCTTGCGGACCACGGGGTAGATGGTGGGACGCGCTGAGGGGGTGTTTTTCCAGTCCGGGACGGCGTTGTGCGTGACTACGTTGTAGTTCTGGGAGAGGGCTCCGGCGACTCGGAGCGAGCCGGTGAGGGAGACTCCATCCTTGAGGGCGGTCAACGCAAAATGGTTGGAAATGGAGGGCGCGGACATAGCATTATGCGTTTACGGATTCAACGAACTCGTTATAATCCTTAAACTCCTGATATGCCTCAGCGTCATAGAGGTCATTTTCCTTGAGGAGTTTGGCGAGAGTCTTACGGAGGAGCTTGTGTTCCTCATCGAAAGGATAACGGTCACTGATGACCTCATCCTTGACGTTATGAGGCAGGCGGGTATCAGATATGTCATAGACATCATACTGATACTCTACGATGGTCTCCTGAGCGGCGGGGCCGTCCTCTGCCTGGGGATCATACTCGGGGTTGGGATTCACTATGCGCTCCTCATTCATGAAGTAAAGGCCACGGTTACTGCCTGTGAACTTGTGGAGTCCGAGAGCCTGACGCTCTGAAAATTTTTGCTGTTCCATTTGTTTTATGATTTTGTGGTTAATGTATGCGGTTAATATTCTGTGAGTCCTATTTTCTGACGTATGAGGGCCTCCTCTTCCTCGACTGTATAGACAGTGCCCTGAAAGTAGAGTCCCCGCCAGTCTTTCTCTATGACAGCATCACGCCAGGGGAGCTCATGGGTGCGGAGCTCCTCGACCAGCAGGCGTGCTCCGGTGTTATAGCGGACGAGACCTTCACCCTCGACGATGGCCTGCACATCGAAGTAGGCCTCACCAAGGGTGTCTTTCTGAGTAGAGACACGCTCACGGGTATCGACAATAGTCTGACGCTTACCTATGAGCATATCGGCTTTACGGGGATAGCCGGCGAAACGGGTTGATTTCTTGACACTCATGCTACGTGACGGTTATTATCGTGATACTCGACCTTATAGCGGAGGTGGCGTGAGTTGCAGACAGAGAGCATTCCGTTGTAACTGGCTACGCTGCGGCTACGGTGGCGGGTACGGACATATCGTTTCTTAGTATCGGAGGTGAGGAACACCTTTCCGTTAGGATAGAAAACAAACCCGCAGAAACGCACGGGAGCAGAGTCCATGCGGCGTATCTGGGAGGGTTTGAAATGAAGACGCAGGGTGCGTATGGCAAAGTCCTGCGCCAGACGACGTATGCGCCAGAGTTCTTCTTTGGTGGTTGCCCAGCAGAAGAAATCATCGGCAAAGTTGATGAGGTTGGCCCCATTCTGCTTGAGATAACGTACCAGCGGAGCCATGTAGAGGCTGGCGATGAGGTGCGACCAGGGATCGCCGATGGCCAGCGTGCGCATCTGCATGAGGTGCTGACGGAAGAGGCCGAGTACCACGGGGTCATGTATGATACCCTCTATGAAACGCATGGCTATGACGTTACGCACGTTATCATAATACTTGGAGATGTCACCCTGCCATATATAGACGCACCCAGAGGAGCGTATGGCACGCTTCATCTTACTGACTACGCTCCAGCGAGGGTCACGGGCGGTGACACCGCGACCGGGCAGACCGGCACACATGTCATCTGTGACCTGACGGAGCACGAGAGGCTCAAAAGCCCCTTTGTAGAGGTTCTGAACACAACGGTCATCCTGAGGAAGGACAGAGATGGGACGTATTTTCTTGCGGTCACGAAGCGGGAAGTGACGATATGCCCCAACCTGATAGGTACCTGAGCGGATCTGTGACATCTTGGTGTCCGCAAATGTAGGTATGTCATCCATAATGACACGCACCTCGGGTTTCTGCCGCTGACGCTTTGACTTGCCGCGGTAGGAGACGTAACAGGCCTGCTGGAGGTTCTGTTTGTCATATATATAGGCACGTGTACTCTTTCTCATTATACCGTTATGTTCAGTTAATACTCTCTACATGGACCGCCTTACGGAAATCCGGATTATACTGTTTAAAGGTCCAGTCACCTGTGTGCGCCGATTGCGGGGGTTCTGACTATCCCCGCGTCCTACAACCCACTTATACTGTGTTGTCGGACGGGATTCCTGCTCCCTCTGTAAGAAATGTCTGCTCCCTGGTATGAGCTGGCTCTGCAACTGCCTCTTCCCTGAGTCCGGCCCGAAGGCAACACACAAGGCATGAGGACTTATTAAGATGTTCCAAACCGTGCACGCACGGCTATGTAGAAGATCAGTGTATATAGGTAGGGCCTATATTGGCGCAATGGTTACGAAACCGATGTTCGAGTTCGAATTCGAGGGCGAATTGTTAGCGTTCAACGTAAACGGGGACAGGTTCGAATTGTTAGCGTTGTTACCACGACGGAACCCACGGACAGAACGGGAATATTGCAGCCGCCATTTTCCACCATGACGCTTCATGGGGTCAACCTTCACCGGAGACCGCTACTATCACTTGGCGGGGTTGATGCCTCCGGCATGGGATTTTGTGCCTCCCAGCGAGGCGCGGTGGCGGGGTCTTTCACCCTATTCATAATCCGCCACCGCGAATGCTATGCAGGTGCGAATAAATGGCTCACACCTGCGTGGGGCGCGGACCAGAGGCCCGCGGATAACGACTACTCCGGGAAGTCACCTGCGATTTGAACACAGGTGCCGAAACCGATGCTCGAGACCGAACGCGAGGGCGAATTGTAAGCGTCCAACGAAAACGGGGACAGGGATGAACTGAGAGCGCTGCTACCACGACGGAACCCACGGACAGAACGGGTGCCTGCTGAGGCGTTGGAGCCGGTGAACCAGTTATAGCCGCACACGTAAGTATGCAAGCCACCACCGGTAGCATTGGCAGCATTCTTAGCCAGGAAGATACACCTGTCATTATAGTCCTTACGGTAGCCCTCAGGTTTGCCTGTAATCTCACCAAGATAGTCATAGGCACTCTCAAACTCCAGAGGTGTGGAGGTGGAGAGATTCTCATTGGTGGGAGACTTGAGCATGTTAGCCTGCAGAGGCTGATAGTAGGCCTTGTAGGTACCAGAACTGTCCTCGGTGAAGATGAGACCGCTGACCCAGCGTGAGGGTGCGACATCGGTCTGCCAGCCACGGTAGAGGGCGGTTGAGAAGAGGAAGTCAATACGGTTGCCTGCAACGGATGAACCGGTGGTAGGATCGACACTGCCAGAGGCGAACTTGCAGGAGAACATCTTCCAGATGACACAGGTCATGGCACCCTCGGACGGACCGGCGAAGCCATCGACATGACGCCACTTGTAGAGGTTGCCCTCAAAGGCGAACCAGGTGAGCTCTGCAATGTTGTTCTGGAGAGCATAAATCATGACACGCTGACGCTCGAAGAGTTTCCACGGCTGCCTCCAAGAGTTGAGCATCTGACCCAGATAGGTGGAGCCACCTGCAAAGCCGGTACGGCTGAGAGCGGCGTAACGGACGGTGGTACCGTCAGAGCCTACGTAACGTGCGCCGTTGACGGCAGCAGTGTTCGAGGCGAGGAAACTGTTGGCCGACACAGCATCATTACTGCTGTTACCGGAACCCATTAGAGATGAGCGGTGAGCATCGAAGGTACCACCCTCTGCAATGATATGACCGGTCATGATCTCGACGGCACGGGCGTGCTCGTTAAAGAATGGCTCGGTCTTGGTAGGATCAGCGTTGAGATTCATGGCGTACTGCTCGCCGGTGGGGAGGTCAAGGTCTGTGGTCTGCAAGCCACCAGCACCACCGAAGATAGAGGCAGAGCCATCATACGAGTCTGTGACACCATCACCTACGCCTGAATAGACGAACTTACCCTCAAGGCCGGTCATAGCGGTGTATGAGCCGTTAAATGAAGGGTTGCAGACGGAGCGCATCTCAGTCTTATTGGTCTCTGAGTTGAGGTGTGCAACCACGTTGTCAGGGCTGAGACCGAAAGGCTTGATATGCTTGGCGGAGTGACCCTGCCACTCAAACATGGTACGTGAACGGAGGAATACGTCATAGACGACACCACCTACTGTGACTTTACCGCTAATCTCATAGAGGTCAACTATGTTGGTGATGTAGCAGTCACCGTCAGAGCCATCGAGAGAGACAGGATGGCCACCTTGGTCAACATACCAATTGAGGGGGTTGAGGACATGGAGGGGTTTACCAGTACCACGTTCAACCAGAACGGGACGAAGAGCATCAAAGACAGACTCCATACCTACACCACGTGAGTAGGTCTTGAAACTGAGTGCGGGATCAGAGATGCCGGCAACACGGACATAACCCTCAACGTTATGGCCATAGAGGTCAGAGAGTGCCTCGACAGAGGACTTGAGGCTTTCGAGTTGGTCTGTGAGCAACACACCTCCGGATTGGAGGATAGCCATGACCTGCTCTGGAGTAGCCTCAACGAGTGAGCCCTGTGCCGTAAGAACATACACCTTGGAGATGGTTTCTCCGGCGGGCAGTGGTTTTGCTTTACTCATTGTTGTACTTGTTTATAGGGTTTGACATTTTAGTTACGCATAAACATGACATCACCGGCAGAGGTCTGCATGACATCATTACCAGAGGTTATCATGGCATCATAGGGGCCACGGAAGATGACGTTGGGATCAACTATATACTTGGTGGCGTTGTTACTGCGCAGACGGGTGTCAGGCACAGTGACAATGACATCGGACGAGTCAAGGTGGACGGGAGTCTGCTGAGAGCCCTGCTGGCGCAGCACCCAGGAGCAGAGGAGCCAGTCACGCTGCTGCGCAAGGGTGAGGTCCGGCTGCTTGCCACGGTGTACCATAAGACCGAAGGTCATCTCAGTGGTATCAGACATGACCTTATCACCACCGAGCGAATAGACGTAGGGGCGGAGATCAGGATAGAGCCATGAGATTGAGCCGGTAGCCATGGCGGCGATATCGGGGGCCACAGAGGAGGCCTCTGTATTGATGCGACAACGTATGGAGATGGAATCCACGTAGTCCACATCAATGACCAGAGTGCTGGTACCAAGACCGCTGACATACCAATACTTATCCTGTGTGACGGCAGACCAGTTGGCACCGTTGTCAAGACTGTAATCCCAGAACCAGGCGACATCGGCTGTCTTGATGGCAGAGCCAAGGCGGGCCTCACCTACAAAGGAGTACTGTGTGGAGGGTGAGGAGAGGGGGTGGTGATGACGGGTGCGGGCAGAGAGAAGCTCGACACACCACTGCTCATCGGCATGGAGCACTGCCACAAGGGTGATGGTATCTGACAACACCAGCGGCGTGCTGGTACGGGGGTCAGTGACGCGACACTCGCAATAGATGGTGGCGGGAGTGAGGTGTGTGAGGTTCTTACGTACTATAAGCTGGTCTGAGTCAACATAATAATCGGAAGAGGGGCTGGTAGAGGTTATCTGCTGGCCGTTTACATACCAATAGACCGTAGGCGAGAGGGCCGAGGGATCTATGATATGGTCGGGGTCTGCCACCATCCACTGAGGACGGAGACGGAGCGGACCATCGACACACTGTCCGTCATCATACATGGGGGCATGAGTATGGTCTGGGTACCACTCGTTTGCCGTAGGACGGTAGAACTGCGTGGTACTCATGCTATCCTGCGCCACTATCTTGATAAAGGTGTTTGGTGGCGGATAGCTGACGGTGACGGCCAGCGGCTTACTGTTATTTAAGTGTCTCATACGGACCTACGAATTGAGAGTTTACGGTTCCTGCTGCTCCTGTTGCTGCTGGTTGACGGTGAGAGATGTGGCCATGAGGTCATACTCCAGTACGTGCTGAATGACGTAATCAACAAGGTCCTTTGGCTTGATAGTGCAAGGCAGACCATCTTTATCAACAGCCATAAGAAAAGCAACGTTATCAGCACCCTGAGCCTCGGGGGCATCACCACTGAGAGCCGCACGAATAGCCTCGGCAACGTCAAACAGCTTTACCCACCAGATATGGTCCGTAACGGGATGACCCAGGTTGTTAGGTTTGAGAGACTGGAATACGGCAGTCTGATTCTGTACGATATCCAGAATGTCATAATTGAATTCAGGATCATAATTTCCCTTGGGCTTGGGAATTAAACGACCTACCGGTTTGCGCGTAGTAGGGGAATCATTCTGAGATGCGCTCATTGTTATATCAATTTAAATGATTATGACTCAAATTCAAGATATCCGGTCTCATAGTTGATATGGAACTCACCGGAGCTTACTCCTTCCTGCATCAGATAACCGGAATCAGGTTCCAAGTAGAGAAGCAGAGGCTCATTACCCTCTTCAAGATCGGTGACACGCTGGGCAAGAGAATCGCCACCATTCTCAAGGTCTGACACACGCTGTGCGAGTTCCTCGACCTCATGGACGAGTTCATCGGGGGAACCCTGACAATCGGACGGACGGACGCGGCAGCGCAGACGGAACTGCTGACCTACGGCATGACGGAGCAGGCGGATGACCTGCGAGCCAGTGACCTGGACGGGAGTCATGACGCTCCACGGCTGTGCGCTGGAGAGGCGGGTGTCTATTGAGACCTGTACGGGGTCTGACGAGGGGAAGGTTATCTGCACCACCTGACCGCCCTGTAGGGGGTTGGTGACGTAGTTGTTACCGGATGGCTGATAGTAAAAAGGGATGTTCTCCATAAGACCATTGTTTTGATAACAAATGTAGGAGAGGAGGTCCCCGCGGGTGGGACAAAAATTTTATTCAGAGAGGCCGTAGAGTCAGCGACGAGAAGGTAGCGGGGCACACATACCGCTGAGGTTGGTAAGATGGAACTTGACACCGAGGACGAGGGTATCAAAAGCATCGGTGCCATCAGTGCGGAATTCGAGGCGAACGGCATCATCGGCGTTCTCGGATAGTTTCTCACCGGACTTGCACTTACGAAAACCCTTATAGCCTATGGAGACCTCGGCATTGGTGAGGGCTACGCAGAGAGCCTCATTGTTATCGAGGTTGATACGGATGCCCGGATAGGAGACTCCGGCCAGACATTCATTGATATACTTATGCTTGGCCTCGTGCTCATAAGGATGGTGCATATCAACCGCACGGACGGTCCATCCGAAACGGGTGAGTTCCTGTATGACGACATCCTTGAAGTCCTGCTGACCGGCGATGGCATAGCCTTTGAACTTGGCAGTGGAGTCATAGAAGTAGGTGACTTCCTTATTCTTGGCCATCTTGGGACGGTAGTAACGGTGCCAATCGGCCATAAGTTCACGGAGCTTACGTTCATGCTTGACAAAGAAAGATGAGAGAACGTTGAGGCACTCACAGCCGTCACGCTTATAAAGCTGGCCGGTGACGACCCAGTTGATATTGGCGTTGTAGTCCATGGCGATATAGAGGGGGAGGTCATCGACTACATCACCATCAAGGGTACAGTCTTTTAAGGCACTAAGCATCTCAAAGTCTGGAGTCTCATACTCATTGGTGACACCATTGGCGGCGGTGGTCTTGCGGCGTACTATGTTCTTATCTATGGCCGGGCAGTCATCAGGTATATAACCGTGGACGTTATCAAGGTCAAGATTGGAGTAGAAGCCGTCATTGGTCTTGACCATCTTTTTATTGAGTATGGAGATAGCAAAGACCACGGGCGGCAGGTCACGCTGCATACGTGCTATATAAGACTCACCAAGAAGGTCAACGTTATCCAGTGTGCTGGTGCGGAAAAAGCAGAAGGCATTGCTCTGGAGTGACTCTATGTAACGGCGATAGGAGCGGGACTCACGGATACGGGCTATATCAAAATCCTGCTCAGGGGTGATGAGGTACTTATGGCAGTAAAGAAGTTCGGCCTGCTGAGGGGTGATGAGGTGGTGCGAGATGCACATGGCAAGTACGGCCTTATTGATACGGGGGCCGTAGTTGGGCAGTATGCGGTAGGGTCCCTCATGATTCATGATAGCCTGTGCCTGAGCGCGGACGGCATCTATCTGCTCCTTACGCAACACTATGAGCGAGCAGCCATCCTTACGGGCGGAACGCAGGAGGTCACTGTACTGCATGACACGATCAGCATAGGCTGTAAGTTCATCCTGAATCTGACGGTAGGTGCGGTCCTGATAGGGGCCGAGGGTGGGATGGTTATCGAGGAGTTCCTCCTCATGCTCCAGCCAACTGCCTTTAATAGTGAGGGAGGCATCGGACACAAAGCAGGTAGAACGGTAGAGAGGGTTGAGGTCTGAGAAGGACTCAAGGCCGTAAGGATGTGTGATACCGGAGAGGGTAGGCATGATCTCTCCGTCTATCTTGGACTTGCTCATATACTTGCACTCATCACCTATAATACTGTTACAGGTGATGGAGTTGGCAGAACCGACGACAGCCAGTGATATGAGTTGCCAAATGGTGCCGTTGGCAAACCAGATGACGTTATCATAGGTCTTGGGGCGTACTATGGGTTCCTGAGCGAAACGGGGCGGACGGCCCCAACCGAAATGGACTCCCTCCTTGAGACCGAAGAAACGCTCTATGGCGGCAATGGTGCCGGGGACGGTACGGGTGTAAAGCTGCTTGCGGGAGTTGCCGAGCCAGAGGTTTGTGGCTCCAGGCATTGACATGGAGACGCGGTAGATACGGGGGCCTATAACACCGTCTGTCTTGCCGAAACGACGTGAGCCGAGAACACGTAAATCCCTTGCACCAACGCGGTAGATGCGTTGCTGCATGGGATTCATATAGACGTAGCGCGGTTCACTCATTGGTTCTCATCAAAGACATCTTTCTCTGGCTCCGGCTCGGGCTGCTCATCTGGTATCTGCCATTCACCATCAGGGGACTGGATGAGGTCTGTGACCTGTTTATCGGTAAGACCGTACTTACGGGCCATACGACGTTTCTCCTCATCGGTATAGTTAACGCGGTCACGTTTGATTATGCTGACATCATCTGTGATACCGATATCCATTGAGGGCATCTGCTCTGCAGGATTGTCACGCTGCTCAAAGTTGTGGTTGAGTTGCATCTTGATTTCGGCACCAGACTTGACGGCACGGGAGTCAGCGTTCTTCATGCCTTCACGTATAAGCCAATCAGAAGCATCCTGGACTTTGGCACGCTCGATATGCTCTGTGGAGACGGAGAAACGGCCTACGAGGTGGTCAAAGAGAGCCACGTCATTGGATATCTCTGTTATAGTGCGGTCTTTATCGGGAGTGATACGGAGGACACGGACGAGTTCCTGAGCGCGGGCATCACCGCCAGAAGCTTTTTCAAGGATGACGGCATACTCACGCTGTGCTATGGAGCGGATGAGGTCCTGAGCACGGATCTGCTTATCGGTAAGCCAGACCTGATAGGCCTCATAGACTATCATAGCACGGAGACGCTGGTCGGGAGACATGCGAATACGGGAGATATTCAGGCCTCCTTTAAGCCAGCGTTCTACGAGATCTATGTACTGCGGGGATAATCGACCCATTCAGGATAATTGAGAATTGAAAATTGAGAATTGAGAATTAATCAAGCACCTGCGTTATGCCTTAGCATCAGTTTTTTTAGTTTCCTTTTCGGTATCATTCTTGGCAGCGGCTTTAGCGGCTTCTTTAGCTGCTCTCTTATCGGCGGCTTTCTTTTCTTTCTCCTCCTGCTTGGCGGCGTTAAGGCGGACGTTGTCGGCCTTACACTCGGCTATTATGGCATCGAGTTCGGCAGCCTCTTTCTCTGAAATGAGAGGACGTAACTGAGCCATACGCTCCTCAAGGCCCTTGATGCGGGTGTTAGTATTGTCCTTATCCTTACGGGTGATGTATCGGACGAGTTTGTCTATCTTCTCTTTCTGAGCGGCAGCCTTAGCACGGGCCTCGGCCTGAGCGGGGTCATTGGCATCAATATTGGCAATAACCTTGGCCTTGAAGGCATCCTGTTCAGCACCTATCTTATCCCAGTAGGGACGCAGGATGGTACGGAGCTCATCGGGTTTCATGCCCTGCTGGACGATTTCATCAATGAAGGTCTTATCCTCCTTGAGACGGACATAGACTACGGCGAGTTCATTATCTACCTGAGCGTAGATGTTCTCATACTGCTCTGTTTTCTCAGCAGCCTCTTTTGCGAGGGAGGCGACCTCCTCCTCGGGGCGGCCATCCTCGGCCATCTGCTTGGCACGGGTGGAGGCCTCGGCAGCAGCAGCGCGGATATCACGGACGCGGGCGACATCCTCACGCAGGGCGGGTGAGAGGAGGAAAGCAAGCTGGTCAAGATGCAGAAGGTTCTCTGGTGCTCCGGAGATGAAAGCGGAGGGAGCGGGTGCACCCATATCGGCACGACGACCGAAAAGGGTCTGCTCATTCTCTTTTCTTTCTGCTTCGGCTGCTTCGGCAGCGGCACGGGCAGCGGCTTCCTCACGGGTGGGACGGCCTACATGCGGAGTGAATGAGGGGGCGGCTGCGGCGGCGGCACCGAGGTCGGCCGTTATGTCATTAAGGGCGGAATCCAGAAAACGGCGCATACCGGAGATATAACGCTTGTAGTCATTTACCATACGGGCATCACGCACGAAGGGACGGGCAGCGGGGACGGATTCCAACAGGGCGAGACCGCTTTCAAAGACGGTATTAAGTTCAGCACGTGGGAGGTCCGCATCGAGACGCGGAAGGGTGTTGGCGCAGAATTCCTTTAACTGGTTGAAAAAAGACTGTTTCTGCTCCTGAGACATCTGTGGGTAGAGAATCTTAGACATAATAATGGGGTTTTGGGGTTTGTTTATACCCAAAAGTAGGGATTACGCCACAAGAATAGGGACAAAAAAGCGTTCCCCACAAGCCCGGGGCGGGGCAATGCGGGGAACGGCACCTGCTGACTACGGTGTGAAGGGTTATGCCTTGGTGTACTCCTTGGTGACAACATTCGAGTCGTTGAGGCCAGACTTGACAGCGATGGCCTTGACAGTGGTTGTGGTACTGATGGCGAATGCTCCGGAATAAACGGGGCTTGCCAGGGTAGGTGTTGAGCCGTTGAGAGTGTAGTGTATCTCAGCACCTGCGGTGGCGCAGGTGATAGACACCTCACAGGTCTCACCCTCACCAAATGAGGCGGGAGAGATAACGGGATCAGCAACCGACTGTGTGGGGTCTGATGAGGAGGCACGGAGTGACTCCCAACCGCCCTGCGGAGCCTCAACATAGAGGTTCTGATACTTGACACCCTTGAGCTGGAACTGCAGGGAGGTCTGGCGATCATCCTCAGGAGCGGCACCGGTGGTGCTGTTGATTCCGTCGGTATCGGCCTCGACACGGTTGTTGGGGTCATACATGATCTGTGTGTCCTCACCATCGACTACGATGATACCGATGTCAAGGTTGTTGAAAGCACGTGAGAGCTCGGAAACCTTGCGGTTGACGGCATCAATCACTGCCTGGTACGTGAGGTTGAATCCCTTGTTAGGACCCTGTGAAGAGCCTTGAATCTGCTGGGTGTTGCTCTTGAGCTCTATCAGATAGAGACCCTTGCCTGCCTTGAATACAGGGGTGCTATAGACATTGCGGGTGCGGGTGAGAGGAGCAGCCAGGTCAGACTTAACAAAGAAATATGCCTTATTGGAGGTGCCTGCAATGTTCTCATTGCAATTATTCTCATTGAGAAAATCTTCAAGAATGGGGCAATTCATGTTGTTAAAGTTTTATTTGTTTGACAAATGGTCCAAAACAGGGCGGGCACCCGAGAGTACCCGACCCTGATAGGGATTGCTTAATCGTTCTCGAAGAAGGCGGTCAGACCCATAGGTACGCCGGTAGCCTCAACAGTGATGGTGGCATCAGTCGAGCCAGTGCTCCAACTTACGAAGTGTTTACCCTCGGCAGCAGTAGCAGTGATGGTCAGTATCTCGCCAGCCTTGAACTCCTGAGGTTCAGAGTAGGCAACGTTGTTGACCTTAACTGTACCATAACCGGCCTTATCAATGTTGATAACCAGACGTGAGTTGGTGAAGTCACCGTTGACTACGTTAGGTGTGAGCGGGTTCTGGATTGTACCATCAGAGATAACGAAGGCGTATGACAGCGGATTGAGCAGACGGGCACCCTGGATGGACTGAATCTGGAAGATTACATCCTGAGCGTCATCGTCTGAACCGAACTGTACCTTAACGAAAGACTCATTGCTGAGTGAATCAACGCCATACTGCAGGTTGTTAGGAACGGTGGCCATAAGGCGGGTACCAACACCCCAAGCATCGGACGGAGTGAACACTACGCGAGGCATCTCGGGGATAGTGAATGAGCCGTTGGGGTTGCCGTCGGCACCGAGCAGGTAGTTGACCTTGACGTTACCGTGGAACTTGTTGCTGTAACCCTGAGCGATATAAGAGCCGCGAGACAGATCACAATGCAGGATGATCTTTTTCTGCTGACGCAGACGAGGACTCCAGCGCATGTACCAGTCATAGACGGTATCATACGGTGTGCTGTCATGAGCATTGCTGGGGGCGGTGATGGCATCGCACTCAACGATGTTACCGTTGGCAGTATTGATGACACCTGACTCCATATCCTTGCGGATAAGAGTGTGGAAGCCGTCATAGAGAGACAACTTGGCCTTATCGGGGTCAGAGTCATTCTCAAGTGACATATCACCAAAGAAGAGGTTTGAGGTCAGGTCCTCAGCGTAAGAAGCGAGGATAGCCTCAACAGCGACGGTTGAGAGAGGATACTCACCTCCGGCCTTGCCGTCGGTGCCAAACGGAGTCTCGACGTAGTTGTCAATGTTGTCCTTGTAACGGTTCCAAGTGAGCTTGGCAACCAAGGTGCGCTCCTTGAGGAAACCGATGGAGTTTGCAACAGGAGTGCCGACAACCTTACGACGAGTGGTACCACCCTTGCGTACAAGGAAGGTATCGGTCTTTTTGTACTGGATTCCGGAAATCACCTGGATTCCAAGACGATCCAAGAGTTCAGGATCTGAGTAGGCAGGACCCATGATGATGTTCTTACCTACCTGCTCGGCCACATGGGTCAGAGCATCCTTTCCGATGAAAGCTGTGTTTGCAGACATAATAGGATTTGTTTAAAGATGAATAACTGGTTGATTACACGTTGTGCTTCTTTTTCCACTCAGCACGGATCTTGGCATTCTCCATAGGAGACTTGCTGGGATCATAAGCAGGCATACCCTCAGCCTGAGCGGGAGCACCAGAGCCACCGTTGTTCTCAGGTGAATGCTGCTGCTCACTGGCGGGAGCGTTGGTGAGTTCCTGAATCTGAGCGTCACGGTCAGCGACGGCCTGATTGGCGGCGGCCAGGTCAGCCTTGGTTTTCTCGTTCTCGGCCTTGAGGGCCTCATTCTCAGCACGGAGGTCAGCGATGGTCTTTTCAGACTCAGCATTTGCGTTTACAAGGGCGGTCTGATTCTCCTGACGGAGACCTTCCATATCACTCTCATGAGCTGCGTTGAGCTCCTGCTCGCGCTGTGCTACGGCATCGGCGGTAGCCTGGCGGGCTTTCTCTGTTTCCTGCTTGGCCTGATCCAACTGCTGCTGGAGGTCAGTACGCTCAGTGGCACCCTTCTCAAGGGTCTGCTCAAGGCTGTCAAGCATCTCAGGCATGAAGTGTGCACCGAGATCGGTATGCTCAAGGGCCTCTACGCCACAAGCGGCGGCGATAAGTTTGTACTCTTTCATATCTGTTTGTTTTGAGGTTGATTGTTTCTTGAGAGCGGGGGCGGCGGCCTTACGGACTACCGGCTGTGCGGTACCATCGGCCAGCGCAAAGAGACGCTGGATGCACTCACCGAACGAGAGGATGCCGTCACAGAAAATACCGAGGACATCACGGGCCAGGAAGAGCTTACCGTGGATATGGTCATCGGTAGCGGCGGGGAAGGCCTTCTTTATGTCCTTACGGAACTGGGCACCCGTTTCTGCAAGGTGATCGACGAGTTCCTTATCATTACCATTGTTGGCTATGTCACGGAACCACTTGTTTTTGTCAAATGACTCGGGGTCATAGATTTCATGGTAAGTTTCGGCGGTGTACTCATTACGCTCACCGGACTTGGTGGTGTAGAAAGCACACAGGACACCGATACAACCAAGGTCATTCTCGGGGTGCATGGAATAGACCTCATCACACATGGAGGCCAGGTACATTCCCATAGAGGCACACATGCCGTCTATGTAGGCAATGCAACGCTGGCCGCGTGAATGAGCATAGTCTATGGCCATCTGAAAATCAGCCTTGGCGGCGGTGGAGCCACCCGGGGTGTCTATATAGAAAATGTGACCACGGCAGTAGGGGTTATCGGCTGCCTGCTTGCACCAGTCACGAATCTCGACACTGCCATAGGAACAGCCGTCACCATTACGGGTGATGGGGCCGTCAATAGGCATGACGTTGACGAACGGCTCTTCCATCTCCTGAAGAGAGTAGCGATAACGGATGCGGCCACCTTTTGTAACCTGATAACCGGAAGGGGTGGCAACGAAAGTACCGTCATCCTTTACCGATGAGAGACGGACGAGGTATGAGGGTTTCTTATCAAACTTACCCTGCACGACATGGGTCTGGAGATTATGACCCAGAACATTGATGACACCATGAACGAAGTCAGGAGATATCATCCACTCTTTTGTAGTGAGTATTTCTAATAGGCCTTTCATACTTGCTGAGGTTTTGAGCAAAAGTATGTGAGGCCTGAGCGGAGGGGTGGAATGGAATTTGAGGGGTTAAACGGGAGTTAGGGCGGAAAAAATTTTAGGTTGGGCGAGATTTGGAGATTGCGGAGGGCGCGGAATAAAAATATATCCCCGACAAAAGGACAGGATTGCCGGGGATATGAAGGCCTTGATCCGGAGACAATGAACAGTTGGCAAAGAGTATTTCCGGAGGCAGAGGCCTATACTTATATATAGATGTCAGGCAGACACGGGTATGAGGTGACTGCAGGACTGCAGGGCTACCTTGAGAGTGGCAGAGGGAGAGGCGGAGCGGGTATCGTCAACACTGGGCTGCGCGGTATTGGGCAGCGCGTAGATGAGATACTGGCTGCCATCTGAGCAGTCAAGCAGCAGGTGGAGGTCTTTACCGAGGACGGTATCAACGGCCTGCTGGACGGCATCAACGTTAAGAGCCACAGGCACTTGCACATCAAAAGCATAGATCACGCCTGCCTGCTGGTTGCTCTGCGAGGCCTTGACGGTGGGGGCAGAGGTGTAGCGGAGCTCTGTGTTATTTCGCGGTGAGGAGGCCAGCACGAGGGCGGGAGTACCACTGAACAGGGGGCCACCGCTGATACGCGGTATGGAGATGGAGGCAGGCAGAGGGATGAGGCTCTGCGAAGCCAGATAGAGGGAGATGCGGACGAGCGTTTTGTCCTGGAGTTCGAGACATTCATTCATAGTGACGAGGTGTTAAGGGGTTTATAGTTTTTGTGGATTTTTACGAGATTTATGCTGTTTTTGGACGGCGATTGATGCGTTTTTATGCCCGCGGACAATATAGCGACATAAATACACAAAAATATGGGTGTTATTTAACATTATTTCAATGTTGATTTTACAGATTTTAACAACGAAATTTAAGCGTCATCGGACTCATATCGGGGCAGGCCTCCTGCGATTTCATGAGGATCTATGCGGGTGACGAGTTCATCGCCGATGACGGCGGGGCGGGTAGCGAGTGCCCGGGCCTCTTTACGCCAACGCTGCATGAGACGGCGAAGGGTCTCACGCTCAGACTGGTCATGAGAAACAGGTAGGTCATACTCCATGAAGAAACGCTCCATTATCTCTATGCCGCTGCGGTCTATGCCCTTGCTCTTGGCAAAGTCAATGTTACGGGTCTCAAAGTCCAGGAACCGGCGCACGAACTCCTCTTTAAGGAGACGGCGTAGCTGCTGCGCGGCACGGGAATCAAGCGTATAGGATTTGGTGACACGCTCCACGTGATCACCCGCGATTATCTCATTTGGGAGACGGATGCAGAGAAACTCAAACGCATCAGTCTTGGTTTTATTGGTGAGGCGTTCCAACGTGCAGACCTCGGCATACGAGAGCCAGTCTGACTGGTTGCGTATGATAATGGCGGGACCGCCATTGGGCTTACGGCCCATAGACATATTACGCCAGGCTGTCTGGGAGTAGCAGGAGGCACGGTGCTGCTGATGCTCGGGGACGATACGCAGTCCGGAGGTGAGGACCACGTACTCCTGCGTATAGGGTGAGAACTGCACGGGAACGTGATAAGGTAAGGATTGGCCATCGCCGGTACTGCGCCAAAAGGCGGCTACGTAGCGGGAGACTCTTAGATATAGGTTAGCCATAGTCAGTAGCGAATTGAGAATTGTGAATTGAAAATTGAGAATTATTCAAGCACCTGCGTTGTAGGAGTTAATGGATTTGCGACGTTCTACCTGGTCTTTCAACCAGTCAGGATCCTGGGTCTCTATAAAGAAGGCCTGCGAGAACTCATACTCAAGATTGGCACCTACACTGTTCTGCCAGTTGGGGAGCATTATGATACGGCGGCAGAGGGATAGGAGGATGAGGTCTATCATAAGCTGGAGGCGGTAGGGCAGCAGATTGAACGTGGGTTGAAAGAAGCCGTACATGGTGGTGGGGTTGAGCGGACGGAGGCCTACAAAACGGAGCATATCAGCATAGAGGCGGAACTCCTGCAGATAGTCTATGCGCTTACGGCCTGAGATGGGACCGGAGACGTAGGTCAGTTTGTTACCGGGGTAGAGGTCTGGGGATTTCATTGTTTTGGGTTTTGGTTAGTGTAAAGGTAATCAGTAAACCTTGACAGGACGTGCCATATCATATAGTCCAGCAGAACGGAGTAGCATCAGAAAATGATGGAGACCACCACAACTGCAGTCAATCAAAAGTCATGGCCATGACTTTTTTGCACGAGGTGTAGTTCCTTTAAAAGAGCAGGAGGAGAATCATAGAAATTACCGATAACCTCAACCTCATAATAGGGAAAATGATATCGCATATCACCAAAAAGATTTGCAAGCATAGACTCCGAGCCATTTAAGAATATAACAAAACCACCTTCTCTGAATATGACCGGAGTCTTACACTCATCAAGAAGTTTACCTTTCGCGTCCTCGTGACTAAACGAAGCAACAGCATCCAGATTATCTGGAACAGCTAAAGGAAGCAAGACATTATCAAAGCTCTTTATCAACAATATATCATGCTCAAAAATATCCTTGCCATATTTATCATTCAATCCTGTATATTCACCAATCGTAGATGTATCAATAGGTTGTTTCTCAGCTAATGAAGTGTGTATATGAGGTTGAGAACTCATAGTATGCAACTCTCCTACGACCCAGGAACCGGCTGGAGCCAAATTCATCCAAGGTTTTGTAGGTTTTATTACTTTGGCGCGGAATTTTAAATCTCTCATATTTCTTTGTATTATAATAGGATACGTTTAAAAGTATATACATAGTTCCACCTGTTTACATTCCAAGTGTGTTTTCCGCTCATCTTATTAATGAGTTCTGAAAAAGCATAAATGGGTGAAGAATAACCGACTGGAGTTCCATCCTTTTCTTGCGACCCATAGAAAGTAAAATAAGGTTTCCCGCAATAAGTGCCTTGAATAATGCCTTCACGCAAGCAATCAGCACCAGAAATGTCTTGCAAACGCTCAACTCGAAGATCTACAAAACGGATGTAGTTACGCATGAAACGAGACATGACATACATCTTATTCTTAGCCCCAAAGACTTCTGAATAAGACGATTTATGATGATACGCAGCAATAGTGCGTTTTAGACGCTCAACTGCCACGTTATTGCTCAGGCGAGAAAGTATGGTGTCATAGCACTCTGAAACAGCCACGATCTCGCCAATCTTATAGCGCGGCTGCTGACGGACCGGGATAGGATCAACACCTCGGTAATGTTCAAAATAGGCTATGCCGTCCCGCAGGAACACCCGTCTAACAGGAACCGTAAGGCCGAGTGACTGGGCATAATACTGAACATCACAAAAACGGCGAGTCATATCCTTACTGCCGTCAAGTACAGCTTGGGTAAGGCCATAATGGTCATCAAACATTATCTTTTGCATAAGTCTAAACTGGGAAAAGTAACCCACTCATCATTATCAGAAACACATCTGTTTATCAGAAACGACTCAGCTAAATCTTCATGTACTCTTGCTCGAATTTCGACAACCTGATTCTTGCCACCATAAAGAGCAGGAAAACATTTTGAACTTTGGAAATCAGAAACAATTATTATATCAGAAGAAATGGCTGGTTTCAAATCTTTAAATGTGTGCCATAATCCCTTTAAAAGGTCAAGATTATCAAGCCACTTCAACCATTTGGAACAGTCTGACTTATCCCATCTATCAAAATTGACATTCTTACCACGATAAAAGACATCACTAAGAAACTCTCTTATTTCTTTTAGAATCTTCTCATCCTCATTCTCGGCAAGTTCAGGAAATTCCCGTACCAAAGCTCTTTTAAATTCAATAGAACAATCACCAGATAATAAATCTGATGCCTTTTTTAATAAATCTTTTTTTCCCATATTAGTCTTATTTATAGATTACAAGCCCTCAGGAACTTTCAACCCGACACCTTTTAGATTTAAAAGATGAATAGCCTGTCTTGCTGTACATTCTATAAACTCTATAAGTGGAGGAGGGTTGTCAGGCTCAATAGGTCCGACAACCGCATCACCTTTACGTACACATACTTTGTCGTCATCATTCTCTGCAATAACGCGAGCTGACGAAACTGGAATATCATAGGAACCGTATTCATGCTCGCAGCGATAGTAGGATCCATAGAAATTACTCCAGACCTCTGATGCCAACAGATAGGTTCCCTTTGGCAAAAGAGGCTTAGGCTTATACCATGGACGCGGATAATGCGTCAACTCATGAACATCATGAGCGCACAGAGATTCTTCAATAAGTTGTATAAGCATTAACGGATATTTAGGGTTATACCACAGAGTTGTAAAGCCATCTGTAAATCCAGAACGGAACGAAGTACTATAACTCCAAATAAAGCAAATTCATTGCGGTCGGCAGGAGTGGAACATGCCTTGTAATGATTCTGGTAGCGGACAGAGATAGAATTATCTCCGCGAGAAAGGCTATACTCATAATAATGACCTTGCTCTTTACCAATAAAGCCATTCCTTACAAACACTTCCTGAGTTAAAGGAGTAGAAGGAACCTTGCGGTCATACAAAATTGTAATACTGTCTTTCAAGACCTCGGCCACATGTTCACGTTCCAAAGAGCGTGGCTGCTTGTTAAGCCACAATAAGTCCTCTTCTATCATCTTAGAATAGGTTTCTCTATTTACGGGCATTGTCATAGTCATGTTAAGTTTTTGCGAATTTTTTAACACGTTAGTTAGTCTCTATCCTGACCGGGAATGATACGACGGGTCAAAGGCTTGCTACCATCAAGTACGGACGGGGTGAGGTTGTCATCAAACATTATCTTTTTCATACCACCACATTTTAGAAATAAGACTCACGTTGATACCCTCGAACAACTACAGAGTTGTCTCTTTTATCTATATAGACGGTTGTTTTCCAAGGGCAAATAAGATCAATCTTTTTCTCACTCACACCAGCTTCTAAGAGCATCTTACGCAAAGGTTCATTAGGATTATAGTCACAGTCCGGTAATTCCTCATAAGTACCATGTTCCCATTTATGCAAACAGCCGCCAACATAATATTCTGTCATTAAACGTTTGAAACGACCTATCACATCTTCGGATATACCTTCATTAGCCTTAAACTTACCTAATGTAGCTAACGCACATACAAGGCCACCATTTGTAGATTGATCTCCATTATTCTGTATGCGACCTTTAAATATCATATTGCACCACTGGTCCGATGCTATTTCACAGGCATCTTTATATGAGCGTTTCCAATCACGGATTCGAATAAATTCATCTAATACCCACTCTATCCAATTATGGAAACAGAAGAGATTATCTTGATTATAGAAATACATTCGGTATTCCTGATACTCAGTAGAATCATAAGAAGCTTTAGGATATGGCCAGAGTTCAGAGAGTTTGTCATAAATCCTTTGGCTTACCTCCTGATAGAACTTACATTGTTGAAAAGCCGTTGTAAGCGTCTCTCTTATATCCAACCCTTTAAACTTATCATGAGATGGAAAATTCTTAACCAAATTATCTATATTCATAATGACATGCTCTTTTTAATAGAATCCGGAATCACCAGATTTCTATGTATATAATCTTTTTCAAGCAAATGGAGAATCATAGATACAACCGCGACGACCGGCTCATCGGCAAAGAAGCATTGGAGGTCAGGTGAACCAATGCCATCCTCATCCATATACTGACACACATAGTCGTCACCATCAAAGATAAGGGTTGGCACATAAGAGCCGATAAGAGGCATTAAGGATATGAGACGGGCAAGACTCCAGCAAGGAGAATATCCGTCAGGAGTTCTGTCACGCATATCTCTGAAAGGCCTTATGTTTGGAACTGCATAAGTCTCTCCATTATAGACATACCCATAGAGCATATCAAAACTATCTGGATCCAAGCCGGCCTTAATAAGGGCTTTTGCCTGTGCAGGATCCGTACATCCAAAGAATTTATTCTCAGCCATAGTTATAGTTCAATATTGATTTTTACTCTACATAGTCTAAGAGCCATTTGGAGGTCCTGAACGTTTTCGAGGACTATGATTCCAAAGAGAGCGAATTCATTACGGTTTGCAGGAGTGGAGCAGGCAATGTCATGATTCTGGTAACGTACTGACATCTCTTTACCACCAACGCTTATCTTATACTCGTAGTAATGACCTTGCTCAGAACCAACAAAACCGTTCTTTTCAAAGACATCGGGAGAGAGTGGGATTTGCTCCAAGTCCTCGTTATAGACTTCTCTCAAACATAGACCAAGGCGGTCTTTGATAAAGACATGGAAGTAAGCACCATCATCTTCTGCGTGGTACTGCAATGATTTGAGCAGGCCTTTTGCACCGGCATAAGGATCTTGACCTATTACACGGACCCAGCCATTAATTATTCCTTCTTGTGCATCCATATATGTTAAGTTTTTGCGAATTCCTTTACACGTTAGAATGATATGTAAAGAAATGGAGTTTTTTTACTCATATTCAAAGTCAAATTTTAGTTGTAGGTAGGTATCGGCATACCATTTTTTGTAGGATTTACCGGATATCCACCAGGAGAAAATCTTCTCTGCGATTTCATCCTCAGACGGCTCGTTTTGCCCCCCCCCTCACGCCGCTATGAGAAGGGCTTGGAGAAAACCCGTCCAGAACTGGGGATTGGGAGATTGGAGCCAGCCGCCCAGATTCCGGAGTTGGTCTTTCGGTTCCACCGGTGGAGTACAGCGACCATAGTGCTGTGTCGTGTCGGATTGAGCGGATGGGGGGGGGTATTTTCCAGTTTCGCAGTGAGGGATGAGGCGAGTACTCCTTGTGCTTCCAACTCCATTGACGGTTTCTGGGAGGAAGGTAGGTTTGCTCGACAATACCCCCCCCGCACGGATTTGCTTGATGGCGTTGAGCCAGCCGCGACGGACATGAGGGAAGTCCTGCATCTCACGCTGCTTTTGACGCGGAGATGACATAGGACAGAGGATGCAACCTATACGGCGGTAGCCTTGGTCATAGAGTTCACAATGAGGGACGCGGACTACCTCATTGAGGAAGTACCATACATCTTTCTCAGTCCAGTTGAATATAGGTGATATGAGGATTGAATCCTGACCGTTGATGCAACGTACCTGGTCTTGCTGATTGACGGAGAAATAGTCCTCATTAACCTTTTTGCCTTCACGTTTCATGCGACGAAGCAAGGCGGCCTCTTTTGCGGAGATGGTCTTGCGCTGCCATTTCTTGAACTGGTCAAAGTCTCCTGAAAACTGTTTGTTACTGACCTCTATCTCATGACGTTTAGCACGCCTGGTGGACTCTTGCTTGCGGATACCGATGAGCGTTACCTTACCTGCGCCGGCAGACTCCTTGAGGTCAGCACAGCACCAGCGGATGCGCATGGAGGGGAGGATGCCTCGGTCCACGGCCAAAGCAAAGATGCTCTTGACGGGTGCATGTTTGATGACATCGGGGTAGCAAGTGCGGACAAAGCGGATGACCTGGGGTGGATCTACGCTGGTAAAGTTCATGTGAGCGCGGAAACGAACACCGGCCAGCTTGGCGACGTGATAGAGAGCCTGAGAATCTTTGCCTCCGGAGAATGCAAGAAAGAAACCGTCATCGCCGTCATAAGTGAGGGCGAGTTTCTGGGCCTTGCGGAGCAGACGGATGCTGTACTGCAGGCGATCATCGAAGCCAGCGGGTTTATTTAAGGGTCTCGGCATAATACTTGAATTCTAACTTACATCCAGAATAGCGTAACATTTCCAGCAGTTGATGGAGATACTCGACACGAGCACTGACAGAAGGAGTGATTATTCTCCACTCATCAAACTCCTGCTCATAATTCTCTTTCAGTATAGACACTTCAAGAATAAAGGACTCTTCCTTTCCTTTATAGGTTAAAGGGTGAATTTCAAGATAGACATACCTTTTATGAAAATCATCATATTGAAAGCCATTACGCTCAAACATCGGACGAGAGAGAGGGATTGGTTCAATATAATCCAACCAGACTCCACCGCGATAACCGTCAGGATCATTAACAGCGACACAAGTGACGCAACCCTTCAACCCTTTCTCTGGCAGGACATTATCAGGATCTATGCCTATAATCCTTACAACGGTACCTTTTTTGAAACATACATCTTTATTTACACGAACGATATCTCCGCACTGGAGTTCACTTGCTTTCATTCTTGGTTTGAATAAATCATTGTTATATGCAAAAAACAGTCCAATAGCATCGACAGCGTCGGCGACCTCACCGATAGTGGCAGCAGAGCAGATGCCGTATTTATGAGTAGTGCTCATTATCTTTTTTAGCTCCTGAACCTGTTCATCAGTGAGATGGATTGGTTTAAGACGTGGGAGAATTGAGCCAAACGGATCCTTGCGCGGACGACTGTCAACATCAATTTTGGGTGGTGCCATAACCTTAATGGGTTCATTGCCTTCATGAAACTGGATTTGATCCAGGACAGATTTTGGAAACATACGATTATCCATATCTTATAGAGGTAAAAGTTCAGCAGCGGCACAGGGGATATCATAAGTGCCATTCTCATGCTCACAACGGTAGTAAGCTCCAAAAAAGTTGGCCCATTCCTCGGATACAGTCAGGACCGTACCTTTGGGAAGAGTAGGTTTGGGTTTAAACCATGAACGCGGATAGTTGGTCATCTCATGGAGATCACCGGCGCACTGTGTATCTTTTAGTAGTCTTATCTGCATAATACTATTGGATACGGATTCCTAAATCACATTCACCGGTCATGATACTTGAGAAGTTCATGTGTGAGCATTCTGCACACATGGCTCCATCGTCATCAGGAAACGGGCAACCGAGAGAGGCAAGGTCTTTGCGTTCTACACCTGCATAGGGGTCAAAGCCCTTGCTGTTGATGCAATGCTGGGTGGCGGGGTCATCGGCTATAACCTTATCGGCACAATGAGAGCAAAGCTCATGAGTGTCATCTACCCACCAGCAGTTACCATGGTCAGGATGACAACACGGGTCTGTGTCAGTGCATCCACATACTTTACATACTCCGTATGGCATAATATCAAATTTTTCTATCACTCATTATCCAAACACTTACGACATTTTTTGAGAACGTCAACAACCTTATCAAGGTCAAACCAATCATCAGTGCGGACCCCAGACTCCATATCTATCCAGAAGTCACCTGTTGTATGGTTAGCTAAAAGATATGACAGTTTCTCTGAAACATTATCAGGATTAAATCCGCCGGCATATCCTACCTTACAAGAAAGAGGCAGCACCGAGAGGGGAGTGTTAATGCCACGTCCTCCACTGGCATCGAGGAGAATTGACAATGAGCCACAATATTCTCTCCATTTCTCTTGCGTAGAGGAGAATAGTTCAAAGTTGTTAATGTCTCGTTGCTGTATAATAATCTCATGACCGTATGGAGTAGAACTAACGACTTTTGGATTATCCTTACGCTCAGATATGTTAAGTTGAATACGAGGAATATATCCATAGGTTCCATAGGTCAAGTGATGGATATCACCATAGTCACCCAAGGTTGCATCATGAGCGGCCGAGCCACAGATATGAAGTGAGAGATTCAAATCCTTACCAAGAAACTTACGAATCATACGAGGGTCCAAGTAACGGTTCCCATTCTCGTACCAATGATATGAGGTGAGAAATCCAAACTCAGCAATAGGATATTCCTTTTGGATTGAACAGAGTTGAGCAACATCTACTCTCTCATCTATACCTGTAAAGGTTATATGTTTTAATCTCGTCATTTTTATTGCTGTTTATATATTACTACATATTGTCCTTCACTATAATCATCTTCACGATTCAACGCTTTAAAATCATCCTTCTCGGCTAATGGACCCAAAGGACAATTAGAAGCCGTACAATAGTGTGCACAATTCTCAGGATGGGTACAACCGTAAACCCCTGGAATTTCAGAATCATAACCGCACTCAGCGCGGAGATCATCTATATCAATCAAATCAAAATTAACTTCACTCATACTTCTACTTTTCTACCCAGGAGGAGCCGTCAAACTTGAGGTTATGGAAAACACCGTTGCCATCAAATCCAAAGACCTGATCACCGACGGACGGATTACGTGGGAGACCTTTGGTATGAACGGAGTAACGATGGACATCCTCTAATTTATTCAGAGGCTCTAATGTGTTGGGGTCTATCTCATGCCAGAATCCGTTTTCATTACGACCGGAATCATTAATAAGATAATGATTTTCCGTATCGACACCCAGTGGGTGTAACCGAACATACCAACCTTCATAGGCTTTACCATCCAGACCGGTAGCACGGTACATGAATGGACGATGAACCACTTTTATTGAAGAAACCTTTGACATTATCCTAATTTCTTGAAATAAACCAAATGGTCCTTTCTCTGAAAAAGCTGACAGGCATATTCTACGCCTGTTTTATCACATATACGACGTAAATCACACTTGGAGCAATTATCAAAGGGAGCAACGCCGGCAGTATTCACATTGACGGCCTTATAGGATATTCCCTTTATTACGATTCCGTTTGTCATAACACATTACGTTTGCAGAAATCCATATTCTTTTTATTGCATTCATCCCATAAATCCTTTGGAATGTTTATGACACCACCTGACATAAGGTTACGCCTTTGAGCCTCTCTTTCACAATAATATTCCACCGCTTTTTTATTAGTGGCATTTGATTTTAGTCCATAGACAAAAAGGCCAGAATCAATCAACATCTTAGGCGCAACTGTCTCATGAACGGATTTTCCGTCGCTGTCAAAAGTACCTTTGCACAAAAGATATTCCCGCAATATGTCATCCAAAGACATATCACGATAGTCCTTCAAATTGGACTCAGTAAAAAACATGCTTTTGTTAATCATACTTATTTTTTGAGAAACCGTTCCCAACGTTTTTCTTTAATCTTTACAACGGCCCATAATATCAACAATAGGACTATTAACAATCCGTCTATCCAAAATGGAGCCAGTACCCACCACCAAGACCAATCTATGACATTGGTAAGTTTCAAAACGATAAACACAATTCCGAGTAAGCCCAAAAAGCCAACACCAGAACTACTACTTTCATTAGCCATAATATTATTTGAATTGAGTTTGTTGATTATACCATTCGCGGAAGGCCTTCTCGTCCATCAGTTTGTCTATAGCGGCAGCGAGGAGAGCTCCGGCCTTTGTAAAATTGAAGATGGCATTATTGCTGGGTTTACGGTGAGCCTTATCCCAAACAAAGGGCCACTTATTGTGGATGTCTTTGGAATCATCGGACACCATACGCTCTATGCAATCAGAATCGTTACGATGACGGTAAGCAAAGAAGCCGCACTCTGTGTAGTACAGAGCGGCCTGTACGAAACCGAGTAGAGGTTCAAAGTGGTCGTGCTGCGCAGTGAATCCTTTCTGCGTGATCTGACGTTCACGCTCCTGGCAGAGAGCCAAAGCACCGGCGGACAGAGTAGGCATGAGGAGGCCAGCTTTACGGAGTTCCTCTACGAAGTTGTTCAAAAGCTGCTCCAACTCACTGGCATCGAGCCAACGGTTATAGCCATGAGCAGTAGTGAAACGGTCAATTATTAGCTGAATCTGAGTGTTCATACCTTTTTAATGTTTTAAAAAGATGAAGCCAACCACGTGTATTATGGCGGAGTTCACGTAGGTCACGACGGAGTATGCGACGCAAAAAACGTTTGGTACCACGACATGAAGTGCCATAAACCTTATATTCATGCCAGCCATCAGTACCATAGACAAACTCAGAGAAATTACGGACAAGGTTTGGTATTGTGTATTTACCATCACCATCAAACATACCAGTTGTGGTAATCTCTAAATTATAGTCATCCTCTATAACACTATCCAAACGCTTGACAGACTTTATCTTAAAGTAATAAAGACCAGTCATCCACCAGATATAGAGGGTGTCACCTGCAACGAGGTCGTTGAAGGTCTTAGGCTTACGTTTTAGGAAGTCAAAGAGTTTCATTTCTCACCGGGGAATTTAGGGATACGGATAATGACTTTTGGAAGGATTACGCGACCATTCTCATTGAGATAATTAACATGGAAATCTCGCTGGAGAGTGAAACGGATAGCATCGAAATCATACGCCTGGAGTTCTGTCTTGAAACCAGGAGCTTTATGCTGATCCATATACATTTCAAAATAGTAGTTATCTGGATCCTCCCGGAAATCTACTGGGTGTGTAGTGCCAGTGAGGTTAGGTAAGAGAGCCTGCAGGCGGAAAATACTCTGAGGAATGGCGGGCGGAATAATATGCTCGGTCTCATCCTCATTATCCGTCCAACAGTTAGGACAGTAATGGTGGCCGTTTTCAAGGAGCCAACCATCCTCGGACGCATACTCAGCAGCGGATTCCTTATCACAAAAGAATGAGCAATCACTACTGCCTTCATATATCTCATGACAGCGGTCACAACGGATGCCTATAAATACTTCTGTAATCCAACTCATATCAGTATTTGATTTTGATTAGTTCATACACTTTATCATCAAGGGAATCAAAACGGGAAATATGACCATCCTTCATGATAGCATTACCACCTTGGACTATTCCACACAGAGAGTAAGGATCTACCTTGCAAATAAGGATTCCTTTTATGTCACGCTTTTTTAGTTTAGCACGAGTAATGTTACCACGTAAAGGAGGTACTATTCTGTTGCGCAAATAGAACACCAAGCAATCCGTTATCTTTACACGAAGAGCATCGTAGAACTGCGACATAGATTCAATTTTTTCTAATGTCTCTTTACTGGGTTTTACGCTACAGGTAAAGGTGACAGGATCTTTATATAGACTCTCTTTTTGGGAGTACACAACACCGTCAATACGTATCGTTCCGGATTTAGCTACGCAAACCGGCTCTCCATCAGGATTTATAATTGTGATACGTCCAACCTTTTCCATAGTTATATTACGGCTTTCAAAGGTTCTAAGGCAGAGTAAAGAGCTTCACACAGAACACGACTCATGCCAACTTCGACAGCGTTGCCTATGAATTTCTTTTGTTCAGCCTGATTGCCTACAAGTACATAGTCTGACGGGAAACCTTGTATGCGTTTAAGTTCATCTATCTTGAGCATACGCATCTTTATATCTACAATGCCGTATGCGGCCATAAACTCCTTAATCTTACGAGTCATGGGACTGTCATCGTCGAAGATTTTGATGCCTACCCCCTGCTCTGTAGAGATTAGATATGGCGGCATCTTGTCCATACGTGCTATCAGCGTGAAGCATGGATGATCGATACTACCACCATTGCTCTTAAACGAATAGGGATTCATCAGATACTGTGTACTAACGAGGCTCTGCTTGGGATTTTTGACGACAGTTGGCGCGGCGGTATCAATGGAGGTCGGCTGGCTTTTACCATACTGATTGTCAAGAAACTGTGTAGTCAAAATAGCATGGCAGCCTCGCGTTCTAATCGTTGTAGCCGGAACGTCTATACTATGATTGTGTTCAGCACCGCCATAATATTCAGATATAAATTTCGGACAAACCAGCCCAAAACGATCCTTAGTCGGTATGGTCGGCATCGGCTCCTGTATGTCAGAATTAAATCCGTTACCATAATACGCCGTCACGAACGCCTCATGTGGTATAGTTGTAATAGTACCAGACGGTTCTTCTATACTTTTGTTCTTTGACATAGGATGACCACTATACTGCTTTGAAATAAATTGCGCCTTGACCACTCCGATAGCATTTCGACATGGCAACGTAGGGCAAGGTTCATCAATGGAGGGTGCCCTATATCGCCCGTCCTTCATCGAATTCCATTTAAGCAGAAATTTATCCTTACCGCCAGCCACAAACTTGACCAACCCGGCAAAGATGCGCTCAAGGGTCTTTTCACAGAGAGGTTTCTTACGACCAAAGATACTATCACCCTCATCTTCCAGGTCAAGAACCTCACGTACTGGTTTCCATTTCTTATAATGATTGAACAGACCACCTTCATCACCATTCTTTGCGTGTGTTTGCTCAGGAAAAACGATAGGTAGTCCATGTTTGGCAAACAGTCCGAAGTAACGACGGCGACTGGTATATGCACCAAAATCGGCAGCATTGAGGATCTTGTAATCAAAGTCATAGCCATAACGCATTACATCTTTTACCCATTTGATATAACAGCGACCTTTATCCTTACTTACTGGACGGCCGTGGATATCCAGGTCTCCCCAGCACATAAACTCTTCTACATTCTCTATCTGAATATAGTCCGGACAGATGGCTTCTATATACCTAAACAAATGCTCGGCAAGAGTACGGCTGTCTGCATCACGAGGCATACCTCCTTTTGCCTTAGAGAAATTGGTGCATTCAAGCGATGCCCAAAGCACTATATAATCATGAGGATGGTTGGCACGAACATTCTGACATAGTTCTGCGAGAGGACGGACATCGAGAGTGCGGATATCCTCAGTGAAATGTTTTGCCGATGGATGATTTGCCAGGTGTGAAGCAATAGCATGAGGATCATGATTGACACAGGCTATGACATCGGCACACTTGATATTATCAATATGCGCTTGCTCAACTCCTGTAGTAGTACCGCCGGCACCACAAAAAAGGTCTATGTAATGTATTTTTACTTTACTCATAAGAGATCAATATTTACCACATGAAGGAACACAGTGACGATGTTTTCAAATTAAATATCATTAAACAGATTCTTAGTAACACAAATGTTTGTCTTTATCAGAGCTTTGTAATCTGGGTTGATTTCAAAGCCTATATAGTGACGTCCTGTCATGAGGGCGGCGCGGGCGGTGGTACCTGTGCCCATGAAGGGGTCCAAAATTACCCCCCCCCATGCAGCAGCTAAGGGCTGCGCAAGTGAGAGGTATATCAATAGGGTATGCGGCATGGTGATCACCAATAGACGGACGAACAGAGATGGTCCAGACATCACGACGGTTACGCATGACATCAGAAACATTACTGCCACGGAACTGCACCTGTTTATGGCCTGGTACGAGAAACTTGACATTGCGGTGGTTGAACTCCCCCTTAACAATTCCTTTTACCGCCGGTTCGCGGAGAGCCTCAGAATTGAAATAATATTTATTGCTCTTGGTGAACATGAAAATATACTCATGAGAGCGTGTGCAACGGCTTTTAACAGGCTCAGGCATAGGATTAGGCTTATGCCAGATTACATCCTGACGCAAACGCCAGCCGGCATCACGAAGAGCAAAAGCGAGCCTCCAAGGGTTACCTAAGAGTTCACCTGTATGGAAACCGCTATTATAGCGGAAAGAGGTAGCCTTGCTAAGAGTTCCACGATTGGTACCCTGCAGATATTGTTTGGCATTATCAGGGTAGTTTGCGGCTCCTTTCGTGGAATTGCAATAGGTATCACCTATGACAATCCACATAACACCGGTATCCTTGAGCACACGTTTGACTTTTGTAAAAACATTAACCAAACGCTCTATATATTCCGTAGGAGTAGCCTCAAGGCCTATCTGCCCATTCATATTGTAGTCACGCAGAGCATAATAAGGCGGAGATGTAATTACACAGTCCATGGATCCTGACGGAAGGCGGTCAAGACCATAGTAACAATCCTCAAAGAACACCTGATCAAGATATTCTGCCGGTATTGGCTCCGGTGCCTTATGTACTGGTTTCATTTAGCGGAATAGTCTGTGCATGAAGGAACACCGAGGAGGTCAGTGACGGTGTGTTTCCAGAAGATTGGTTTACGGGAGTCCATACGGTTACAATACTCTATACGGTCATAGAGGAGACGGACATCTTTGGGATAGTACTGGCGAGTGCTACCATTGAGGAGGCCTATGCGGAAGAGGTCTGTGCAGTCATAGACCAGACCGAAGAGGTCAAAGGTGCGCTCGGGGTCTATGACGGGTTCAAAGCTGACCCAGGTACGGAAGCCGGCACGATGTAAACGCTTGAGGGCCATGATACGCTGCAAGGTACTGGAGGCGTTGGGTTCCTGATCATCAAAACCAGTGAGGCTCATGCCGATGGTAAGCAGGTGGCGGTTGGTGGTAAAGAACTGCTCTATGGGGATATCCTTTTTGATGCTGCCACCAAGGTTGGAGTGGAACCATGCGAAACGCTCGGATGGTATGGTCATGAAATCGGCCCGTTTGGTAAGGACGGAGCATGGTACACCGGAGCAGAGCGCGTGGTTGATACATGCAAAGTTAAGACCGATGGTCTCCGGGAGGCATGGATCTGAGACGAAGTTAAAGAAGAGGCCGTTATGAACGAATTCACCGACCTCAAAGGGCTGTAAGGGGTTCCAGTCTGCAAGATTGCGGTACTCTGAACGGAGTTGCTCTATGTCTTTCTCAAAGGCGCGATAGACCTTGAGGGGGTCATTGTCAAAACCTGCACGTAGCGTTACCTGCGGTTTGCCCAGCAGCTTATATGCGGAGCAATGACGGTTGTAGCAATAGGTACACTGGTTGGTGCAGCCATTGTAGAAATTGACGGCATAGCGGGAGTACTCTGCGGCTCGGCCTTGGGGTTGGTAGATTAGTCTCATACGGCGGTCAGTAGGGCGGAAGAATTTATCTATTTAACATAATCTTTATTATACAAAGTCTCAGTAAGTGACGAGGCCTCCGTTGAATCGGACCGTAAAAGGTTTACGTTCAAGCGACGGAAAGCGTTGGCAGACGATACTATGGAGTGCATCCTCTCCGTCAAGATGGGCAACCCAGTTACCGAGAGAGCGGTCATAGACTTGGTTGCAGCGGTGATGGACGGTACCATAAAAGCGTTCCTCTGTACGAGAGCCAGGAAACGGCACATAGACATCAATGCGGAGAACCACTGTTCTGACGAACGCAGCAACACGAGAGCGGAGCGTTTGGGGGCTTGTATGGGGGGGGGTAATTTCTCATAATCAACAGTTGACGGTTAATAATTAACTCCTGAGCGTAACGCCATAATCCTTGCAGATGGCAAAGAAGGTGCCGATGCCTATGCGGCTGGGCGACTGGAGGTCATCAAACTTCTTATCACAGATGGTGGCGTTATACTTCTCACAGATGGCACTGACGCGGTGAAAGAACTGACGGCCGTAGGGTTCCTGGAGATTAGCCAGGGAGAATCCGACACGCATCCAGTCACCGTAGCTGCTGGTGATATCTATGTGATGCTGCTCCAGCTTGCATACGAGTTTTTCTACGCGGGTTACAAGATCATCGGGGGTCTCGACACGGGGTGTATAGACGGCGGCGCGTGGAGCGAGCATCTGATCACCCATATCTATTCCGGAATATGGAATAGCATTGGGATTAATATAGGGATTGCTGTCATAGGAGGCGAAACGGATGCGGGTTATATCACTACACTGGCGGTCTATCTTGACACCAAGGGCGGTGTATTCACGCATGAGGGCTTTAAACTGCTCCTTATGGTATTTGGGATACGCCAGAGGTATGAGGGCAAAGTAGCCGGTACCGGAGCAGGAACGCATGATAAGGGCAACCTCGGGGCGATGACGGAGGACACGCAGGATGAGGTCCATTGAGGAGAGGGAGGTGTTATCCTGACGGTCTATGTCTATGCAGAGGAATCCGGTATGCTGCAGGAGGTGTGAGGTGCGACGGGAGACGAGGACGTTGCGCTGGAGTTTATCGTTATACTCCTCAGACAATCCGAACAGACCGGAGAGGGTGGCACCTGGAAGGAAATGCTTGAGGCGGCTGTAATCATCACGGGCTTTGGCCTGCTCTGCTCCGTACTCAGCGACCAATGCGCGTAGCTGCTCCACTACGGGCCGCCAACGCTCCGTGAGACAGAAGTCACGGATGGTCATGGCCTGCAGGGGGACACCGGTGGCGCGGTCTATGAAACGGCCACTGTTATCCTTGGCATCGGCGTAGATGCTGCATTGTACGTCAAAGAGGTCAGCCATACCGGTATTAGTTTGGGCGTTCTTTCTCCAATGCGTCGGGGTCTGCAGGGAGAGGAATGGGGTCAAAGACGATTTCTCCACTACGAATGGCGGACATGCGTTCTGCGAGGTTAGTGCGGAAACGTTCAAGTTCCGGCTGGAAGTAATCCTCCATGGAGCGGGTCTTATCCTTAGACTGATCCTCGCTCAGGAAATAGAGCATGGTAGAAAACAATGTGCTGAGGATGGTGGGGGTATTGAGACCCTCGACCTTAAAAGATTGTACTAACTGGCAGGTGTAGTGAGTTATGACGTGCTGCTGTTTTTCCTGCTCTTGCGCGACCATAGCATCAAACGCGGCCTGACGGGCGTGACGGGGACCGGTCTCTACTATCTTTTGAATGGTTTGTTTTTTTCTCTTAGTCATTACAGTCTGAATTAGGTTATGGGTTATGGGGTGTAAAGTGTGGTGTTACTCTGATGGGTCTTTTTGTTCAGGTTGCTCTGTCTGTTCCGCCGACTTGGTAAGGTCTGTCTGATCCTTACGGACTATGCAGCGTACCCAGAACCACTCAAAGAGATAGGTAATGAGTATCATGCCGGCGATAGGCATAAGAAAACAGTTGAAACGAGGCAGAAATCCTACCTTATATAAGACAAAGCAGATGACACAGATGAGGACCTGAATCAAAACCTCACTGGGATAGCGTTTGTTGAACATGGAGAGGTACCATACGCGATCACGCTCAGGCTCCTTATCTGTGAAGTAAGATGCGCAAGGTATGACCCAGCCGAAAAGGAACGCTGAGGATGCTCCGAAAACTGCTGCCTGATAAAACGGCGGTGTGAAATGGAACACCATAGCCATGAGACCCAACAGAATGATGCCCAGTGCAATAAAGTAGGTACCGAAATAATATTTCATAATAGATGAGGTTTGTTATGGGAGCAAAAGTAAGAGTTAATATCGTATTTACAAAACGAAATTTTGAAAAAGATTATAGTTCATATCAGATTTAACATTTGCAAAACAGGGCGGACAGAGGTGAAGTATAAAAAAGACGTTTTAGAAGGGCTGAGGAAAAAATCTCCCTGAAACGGGCAAAATAACTTTTTGAGCACCCCTACTCCATCAGTGTGCTGTGATGGTTTTGGGGTAAAAAGTTGGCGAAAGATGGAAAAAGTTGTCAAAAAGACGTTTTGAAATGGTCTTAACCTATTGATAATTAACACAAAGAATAGGTAAAAAGTTATTTTTACCCTTTTTTGAAAAAACTATATACGCGCAGGAAGAAAAAACTTAGAGGGTAATATACCCGAATCTGGACCACAACGCCACGTCTTGCTTCCTCTCCCCTCTCCCCATAAAGTACTTATAATCAAAAGACAAAGTGGAACTTTGATATTAATTATACAATAAATTTAAAGGAGCGGGGAAAGGTGGCAGAAAAAACGCAAAAAATATAGTAAGGTTTGAGAAATTCCCGATTTTATCCTTGAAGGTGCTGGCGCGTGCGTGAAATTACCTTTACTCAGCGAGTTAGGTCAAGGATGAATTGAAAGTGGTTCAACTTTCAAATTTCCTTTGCCATACGGAAGGGAGGGTGTGAAATGGCACGAACCTGCGTGAAATGTTAAACGCGGGGCGTGCGGAAATATTCAAAATGACAAGTCCGCGAGAGCGAAGGATACGCTCAAACGCGGACTGGGAGTGAATACGAGGGGAGTGCGTAAAAGAAATGGCTGTACCTGCGTGACGGTGGACGGATATGAAATCAGTCACTCAGGACTATGCAGGCGTTAGTTCCACCGAATCCGAATGAGTTACAGAGGACGTTGGTGATGGTTGCCTCAACCTCAGTAAGCGGTATCTTGAGGCCTTCTATTGCGGAATCCGGATTAGTGAGATATGCGTGCGGTAAGACAAAGCCTCCCTGTTTCATGATTATGGCGTAGATGATCTGTGATACTCCGGACATCCAACACTCATGGCCGGTGAGAGACTTTGTGGCTGCTATATACGGCTTGGTACGGCCAAAGAAATGCTCACTGTCAAGGAACTGGCGTATGGCCTGAGCCTCGGCCGTATCACCTTCACGTGTAGAGGTGGCGTGCGACATTATAAGTGACAGGCCTTGGTAGAGGACTGATATACGGCATGACTGCCAGGCACAGGTCATAGTGTCAAGAATGACGTTGCTCTTAGGCGTGATGTAACTGGGTGACGTGGAGAACGAATAACCTATGATACTGCCCAGACGTGCGCGGGCACGGGACTCTGACTCCAGTATCAGGGCCGCTGCCCCACCCGACGGCACCAGACCGTCACGGAGGCGGTCAAAAGGACGAGATGCGGCGGAGGGATCATCGGCGCGACGGGAGATGAGCCCCATACCATCGACCCCCAGAAACGCGAAGGGGTTACACTCTTGCGCTCCGACCACTATGCAGCAGTCAAGTATGCCACTCTGGATGAGGCTATGCGCTATACCTACGGCATGACCACCGCCGGCACAGGCCGCACTGACGGTGACGGAGAGACCACCGATGCCAAAGATAGATGAGAGCGTGAGCGAGACAGTGGAGTTGAGTGAGCGGAACACCTGATAGGCACCCAGGAGGCGGGAGTCCTGACGGGAGCGCATGATATCCTCGGCCCGGTGAAACTCAGCAGCAGTGCTGTCATTGCTGACGATAAGGCCGCAGCGGGAGAGGTCACTAAGGCCGCTCATCTCCAAGGCCTCACGGACGGCCATATAGGCGTAGGCGGAGGGTTCAGAGAGTGACTGACGCTGTGAGTTGGAGAGGTCTGAATCCGAGAGGTCCGGGAACGGGACGATACCTGTAAGCGGAGACTGATAACCGAGTTCTGTGCGGTGATGGTCAAGACCAATGCCGCTCTTGCCTGCGCGGAGAGATTCCGCCACAGAGGCACAATTCTGGCCTATGCAGGACCAGATGCCCATGCCGGTGATGACTGTGCCGTTCATACTACACCGGGGTTAAGGGAGAGGATGTAACGGGCCAAATCACCTATAGTCTGGAAGGCGTGGATATCGGCCTGACGAGAGTCTATACCAAAGGCGGTATCGACAGCAATCATGAGGTCAACCATATCTATGGATTCCATGCGGAGATCCTGAGCAAAGGTGGTGTCAAGAGTGATGGTCAGTTGAGCGGTCATGCGGTCAAAGTTGTCAAAACGCGACCTCATGAGTTCAATGATTAGCGGTAATAACTTTTCTTCCATAGTCAGCGGGGTTTATTTACGTTTGTTTCTGTTGCGGATACGTTCCATTTCCTCAGCCTCACGGGAGATGTTTTCAAGCTGCTGGAGGACGGTGGTGTATGGTTCACGGTCTATCTGCTGGGCGGAGAGGCCGAGATATTTCTCAAGCGTGCTGGTGGTACGGGTGTAGAGTTCCATAGGGTTGGTACGCTTACGTCCGGGCTTGACGGATTGGGTTTTGAACACCTTGGGATAGGTGCGGGCCAGGTAGTGCATGGTGCTCTCCCACCAGAGTGTGATGATCTGCCAGTCCTCATCGGGGAAATGGCGGAACCACGGACTGTTATCTGTATGCTGGTTGGACTGATAGTGGAAATCAGTCTCAGTACGGCCAGTGTCAGGATTGACATAGGTGATGCGACGCTCAAAGAGGGTTGCAAGAAAGAGTGCGCGGGCCATATCGGCATGAGAGCGGGCTTTCTGGATATCGGCCAAAGAGACCTTTGAGCCTTGTGCTACAAGTTGGATGTAGCGGTTCTCAAGGTTGCGGCAGTTCTCTATATAGTCTTGTGCCCAGCGGTAACGCTGCCATGTAAAGCCGTCCATTAGGGGTGCGGGGCCTGAGAAGGTGATGCTACGGCCTATGCGGTGACGACGGCGACGAATCTGACGGAGAGGGAAGATGAGGAGGGCCTCACCTTGGGTCTGGTCAAGCCAATCCAAGAGGCCCGGTTCCTTTTGTTTGCCTGGCTGTGCGGGCGGAAAAAGCCACGATGATACTTGCCACAGGTAGAGCGAGAAAGTATCGTCATGGCCAAAGAAACGGGCTATACGGTCACGTAAACGTAAGAGGCGGCACCAGAAACGACGACTATCCCACTGATCGAGCGTATAAGGACGGAGACGGACGGTGTAGTACTGCTCCTCGACAGGGACGCGGGGGTTGAGAGGTTCAACTATCTCTATGCCTGCCAGGAGAAAGAACGCGGCTATCTTGACATCACGCATATCAAACGGATGGTAGCGGTCAGCAGCCGAGGCGCGGTCTTTGAGGACGGAGGCGATAGCGCGGAGTTCAGGCAGACTGCATCGGGACCACGACTGGGGAACACTGAGGTTGATATGACGGGTTGACTGATACATAGGCGGTGAGAATTAGGTTTGACTATTAGCGTCGGCGGCGACCACGGTACAACGGATCACTGCTGAATTGGGACATGAATTCCTGACCACGAGAAGCGGAATCAACCACTCCACCACGACCATACTGATTGATATGAGCGGGAATGCCTTTCTCCTGCAGGTTGATGAGCACGGCGGAGAGTTGTGCTATGACGCTGCGGAGGGCGACGGTATCCTGATCACCTGCAGGAGCGGCAGCAGCTACGGCGGCTACATTACCGGAGTCATAAGCCTGGTATGTGAGACCGGAGCGGTTGCGGTCAAGGGCTACTATCTGGGCGAGCAGATCCGGGCGGTTCATCATCATGGCGGCAGTGGTCTCACGGCCAATGACCATCTCGGGGCCACGTTCGGCCACAAGGGCGGGCTGGCCGTTGACGAGTGTGGTGATGGGGTCACTGACCAGTCCGGTGGAGAGTTCACCGGCATCATGCGCGGCATAGACACGGCCATCACTGCCTACTACGGGATAGGTGCGGCCGTCTATGACTCCACGGAAGGCCTGTACGTTACCAGAGTCATAGGTGAGCATACCGGTGGCGAGCTTGACGGCGGGACCGGCGGCATTGCTGTCCGTACCTCCACCTCCGCCAAAGAGTGAGGAGACCTTATTCATGGCGAAGGCGAGCAGGCCGTTAAGCAAGGCGGTGATGACGGCTATGAGCGGGATACCCCACCAGCCGAGGGAGCCGATGGTCTTGGCAGCACCGCCGGCTATTCCCATTAGGGTGTTGGCTTGGGTCTTGGCAGCCTCATCTTGTACCTCTTGAGCGGCTTGTGCTTTATGGCTTTCGACGGCTTGCTGACCAATCTCTGCCATACTCTTTGCAATAGCACCTTCAACTTCATTGGTCAGGACTTGACGAACCTCACCACCCTGCTCATCTGTTTCAGTTATCTCCTCCTGACGTTCTGATTCCAGACCCACGAGAGATGCAGTATTCTTTTTGATGGCCTTTGAGGTGAGACGGTCGTTCATTTGCTGCATGATACGGCGTTTGGCGTACTCTGATGCCATCTCTACCGTTTGTTTCATGAATGCCTTAATCATCTCCTCTATTGCAGAATTGAATGCGTTACGAGAATCATAAGCATCATCATTCATGTTTGCAAAGACCTCACCTACTGCGGAACCAAACTCCTCGACCGGTGACATGAGGGCGTACATATCATCTATGCGTTCCTTCATCTGAGAGGATATGGCCTTAACATAGGCCATCTCAGTTTCAAGTACGGCTATTTCCTGCTGCAGGAGGGTCTGAGCGTCGGCCTGATTCTCTGCGAGGAAATCATAGTAACGAGCAGCGGCCTCCATCTTGAGACGGTATAACTCAATCTCAGGATCCTCACCCATAGAGGATACAAACGCTCCAGTACCGTATTGGTCTGAACGAGGAATATTGGTACCATTATCCTGAGCCTTTTGAACTGCGGCAGAGTGCTGGCCTACTCCGGATGCCAATATTGTCTGAGCTTGCTGACGGTTATCGAGGCTTTTGAAAGTATCTGAATTCTTCCATTGGAAGTCTATTATCTTTTTCTGGCGGTCATGAGCGCGTTTGAGGGCCTCGGTGTAGTCATCGGAATACTTGAGGAGTTCGTTGTAGAACACCTGCATGTCATCACCGTATATCTCAAAGACGTGCTTGAGTTCCGATTCCTCCTGGTCCCAGTCAGGACCAAAGAGAATGCTCATAAGGGTTATGCGGCCACCCTCACTCTGCGGGTCAAGGTTGTAGAGGTCAACTATGTGCTCACGGGCATTACGTAATACCTGCTCTATCTCTTTTGCACGACGCTCTATGAGTTGCTCTGCCTCTTTACCTCCACCAAGGAGTGTGGCGGTCTGCTCATCGGTCAAGCCAAAGAAACCCATGTTCTCAAAGGACTGAGTGTAAGTGTCATTGGTCTTGGCGGTGTAGTTGTCCTCAAGGAGGCGGCGGGTTATCTCATCACGATGCTTTTTAGCGGCTTTCTCATTAGCACCTTCATTGAGGGTGGAGTTTTTCCAGATGGCATCTATGGCGGCATTCTGCACCATGCCGAGTTGACCGGACAACCGTTCTATGAGGTGACGTATGGCATCCGGGTCTGCATTAACAATGCTGTCAAGCAGCACCTGAGATTCATTGTATCCAATCTCATCGGCAACCTCACGCATATCATCGACCATTGTCTCTTTGAAGTCAGACCAGAAGTTGTTCTGACCTGCAAGGGCTTTGCGGGCCTGAGACAGAGCGACGTTCATGCGAGCAGTAATAGCATCAGTGGAGGCCTCTACAAGTGCGGAATCCCAGTTCTGCTCATTAGCGGTGCGGAGAACCTCATTTATCTGACGCTGGTAGAAATTCTTGATATTGTCTATGACAGCACGTACCTGGTCTTGAGCCTCTTTGAGTTGCTGGCGCATCTCGGCTTTCTCACCCGCATCGGCTGCATCCTGATCAAGAGTTCCATTGAAATCAGGATTAACATATAGAGCACCAGAAGTGCGAATCTTTTCCTCAAGTTTCTTTATGTCATCAACAATTTGTTTCTTTTCTTTTTCATACTCTTTGAGTTTAGCATTCTCCTCGTTATACTTATCCCAAGAAACTACCCTATCCACCTCCATACCTACGCCAACGGTATAGCCAGGGATGAATCCTCTCTTATTACGCTCTTGGTCCAGACGGAACTGCTCTTCGGCAGCCTTAGATTGCTCGGCCTGAACAATAGGACGCTGTGCCTCTATCTTATCTTCAACTTCAATCTGTTTCTCATAGAGTTCCTGCAACTTATCCTGATAAGCACGAGCACGGGCTACGGCATATATCTCATCGGCCAGACGTTTATAGGCATCGGCAGCATTGCCGGCGAGAATCTCCTCGTTGGTTAGGTCCTCAAAGTATTTAGGATACTTAGACTTTAATTCTGTTGCAGCACGGAGACGTTCCTCTTGGGATGCAGTGAGATCCTGAGTTGCCTCATAAAGACGTTTAATCTCGGCACGCTCACGAACAGAAGCCTCTGTAGCCTCCTTCTCTGTCTGCTGTATTATGTCAAGAGACTTAGCAGCATCACGATTGGCACGTGTGTAATCAAGAAGATATGTAATAAGAGTAGCCAATGCAGCGGCAGCAAGACCTATGAGATTCTTTTTAAGAGCGGCATTGAACTTGTTAGTGGCTCCCTCGGCTGCCATAATGGCTGCACGCATGGCAACAAATCCTTTTACAACCTTGGCTATGGCGGCATAGACACCATAGAACATCAGGTAGCGAATGAGTAACGGCAGAATGCGAATGAGAACCTCGGCAGCTTTGATAATCATACCAAGAGAGGTCCTGACGCTCTGCATAGTGGTTTCACTCTGGGTCATTCGCAGAGAGAGGTTATACCATTCCTGAGCGAAGGCCTTTACCATATCAACTCCATCGGGGTTAATGAAGGCCTTAGTCCAGATATTGCTGGCACGCTCCATGAGAGCGGCTGCGGTCTCCTGTTGGATGTTATACTCTTGGGTAACGGCAGTAGCCTCGGCAAACGCTTTTTTAGAGACCTCAAGATGTGACTTGAGCATATCAACATTCTGTGCCATTGTTACCATGACGTTGGTAAGACGGGCACCCTCTGAGCCCAGAGGTTTGAATACGTCCTGCAGGGCGTTCATATTACCCTTTTCACGCATCTTTTCAAAGATGAGGACGAGAGCATCCATTGTGCGACCTGTTGAGTAGAGGTTGTTGATTGTACCAGGTTCAATCTCAAGTGCTTTCTCAATGAGGTTATGATTCTTTTGCAGGGAATTGATAAGTTTACTGAATGCGGTTGAAGCAACCTCGGGCATAAGATACATGGCATCAGCAGCAGAACCTATAGCAAGCAACTGGTCTGTGGTGATACCTGCAGTACGGGCCATACCGGTGAGACGCTTGGTGAACTCTACTATATTACCGGAGGTGGCAGTAGATGTTGCTGACAACTGGAACATAGCGGAACCGACGGCCAGCATGGAACGTTCAACACCCATCTTAGGTATAAGACCCATTACCTCTGTTATCTTAGAGAGAGCGGTAAGAGCATCGGCACCGAGATCCTCTTTAAGTGCTACGTTCACCTGGTTGGCAGCGTTGACGAATCCTTCAAGGCCCTCAATACCATACTTACCCAGACCGAGCTTAGCACCGGCATAGGCGATATCATTAAGTTCCTGAATGGTGGTGCGGGTATCTATCTTGGCGAGATTCTTAGTAAGGAGGTTGACATCCTCAATAGCAAGACCTGAGACCTTACGTATATTAGCAATCTGATCTGAGAGTTCAAAGTTCATCTTGAACAGTTGCTGCATCTTATCACGGGCAATAGAAACGAGTTGAAATAATCCGAAATAGGTGGTGATATTATGGATTGTTGTTTTCCATGCAGAGGCCTGGCCATTGATGCTATTAGTCATAAGACCCATCTCACCTTTGAGTTTGGAAATCTGGCCGGTGAGAGCCTCATACTTTTTGCGGAGTTCCTGAACCTTGGGAGAGTTGCCGGCAGTATGGCTCATCTCCTTTTCAACCTGCTTGAGGGCAGAACGAAGTTGTGTCAATGTGGCGGACGAGAGGTTTTTGACAACCTTATCGACCTTTTCCATATCAGTCTCACAACCTTTTACGGCAGCTGTAAGAGCATCTATATCCTTTTTCATCTGCTTGGCCTTGGCAGAGCCAGCCTTACCAGAGTTATAGAGTTGCTGATAGGATTTATTGAGCTTATCGAGTTCAGTTTTCATAGCACGCACAGCAGCTACCGGCTGGCGGCTGTTGACTGTTATGACGACTTCTGTTTTACGATCCATAGCTATGAGGAGTTAGATGTTTACGACGTTGGCGATGAGGAGGTCTCCGTAGGCGGCGGTAATTATGAAGTTGACTACGGGACCGCTGCCCCAGGTGGGTGGGAGGTCATCATTGGTGATGGTAAGTTGACGGGTCTGGGGGATATCGGGCCAGTGTGAGGCTGGCCAGGCAATATCGGACTGACGGTCGGCAGGGGTGCGGGTATCTATGGGTTCACCATAGTGGCCGGTATAGCGAGACCATGACCAATCTGTGCTGAGGAGGGAGTCACTTATATCAAAGTTGCCACAGAAGAGGTGAGGCATGAGATAGATATTGACGCTACCAGGATAGGCAGAGGCGGCAGTGACGCGCTGACCGGAGGCATTATAGAAGCGTATCTCAAGGTCCTCTACTCCATAGACCATGTGCCAGATGTTGCTGACAGGGCTGGGTTCATCATCGGTAGAACTGTTGGCTACGAGATACCACTTGCAGCCTCCGTAGGTGACGGTGGGGTATGTGCGGGTGGTACGGGCGTAGGTGGTGAGTTCACTCCACTCCCCGTGAAAGACCTCAGTTGCATAGGCGCGAGAGAGGACAAAGGAGGCGGAGGTGGTGTAGTTGACGGTGGTGATGCCGTCGTTGACCTGACGGGTGGCGGTGACGAGATACAAGGCTCCCTGCTCCGGGATGTCATTAAAGACGAAGTTGAGAGCAGAGGGAATGCCATCGGGGTACTGGGCGGCGATGGCGGCGTTCCAGGCGGCATCGGCGGCGGCATCACCAGACTGACGGGTTATGTGCATAACGTAACCGGAGGCGATATAGGTGCCCTCTATGTCACGCAGCGCAAAATCGGCACGGAGGGTCTCGCCGGAGGCAATGGTACCATCGGGGCGAGAGAGGACTATCTGGATGCGGTCTGAGAAGCGAGTGAACTGGTCAAGGGTACCGTAGATGTAGGCGTTTTTGGTGACGAAACCTTCGCCGGTGAACTCACGGCGGTGGACCTGACCATCCTCTATGGAGAGCATGGCGAAGCCAGTAAGGTCTCCTTGTGCACCTACGAAGTTGGCATCCTGCCATTCCCATGTGCTGACACCCTCAAAGCGTGCGGTGTAGGAGGTGGTATAGACGGTGAACTTTTGACGTTCAGGATGGTCAGCACCAGCGTATCCGGACTGGCTCAATACGCTCCACTTGCTTGGAGCGGGCGACCAGGTGGCGGGGGTGGTGTCAAACTGACGCATGGCGACGGTAACGAGGCCGTTGACGAGAAGGATATCACCATCCTGCGACTGATAGTGTACGTCAGGCACGATATATTCTGTGACTTCATCGACAGTACGCTCTACGATATTAGCTACGTTGGTGACGCGGCAATAGATACTCTGGAAACCGGCGCGAGTGATCTGGCCGTGACGGTTATCGGAACTTACGGAAGCATTCTGATTGTCATCTATGTTATGCCAGAAACCACGGAGGAGGTCATTGACGACAAACTCTCCAGGTTCACCGTCATTGAGGTCAAGCACGAACTGGCAGGTATGGAGGGAGTCATCAAGGTCTATGATTTCCTTGACACGCCCTTTACCTGCGCTATCCCAGCGGGTGCCAGAGAGTACCTCGATGCTGTTATACTTGATGGTGGGTACGGAGAGGCCCTGAGAGAGTTCGAGGTTACGGGCTATTATGGTACCGTCATCATAGATGCGGACTCCAGAACGGGAGCCGATGCCTACCTGAATGTCTTTTACATAGTCACCTACAGTGGCGGTGCGTTTGAGGATGGTCTCACCACGGACCTCAAGGTTCTGGAGGAGGGTTATGTTACCGGCGGCAATGTCATCGTGCGTGCGGGAGAGATAGCGTTTGTTTCCGAAAGAGGGGGTGACGACACGGGTGTTGTTATCACTGAGGGTGTCATCATCGGCTACGCCATCAAGGGTATGGCCTCCGAGTACCAAGTTGGTGATGGTAGCCCAAGTAGCGGAGAGGCGGAGGAACACGGCCTCTGATATGGTCTTGATGAAGCGGACCATATCGGACGAGGCGATATACTCCCACCATGAGTCAGAGCCACCACCGGCAATAGCCTCATCGGATGCAAGGGTTCCGGAGTCTATGACCTGCTCCCACTCACGGGGACGGAGGACACCACTAACCTCAGAGGCCGCAATGATACCTTGGGTCCAGATGTAGTAGTAATCAGTGGAGCCTATCTGCTGGCCGTTCTCATTACAGCCATAAATGTCAAGTTCCTCAAGAGGGAAAACGAACTGGGCTACAGAGTCAACGGCATCAGAGCGGGGTATGGCGATATAGACGTAGCGTTTGTTATGGTCATGAAAGACGGTGGGGCTGGCTACAAGAGTCCAACGGCGGTAATTGTGGCCGTTGTCATAACCAAGACCAGGGATATCTTTCATGTAGCACAGAACCATGGCTCCAGTGGCACAGTTGGCATGGATATAGTCATTGTTGCCGGCTGCATTGAGTTGTATGAAGATGGCCGACGACGAGAACCAATAATCAGCAGGGCGGGCTTGGGTCATGGTGCAACGCTATTTGTTGGGGTGCGGGGTTAATGGTCAAGGGCAGGTGTGACGAACAGGACAGAGCCGGGAGCGTTGTTCTGGAACTTACGCTCGGGTTTGGGTTGTGCCGAGGGTGCGGGGGCTACGTAGAGCGGTGAGGTATGGAGGGCTTTCTGCGCATCCTCATCGGTAGGGAAGTCTCCCTGATGGACGGTGACATAATCTGTAAAGTTCTTGATGCCCATGACGGCCTCATTACGAGCTGTGACCTTACGCTCTTCTGTTACCTTGAGCACGGCACTGGTGGCTTCAAGGTATGAGGCGACGGTCTTACGGAGCATGTGTATGAGGCGGGCCAGGAAACGCTGTACGCGTTCGAGGTCACGGGGGTTGATATCATACCAGGCAGGAGTGTTACGGGCGTGGTCTATTAAGTACTCCATGAGGTCCTCACCTATGACGGGACCTATATAGGTCTCCTGAATGAAGCGGAGCTCGGCGAGGAGTTGGATGAAACGCTCACGGGAGTCATAGATGTTATAGTAGTTCTGGAGGACTGAGGCGGAGGGTATGATAAGGCCTGCAGCAAGGTAGTAGTAGCGGGAGTTACGCCAGAGCTCTACTATGCGGGCTATCTGCTCGGCTGGGGTTGGCTGGGGGTCCTCCTGCTCTTGTGCGGGCTGTTGCTGGGTGTCATCCTGAGCATCGGAATCAGTGGTACCGGAATCATTTACGGTTTCGTTTACGACTGCGGGATCTGCATCTGTAGGAGATGCAGGGTCAGTCACGGGATCACTTACGGTTACGGTTACGGGCTCTGCGCCAGACTCAGGAGCGGAATCCTGAGTGGTACCACCTGATACCGATGCAGGGGATGAGGGCTGCTGCTGAGTCCACTCCTCAAGAGCAACCAGAAGACGGTTGACGGCGACATGAGACTCTTTTATGCAGTTATTCTTATAGGCTATGATTGCTTCACGCTCGGCCTTGGGATAATCAGACGCAACGTTGAAGTTGACTCCGGAACCGTTAACGGAGACGGCCTGAATGTCTATGGAGCGACCAAGAGCATCAAACGCTATGACACGCTGGCAGAGAGAGAGCAGGCGCATCATAGGCTCCATAGGCGTGGTGCTATGGACAGCATTGATGAAGTCGCGGATACCATTCTCACTCTGCACAAGCGAGGCGTAGTACTCTGTGATGGCGGTATGGAGAGCAGGTCCGAGTTTGTCTATGAGGAAGTCATACTCTGAACTGTCAAGATAACCGGCTATGGAGTCAAAGTTATCTATGGCATGAGCCGGGGTGTAGAGCCGGAGCTCCTCTACTGAACTGATGAGCATAGTTGGGTGGTTTTATTATACCCAAAAGTATGCTCGACAGGCGGGGAGTTAGGGACAAAAGGAAAATTCAGACAGACTCCCCCACTCCATTATAACAGGGTGAGTTGCATACTGAACTCTTTGATTCTTTTGACGGCTAATTTGTAGTAGTTTGGATCAAGCTCGAAGCCTACATAATGACGTTTCTCTTTGATGCACGCTACGGCTGTAGTTCCACTCCCAATAAAGGGGTCTAAGATAACCGATTGGGGGGGGGGTAAATTTGGAAATTAAAGTGCGCGGCAGCATCATAGGGAAGGCTGCACGATGCTGGTTCTCATGATTCTTGTTTATACGTATGACGTTGCTCATGGTACCACGTTCAAACTGCGCATTATAAAACTGACGGCTCTTGCAGTCATTCTTGCTGAGAGCCAGAATAAGTTCATATTCCGAATTCAGGACACCTCCTTGTATGGCGGGCTCTCCATTACACTTATCCCAGATAAGGACCTCTTTGATGTTGTCAGCATACTTACCCAAGATGCGGAGTACTGCGCTTTTGTTGCCGGTCACTATCTGGATGTTATAAAAGACTATATCCTTAGTGAGACGGAGCATCTGGTCTATGCAGTCACACTGCCACTGGTAATAATCTTCCATAGGCAGAGAATCTGACAGGCCATTGGTATATTTGTTTACTTTAAGACCGGCACGCTGCTCTCCTGATGAACGATGTGTGTACCTGCCACCATGAAGCCGTAAGCAGAAGTTATAAGGCGGACTGGTGATGCTGTAATCCACACTGTCATCTGGCATGGATTTCATTCCTTCCAGGCAATCCATATTGTATATGCGGTCAAGTTCCATTAGGATACGGGATAGTTAGGTTGAAGTTGAGACCCTTGGCGAGTAAGAGAGCATTCACGTGTAGCATCGGTGGTGCGATGTTGACAAAAGGGGTCACAACAGTCTTTACATTTCATAGTCAGCGGGCGGGGTTGTTAGGGTGGTTGCTTTGGCGGGCAGACCAGCAGAGGTTAGAGACGTTATTGTTGGTGCGGTCTCCGTCCAGGTGGAGGACGTAAGGCAGGTGGTCCGGGTTAGGCAGGAAGGCATCGGCCACAAGGCGGTGGACCTTAAAGGTCTTGCCCTGCAGGCGGACACGGCGATAACCCTTGCCGTTATAGGTGGCTACGACACGCCACGTTTCCGGTGGGGTATCCTGAGCGCGAGTGCTCAGGATACGGCCATCGGTGGTGACATAGTAGTATGTACCTGCGGTCTGATAGAATAATGAATACCTCTTACGCATCAGTCTGTGAGTTGCATGAGCATACAGAGTGAGAGGACATGCGAGGAGGCATCGGTCTCACGGAAGAGGAGGGCCTTATCGGGGCCATCGAGTTCCAGGCGGACATCGGACGTACCAATGACACCGAGTGAGGTGAGTATAGTGGTGGAGGCGATGCCTATGCGGTAGCCGTCTGGCAGAGTTACGTCATCACAGAGGATGGTTTCCTTGGCTGACTTAGACATTTCTATGTCATTACTTGAGAGGCAGATGCCACCTTCGACACGTGAGAGTATGATAAGACGGGTGCTCTCAGGGCTGAGGATTGACATACGGCGGATGACGGCACGCAGCAGGGCAGCATCGGCGACGATATGATAGGGGCTGGTCTTGCGAATGATAGCCTCATACTTGGGGAACTTGGCCTCCAGATTCATGACGATGAGGCGGATGAAGCCGCTGCTGAACTCTATGTACTTGGCGAAATGGCGTATGGTGATGCTCTCTGCATCGGCAAAGGCAGCAGCGAGGGCATTGACACAGACGTAGTTGACACCGATGACTGAGGGGGAGCCTTCATCAATGAAGGGTACTCCGTGCTGATGCTCATAGCGGTAGAAGATATGGCCATCGGACGCATAGAAGGTGACTCCCTCATTGGTGACGTTGAATGCGACACAGTTGAAGGCGGGACGTAGGGTATCCTCATGGATGAAACCGGCGGCCTGCTTGACGGCGGGCAGGAGGACGGACGGCTCAAGGGCGAAGCTGAGGTCGGCATCACCATTGACCTCAATCTGCGGGTAGTCATCGGCAGCAGAGGAGGGTATCTGGAACTCACCCTGAGCATAGACTACGGTGGTGAGCCAGTTGCCTGAATCGACGGTTATCTCAATAGGACCGGCGGGGAGTTCCTTGAGGTAGGCCATGAAATCAAAGACGTTGAGGCAGAAGGGCTGGAACTCCTGACCAGGCAGCAAAGCGACGGGCAGAGGCAGAGTGAGGCTGAACGCGGTGCTGCTGCCGGTGATGGTTAACTGATCTCCATCCTGACGGACCAGGCCGTAGAGGAGAATGGGTTGGATACTCTTTTGACTGATGGCTTTGCTAACGAAACCGAGGGTGCGGAGCAAAGCACTGGAATCTGCTGAAAATTTCATAATTGTATGGTTTTAAGTGATTGTTAGAAGGGATAGTCACCGTTATCGGACGGTGCATCGAAGGGTGCGGCGGCGGCCTGAGGGGTATAGCCGTTGTTCTGGGGTTCCATTGCGGCGGGACGGGCGGCCTGCTGGGAGCCAGTCTCTTCTATGAGGTAAGAGTCACCCATCTGGTAGGGCATGAGGCGCGAGATGGCAGCACTGAGGGCGTTGCCACGTTCGTCATTGAGGTCTTTCCACTCGGGATGTTCTTTCTTGAGGCGGTTGCAGAGGGATTCACGGATACGTTTACGGCGTTCCTCGGTGAGGGTGTAGCAGACCTGATAGGCAGGGACGTTATAGGGGGTTATATCCTCTCCCTTACGTATGAGGTTCTGCTTGATAGCATTCAGGTAACTGGAGTTGCAGTTACGCTGAGTGGTGGAGATGAAAGCGCGGAATCCGGAGGCGTTACGCTTATCCTCGTCACGAGTATCTGGCTGTACGTCTATGCCATTGATGCCGACGGGTATGAAGATGCCGGGGATTTGAGGACCACCATCGGTGACGGTGATGTTAAGGAAACGAGCACCTATGAAGATGCCTAAGTCTTGGGTGTTACGATATCTTGCCATATTTTTTAATGTTTAGTTGTTACAGTTAGAAGGGGTAGTCCTCTTTGTCATCCCCAGAAGGTTGCGCAGCGGTGGCGGTGGCTTGCTGAGGTGCAGCGGACCAGGTGCGTTTGCGCTGGCGGGAGTTGAGGTAGTCACGCCAACGTTCACGCTCGGAGTCTGTGAGGATGACGGGCTTACCGCTGTCATCCATAATAGGTGTTGGGTCTGGAGCGGCGATGAACTTGTTATACTCTGTCATGAGTTCGTCATTATTGGCGGGTATGGTGTCCTTACCCTGACGGTAGAAATAGACAGCGTGCTCTGTGCGGGAGAGCTCACGTATGATCTTGGGATGTATAGTGGGATCTTTCTCCCACTCAGGGCCAAAGAAGTAGTATGAGGTGCGCCAGGCCTGGTGCGCGAAATAACCTGTAAGCTCTGCTTTCTTGAGGGTACGGCCATCGGCGCGACGGAAGAGTTGGGGCGGATTCATGACTATGCCGGTAGTCTCACAGTAGTCCATGAGACGGCGACGGAAGGCCTTGGGTGAGAAGGAGTCATTCTTGTTACGGGAGGCCTCGGCAAAGTCTGTCTTATACTCCTCAAGCATACTGTCAAGGTCAACGGGTACTCCAAAGACACTCTCTGATGAGAAAAAGACACGGGCAAAGCGGAGGAAGGATTCGCCGAGAGACTGTGTGAGGGTACGTTGCTCCATGTACTTTTTCTGGGCATCGACCTTTTCATCATAACGCATGACAAACTGTACGGCCAGGGCACAGATAAGGGCTATCTGGTTGCGGGAGGCAGCCGAGAGTTTTTCAGGGCTGGTGGTATTGAAATCAGGCATGAGGTCTGAGATGTACCGGGCGGCCTTGTTTTTCATTATGTTCTGACCACAGAAGCGGTGTGAGAATCCACCCAGGCAAACACGGCGCATGGTGGAGTCATCGAGGTCATGGAGGGGATAGTTACTGGTTACTACATGACCCGGGCCTTCTGAGAGCGGTATGGTGGTACGATCTTTCCACATGTAACGTACACTGAAATCACCTGTTATGAGGTTGTAGAGTTTACCGAAGTCAAGGGACTGGTCAACATCCTCCCAGTGGACGATACGGTGTTTATGGTGCTGATACTCGGCCAGGTTACTGCTGAACTCCTTGGTGGTGATGAGGTCACGGCCGTTGATATTGAGGATATGGGCGGCACAACCGGCAAAGATGCGGACAAAGGAGGACTTACCGGAGCCTCCCTCGGCGCGGTTGGCGGCAGAGACGACGTTCTCTATGAGGTAGGAAATGCAGTTGGACTTACTTTCACGGTAACGCCAGAGCATACGTCCCAGGCAGAAGAGGAGGTTGACAAAACGGGAGTCAAGTTCCATCTGCTCCTCAGCAGAGAACTGTTTGCCCTCATGCAGGAGTTCCTGCTCATGCTCCCACTCCTCATTAGCAAAGCCACGGAGGACACGTAGAGGTGGCCAGAGTTCCTCTTCTTTGCGGCCATGCCAGTCAACTATCCAACGGTGAGTCTGCGCCCAGAGGGCGAGGTCATTCTCAAACTGTGATATCTGCTGCAAGGAGTAAAGGGGACGGCCTTGGTCATCTTTCTCTTTGCGTTTGTTCTGAAAGGCCTCAAGACGGGTGCGGTACTCGGGGTTCTCTTCTATATCAAAGGGGGTGTCTTTGAGGAGGTTGATATTCCAGTGCAGGAGCTCGGAGCGTTCTACGTGGAAATCTATATTATCATAGGGTATGAGGGTGATGCTATCCGGTGTGATACGGAGAGCACCGTTCTCATAGAAGAAATGTTCTATGTTACGGCCGTAACCGGCGGTGTAGTTGAGTTTGACAGCGGGCAGTGAGGCGATGGTTTTCTCATTGATTTCCTTATTGGCACGCAGGACGGCCTGTACCATCTTTTCATACTCATCGGGACGATCGGTGCGTTCGTCATTGAGTTGGCGGGCATAGTCTTTGAGGGAGTCTATGGTGGCCTGTACCATTGAGGCGGGGGTGAGTTCATCGGCAAAGGGGCCATCGACATGGACGAACCGGCCTATCTTATCAGGGGCATCGGGACGGACATCGCGGGCATAGCCGGCACTGGCCATGAACTCCCAGAGGGTTGCGGGGTTGATGGTGTAGTATATCTCTTTTGTCTTGCTGCCACGTTGCGTTTTCTCACTGCGGACAAAAGGGTTGGAGCAGAGGGCGGAGGTGATGCAGGATGAGAAGAGACGGTTGAGGTCATCGTCATACTGGCTGGATTCACGGGGCAGCATGTGGTAGCTGAGGAAGAAATCCCTGATGGTCTGGACGGGGTGGCAGTAGAGACGGGCCATGCTGAGGTGCGCGGAATCCTGTATGGTGTAAGGGAGTTCGGCACGCTGCATGTCACGGTAACGGCATGAGATGTCACGGGCTATGAGGAGGCTCTGGACGGTGCTGGGAAGGAAGGTGTAGAGCGAGTCTGCAAAGCGGTGCATCTTATTGTAATGGACGGAACTGAACGGGACGGCTCCATACGAGTAGCAGACGTGGTAGAAACGAGTACCGAACTGCTTGGGATAGGTGTAGCGCAGGGCTTTGAGGTGGTAGAAGGTACTGATAGCATCCTGCGGGGTGGCACAGTAGATGACGGCGGAGGCGGTGTAGTCTTTTTCCTTGCGGGGGTCTGCGCCGGCATTGACGGCGACTTCATCAAGGTCTTGGAGGTATTCGAGTTCGTCGGGCTCTGATTCCTTGAGTGACTTGAATACTCCTGTGTTATCGGAGGTGCGGTTCTCTACTGCCTGAGTGAAGCTGCGATCACCGGCTAACCAGCGGGAGACCTTGGCGACGGTATGCTCATCGGTCTGGCTGAACACGAACGGGGGACGGTCTGAGGCGGGGAAGAATACGCAACCGCTGTCCTCTTTATCTATGTCAGGGAGGCAGACAAAGATGGGGTTCCAGGGGGTTGAGATGATAACATCGGATACTTGCTCTCCGCTGCGGGTGACACTGGGTAGCGTTACCTGCAGGACGGCCTCGACATTAAAATCAGACAGTATCTGGCCGGGATTGAAATGCCAAGGGCTGCTGGAGTTAGGGGTGTCAAAGCCGTAGTTGATGACGTTATCACGGTCAAGCCAAGTGGTACATCCCAGGGCGGCGAGGTCCTGCGGGGTGAACTCTGTCTTGGGCTGGAAGGTTAGACGTTCCTGAGGACGGTCGGCCACAGTGCGGTATTCACGCTGCAGGAGGGAGGGCCAGCGTTGCTGTATCTCCTCATCAGAATGGCCGGCCTTGCGGGCGAGTTCAAGGCAGGCGCGGCGCAAATCCTCACCGACACAGATGAAGGTGGACGGTGAGGTTGGCGTGGCGCGGTGCCAGTAGCCGTAGCCGCGGATGGCGGCATAGAGTTCTATGGCTCCGTATCCGCTACGACGGGTCTTGGTGCACTGCCACATTTCAACGGGACGGGAGTAGAGGCCTCCACGGCGTTTGTTATATATAATGAAATGCGGAGTACTGCCGGGTGCCTTGCAGAAGGGGCACAGACAGGCGGTCTGGTCCGGGTCCGACTGCTCAGGTGCGGGGACAACGAGCAGTTGGAGCGGGAGGGCCGCGAGTTCGTCTATGAGCGGATCATATATCATGTTGATGCGCTCTTATATAAGAGCGACTACTGGATTGAAGTTTACTTGGGGCGGTGCATGGTCCACCAGATTGCCCAGGTGGTAGAGAGGGCATCAGACAGGGAGTGATGAGCTACGTTGGGGGTGAGTTCAAGACACTCTGGAAGTTTTGGTATTCGCTTGAAGGCCTCGGTTGCATCGGGACTCTCCATTGCGACTTCCATGTTGGAGAAATGCTGGTAGAGAGTCTCGGTGACATAGGTACGGGCATCACGGCACATGCGGTAATGCAACGGGGTCTTGAATTTGAACTTGCGCTCCATGTGGTGCAGAATGGGAAAGTCAAGTTCACAACCCTGCGCCCAGAGGGTGACGGTATCACACTGATGGGCGGCCATGGTGTCCTGGATCCAATCCAGGAAGAAACGGAAGCAGTCCTCTATGGGATAACAGTCACCAACGGCGAGGGCGGCAATGGCATCGGGCTTGCGGTGGTTCCACCAATCGACGGTTTCGGGGTCAAAGTCAAAGCCGCTGCCTACGCAGGTGCGGAGATCGACACTGGTCTGAAAGGTGGGGGTTGACTCTGTTACAAGCAATGTCTCAGGGCTGTCGGCACGACGATTCCATGCAACGGCTCCAAGCTGGAGGACAGCAGCGTTAGACTCAAGAGAGAGGGTCTCAAGGTCAAAGGTTATATCAAGATGTTTCATAGTCAGCATTAATTGTTTACAGTCACTTTTTATTCAGTTTTAGTTTTTTTATTGTGGGGGGGGGTAATTTCACCTACCCCCTCCCTGCGGCCATGTACCAGTGTTGGTGCATCCTACGGCCAGCGGGCTTTCCCAGGGCCAACGGGGTTATATGTTGAGAAACTTATCTATGGGGAACCACCGGACAGTACATGAATAGAGGCGGGTGAGGACTCCCGATATGAGAAGTTTCATATCGTCAAGCGAGGCGAATCGGTAGTTGGGGTCATGAACCGAGACTGCGAGCCGCCAGAAACCTTTGCCGTTACGGCGTATTATGTCATGCTCCTCAATGATTATGACCTGACGGGCGATGCCGTTCTGCTGCCCCACCAAGTAGGTGAAGGCCTTGCGGAGCATTGACATGGTGAGTCCGCGAAAGACAAAGGTGAGCTGGTCATCATCAGGACCACGATAATCAACCGTAGCCGCTATGAGGTAGTGAGGGCGGCGGTCCTTGCGTGGACGACCGCGGCGGGTGAGAACGGGGTGCTGCATAATCAGTTGTCATTACGGACCTCATTCTCAAATTCTTGCATGATATGGAGAACCCCTACCCGTTCCCACGGCCGAAAATCATCAGTACGGAATCGACCCACAGAGGCCGTAAGGCCCATGCCGAGGGAACAGATGTAGAGGTGAAAAAGACGTTTAAGGCCACGTTGCTTATCCAGGAGAGCATAGAAGGCTCCGGGTTCTGAGACAATATGTGTGACCTCAGTATCAGTAAGCTGCTGCGGATATGACGTAGAAAGGAAAGTGCGTTTGATATTATCTACGCCTTGGAGTTCCCACTGGCGGAAACCCTTATCAAAGAAACGCTTGTATGAGAAGCCCTGCTTGGCACCGTAGCGGGCCATCACGGCCCAAAGGTGGACTTTCTGATTTGGAGTAAGGTCAACTGACTCCAAATGAGTGCGAGGCTCTGTTAATTTGTCTATAATCATATTTGTCAGCAGATGATTTTTTAGTTATCATTGCAAATATAAAATCACATTTTGTAAAAATGAATAGATTAGGTCAGTTTTCTTCTAAAATTTAACATTTGAAATAAGATTTTAGGGCGGAGGGTGCTGACTTAATCTATTATAATAAGATGTGAAATATGGGGCACAAAGTATAATTATTACTAATTCAAAAAAAAGGAAGGTAAGATGAATTACTCGTACAACTACGGTTTTTTGAGGGAGTTCATGGAGGCGAACAAACTCAGCAAACGGGATCTGCTTCAAGCCTTGGGGACGACGGATTATGTGGGGTTGAACAAATGGCTGGATGGCAAACTGCCTATACATGTGATTGCTATGCTACGGCTATGCAACTATTACAACATTCCACTATCAAGTTTCTTTTATGATCAGGATGGAATGCCTGCAAAGATTGAGCCATTGATGCCGGGAGCGGACAGCCAGATACGGCCTACGGATGACTACCAGGTGAAGCACGGCGTAGGCAATGGCATAGTAAGTGCGGAGGTGACAGACAGGGCACCACGTAGCAAGAGCCAGGAGCGGATGGTGGCAGAAGGGCTTGAGCGACAGGCGGAGCAAGTGAGGCAGAGGGATGAGGCCATTCAGGCGGCGCGTAACGGAGTTGATGGTCCCGATGGCGGCAGTGAGGTGCATGAGCCACGTGAGCCGTATATGGCTCATGTGAACCTGACGGAGTATAAACTACGGATGGAACTGGAGCACAGCCGGGAGATAAGGGCTCTGGAAAAGCAGCACCGGGAGCAGGAGGACAGAATCCGCAAAGAGTGCCAGACGGAGTTTGCGACACGTGAGATGCGACTACTGGATATCATTGAGAAGGCCAATGCAGGTCTGAACAAACGGCTGGCAGAGGCTATGGGGCATAAGGACACGGACGGCAAATAGTTACTGTCTGATTGTACCTATATATAAGAATGGCGGAGCATCCTATCAGACTCCGCCATTCTCTTTAATTGAACTCACAGAGTTCAAAACTATAACTTAGTTACAAACCAAGCCTTTTTTAAAGAACAGATACATACCATAAGCAAGTAGTATCATAAGGGTAATGAATATGGATTCCAATAAGAGCTTAATATAATCCCGCTTGGTTATGGTTTCATTATCCCTTCTTATCAGATGAAAAGTGGAAGCGATATTCAACGCTACTACAACCATTATTACTTTTCCTACCATTGTTAGCTTACTCTATATTCAAAAAAACTACTGCTGATCCTGAGCGGCTTGACGTTCGGCCTCGGCCTGCCAGTTGGCGTAGGTGGAGGGCTGGACACGGGTGAGGTCTGCGCCAGTGCATTCATGCGAGGAGCGTATATATACCCTATCCTGAACGAAAAAGAAATTAATGCTGGGTTCAGTGCGGGTAAACTTGCGGATCTGACGACGAGTCTCAGGTTCTTTGATGCCGAGGATAGAGAACAAAGCCTCTGTACGGATGACCGGGAGGCGGACACGTTCCTTCTCGGCACGTATAGCCTGACGGAGGGCACGGGAGGCCGCACTCTTTTTTGCAGTGCTGGAGGGTGCGGGTGTAGAGGAATCGGGGCTATAATATAATATGTACGGGAGGAAGTAGCTATCCTTAAACTTGGAGTCCAGATAGGCGCGGTCTATGTCTTTCTTTCCTGAGAGGACGTAGTTGGCCATGGCGGCGAAGTATGTAAGGGGTTTGGTGCGGGAGGCATCGGACCATGTGACGGGTTTCTGACCGTAGAGACGGTCCCAGGTATCGGAGGGGCGGAAATCGGCATCGGGCAGAAGGATGAGCTCATTGGAGTACATGCAGTTGGGTTCATAGAGTTCATCGCCATCGGGGGTGATGTGGCGCAGACGGAAGATGTTGGGATTGGGTTTGCGCTCGGGATCAAAGATGAGGTAATCTACTCCGCCGGCAAAGTACTGGACGGGTTGCTCATACTGTGTGGCACCGTAGCGGACGGCATAATCCTCGGCAGCGCGGTCTGCCTTGATGCACTGATGCCAGAAGGCCTCCATAAGACGGCCTTGGGGTGAGGTGACGGGCAGCGAATAACAAAAGACATCCTTACTCATAATGTGTTGGGTTGATATAAGATGCGGGCTTATATCAGGTTTTATTTTTTTGTAGTTAAACAGGGTTTGTGAGGGCAAATATAAAAATAAATTAAATACGAATTTTAATTTTCTTGAAAAAAAGGTATATTTGCGCCCTATGTGATATAAGTTTTCAAGATGGCTAAGAAAAAAGAGGAAGAGCAGAAAGCGGAACTGGAGATGTTTGTTTTCCAGGAGAAAATTGACGCTTTTAAGGAGCATTACATACCCTGCCCTACCCCTTCATATAACACCGAATATTTTGATGAGATTAAGTTGCGCCGGTTTTTCCAGGCGAGCCTTATGTTTGCGGGTGATCCGCTGACCATTTACGTACAGAGGCTAAAAGAGGCCGGGTTCAAGATGGTGGTGGGTCCGATGCAGGAGCCGGTGATTTATGTGACCGAGAGGCCGCAGGGACACTCGGGTATGCTGGAACTAAAAGATGTGTTTGGTGACGGCGTAGATGAGGCCACCATAGATGACATGCCGGAGTTTGAGGATGACGGTCATACCTTAGATGATTTTGACAACTTTGAAAACTTTGACAATAACCAAAATAATGCTGACTATGACAAATCAGAAGTTCAAAATCTGGAACAAAGAGAACTCCATCCAGAATGACGCAGATAAGCTGCAAATTATCATTACCAAAGCAGGTATAACATTCCTGGCTAAGACAGCCGAGAAACTGAAACTGAAAGAGGGTGCCGAGGTGACGTTCCTACAGAGTGAGGAGGATGAGTCACGCTGGTTCCTGACTGCGGCTGTGCCAGGCGGTATGGTGCTGAAAAAGCGTGCTGACGGCAACCTGCAGATTAAGGCCAGTCTGCTGAGTGCTGCCATGATCAAGTGCGTAGGCAGTGCCCGCATGGGGGGGGTAAGAGTGAGAGTTCAAGCCGTTCCCGAGGCTTTGCCTAAGCAAGAAGGGCTGCCTGCTGTGGCTCGGCGAATTTATCTTAATGAGGTTAAGCAGAAGTGATTGAGATTGACCATATCTATAATGGAGACTGTCTGGAACTGATGAAACAGATTCCGGACGGGACTGTGGATATGGTTTGCTGTGATTTGCCATACGGCGTGCTGAACAGAAGCTCTGAGGGTGGAAGCTGGGATACTATCATTCCGTTTGAGCCACTATGGAGAGAGTATGAGCGCGTGACCAAGGAGAATGCGGCTATTGTTCTGTTTGCTCAGGGGATGTTTACTGCTAAGTTGATGCTGAGTAATGAGCGGATATGGAAATACAACCTTGTATGGGATAAATGCCGTGCAACGGGATTTCTGAATGCAAACAGAATGCCTTTGCGCTACCACGAGGACATTTGCGTGTTCTACAAAAAACTTCCCACCTATAACCCTCAGATGGAAGAGTTGAACGGACGTGAACCGAACCATCCCCAAGGTCATGGAGACCATAAGGAGAAAAACTCCTGTTATGGGAAGGTAGGCCGCATCAATCCTACATACGAGGATAAGAAGCACCCAAGATCAATCATTAAGATTAAGCAAGTACATTGCAATGAGGACCAATTCCACCCAACCCAGAAGCCAGTTGACCTGATGAGGTATCTGATTCTGACTTATAGCAATCGGGGGGGGTAATTTTGGATAATTGCATCGGAAGTGGCACAACTGCAATAGCAGCTATTAAAGAGCATAGGCATTACATAGGAATGGAACTTGACAAACGCTACTATGAGATTGCCTGCAAAAGAATAAAGCAAGAGAAACAGATTCTTACACTGGATTTTGAATATGCCGAAGAGTGAGGTTCTTATGATGGATTGTATGGCGTTTATGCGGTCTTTACCGGATAAGGCCTACGATATTGCCATTGTGGATCCTCCTTACGGTCTGCCAAAGAAGAGCACTCACGGACGTGGCAAACTGAAAAACCGCACTCTGAACAGAGGTGATTTACACTTGTGGGATATAAGGCCAGAGGCCGAGTATTTTGAGGAGTTGTTCCGAATAAGCAAGAATCAAATCATTTGGGGCGGCAACTACTTTGACCTACCTCCATGCAGATGTTTTGTTGTCTGGGATAAACAACAGGTATGGGAGAATTTCAGTCAGTGTGAGATGGCATGGACGAGTTTTGACAAACCAGCGAAGCTGGTCACGATATCCAATAGGGGGGGCAAATTGACAAAGTTAACTGGCATCCCACCTGTAAACCTACTGGATTGTACCAATATTTGCTGAAAACGTTCGGTAAACCAGGTGATAAGATTATTGACACTCATTTGGGAAGCGGGTCAAGCCGCATTGCAGCCTATAAGATGGGGTTTGATTTTACCGGATGTGAGATTAGCGAGAACTATTATAAACGCCAGGAGGAGAGATTCAAAGAGGAATGTTTAGGTGAAATCACTGACGCGGATGGAAAGGTTTTGAAACAACTATCATTATTTGAGATATGAAAGCTATTGGTCTGATACTGATTGGTGTGGTGATTGGCGTACTGCTGGTGGCAGGTGTGATGGCTTACATGGTGATTCATGATAAGCCAGACACAAAGGAGACCGCTAATATTGACTCTGTGCGCAAACACGCTGATGCTGTTCTGGCCGGTAAGGGCCAAACGGATTCCCATAGGGGGGGGTAATTTCATAAAATCATGGATTCATGAATTCATTGATTCATTAAACAACATCTTTATCCTGCCTCCATACTGATGAATATTGGTCTTATTGATGTGGACGGGCATAAGTTCCCAAACTTGGCTCTGATGAAGATATCAGCCTACCATAAGAGGCAAGGCGATACGGTGGAGTGGTACTCAGCTTTTGAGCACTATGACATTGTGTATATGAGCAAGGTGTTCAAGTTTAAGCCGGATTACAGGTTTACCATTGCGAATGCAGACCGGGTGGAGCGAGGAGGTACAGGATATGACCTACAAAAACATCTGCCAGAGGAGATTGACCGATTGCAGCCTGACTATTCCATTTACCCTCAGATTGACTCCAGAACAGCATACGGATTCCTGACCAGAGGGTGTCCGAACCGATGCCCTTGGTGCGTGGTACCACGTAAGGAGGGACGCATCAGGCCGTATATGGATGTGGAGGAGATTGCAGTAGAGGGGCGTAACAAACTGGTGCTGATGGATAACAATATTCTGGCGGCTGGGGAGTATGCAGTAGAGCAGCTTGAAAAGATTATCAGGAACGGATATCAGGTGGACTTTAACCAGGCTTTAGATGCCAGGTTGGTGGATGAGCGGTTTGCCCGGCTACTGGCTCAGGTGCATTGGATTAACAGGCGTATAAGGTTTGGATGTGACACCAAGGGTCAGATTGAGGAGTGTGAGCGAGCCATACGGATGATTAACGGCTACGGGTATAAGGGTGAGTATTTCCTTTACACGATGATAGGCGGTAAGAGTGACTTTAAAGAGAGTTATGAACGGGTCCATTACTGGTGGAAACGTAACCATGAACAGAGGTTAAGGCACCTACCTAACATTTATCCGTATGCGCAACCGTACCGCGATCCTGACAATGCCAAAATTACCCCCCCCCCATGTGGCAGCGAGATATGGCTCAGTGGGTTAACAAACATCAGATATTCCAACTGACGGACTTTAAGGATTTTGAACCACGTAAAGGGTTCAAGTGCGTAGAATACCTGAGAATGTATATAGGGGAGTAACCGGAGAGGTGCTCCCCTACTCTATTTCTTGGATAGGCGTTTGATAAGGACGGGAATGCCGTAACGGATACCGACAAAGAGGACGGCTACGCCTAAGACGATAAGCAAGAGGCGACCTATGAAGTCCCAGAGGGAGTTGACCATGCGGGCAAAGAAGCCGGGTTTGGAGGCAGGAGCGGGTTCTGTGGGTTGGTCATCTATCTGGGTGGAGGTGCTGTCATTCTGGATGGCGTTTAACTGGGACTGGAGTTGGTTGCAGAAATACTTTAAGGAGTCATACTGGTGCTGCAAGTGGGTGATTTGCTCACTCTGACGGCGTAGTTCAGTGCGGTCATACTGAGAGACAGTGGTACGATCTGTGACGGTCTCCTGGACGACGGTGACATTGCCTGCAGCATCGGTAGTAGTGGTGACGGTCTCTTTGATATGCTCCGTGATACTGTCACGCTGCGAGGTGGTGATGCTATCCTGAATGGAGATGTTATGCTGCAGGGAATCGGTACTGTGAGAGCCGGCAGAGACAGCGGTGGAGTCTATCTGCTGGTTCTGGTTGATTTCTGTGTGATGCTGGTCTGTGTGGTCCTCTGTGTGGCGGATGGTGCGACAGGACGGGAGCAGAAGTGTTATGAGCAGGAGGGGCACAAGAAATCGTCTCATAGGGCTTTACGGTTTGAGTTATGCTCAAAGGTAGAGCGATGCTATGAGACGAAGCGGACAAACGGGGATTAGATTCCTTTATCCTTTTTATATCCACGAACCAGGATACGGCCGTTGCTTCCTAAAACAGACATCATAATAGCGGTAAAACGCTGCGCCTCCTTGGGGTTATCATGCTCCGCCTTCTCAAAGGCATCGGCAGATGCTTTGTCGGGAAAATCTATCCAGACAAAACCACGAGAGGATCCTTGGTGTTTGGCACGCAGAAGATGAGGCTTTAGTACCCCGTCATACTTGCTCAGTATAATCTGCCATTCCTTTGCAAACTCACCAGGCACCTCGCCAAAGGAACGAGTCTCTACAGGTACGTTCTGAGATGAGAATAAATCAAGCTCTCCCTGAGCTTGTGCCTTGGCCTCAGCCTTGCGCTTTTGGCAGGCCTCTATCCACTTACGCATGAGCGCGACAGTATACGTGGCCACATCATCCGGATACTGATGCTCGATAATGGCTTTAACATCACGATAAACATAAGTAGAGAAATCTGCAAAGTCCTCATCGGCGACAGAATTTATGATAGGCTCTATCACATCACGACGCAAATCGCCACAACGTTCAAGAAGTGTCTTTATGAGTTTCTGATTGGCGGAGCGACGATGACGGGCAAGGTCACGGACATCGCCCAGATGAGTACGCACAAGTTCAAACTCAATATAGACAGGATCTCCCGTGCTACGTCCCTCTCGGCGAACCTCACGGAAATTAAATGTGTAGTCAATCTGGTCGGCAGCAGCAAGGCGTTGCAAGTCATCCTGAACCTTGAGCAGCACATATTTCTTGAAATGGGCATACTTGGGGAAAGAATAACTCTCAACCTCATTGTCTTTATTACGTTCCACTAATCCAAGATGCTCTTTGATTTCATTCACAGTCAACTTGCAGGAGCCAGTGCCGGCGCACTTACTCTTGAGTAAACCATATAAAGACGGAGTGTGCATCATTGTAGAGATTCGGGCAATAGTGTTGGGATGATTGATATATCCCTTGCTCATATCAAAGACATAATCTGCTACAGCGGGATTGATATGGAAGTCTATCCAACCTTTACTGCGACTGACATTCTTGATTTGTACCTCAACATCATTGACTTTTTGCAGGTAGGTATATCCTCCCTCGGTAATAGGAGCCTCACCTTTGCTGAATATGTTTATCCAGGTCAAAACACGTTCACCATTATTTTTGTTGACAGGCACCCTTATGTTAATTTGGAGAATCTCCTTGACGGCTTTCTCTATCTGATCATAATGGTTGGCACTGACTCCGTAATCAGCAAAGACAACACGGATGGGTTTGAGAGAGTGACGTTTCTCATATTCGGTGAAAAGAGGACGCGGCTTTGCATGACTCTTATCACGGCCCTCTTCAAAATAGTTCTTTAGAAACTCCTGGATGTTATCCGATACCTTATACATTATGTCCTGCTGAAGCAGAGACAATCCACCAAAAAACTCAGTGTATGCAAAAGGTGTGTTAATCCAACGGCTCTCTGTGAGATTAGCCGGGACGGAAAGTGCATTCTTTTTTGAGGTGCGAGCCATGTTACTATTTGTTTTACTTTATTCTACCATATTTTTAACGATAAACTACCTTTTATTTAACGATATTCTACCTTTTATTTAACTTTTTAGAGTGTATCTTATTGATAACTAAATAGTTTCGTGAATGGTAATATATAACTATAAATATATAATCTCAATATCAGGATTAATATTTTTAGAATTATAAATTACTAAGTAATGCGACCAAAAGGTTAAACAAATGGGAGATTATTGTTTATTAAAATGTAGCTCAGAGTGGTATAAAAGGGAGTTTATGGTGAAATAACAAGTAATATTCATGGGTTCAAACCACAATGATTTTAACCATATAGAATTTATTGTTATCAGCTATAAACTTTACCCTGCCAAAAAGAGAAAAAGGTTAAATAAAAGGGAGATTATTTTAACCTTTTTGGGAGGCATCGGCACGCTCCAGATACTCTGTAATGGCGATGCACACTATATCACCAATGGAGGTGTGTTGGCCACTGAAGTATTTGAGATTGTTGAGTTTCTGATAGACGGACAGAGGTATGCGGGTCTGCACATTCTTCATAGGCTCAACGTTGGCCTGTGAAAACACTCTGATTCCGGAGGACTGCTTTAACTCAGGGTCACGGAACTGAGAGACGGGATCTGACGGACCGATCTGAGGCTGAGCGTCAAGGTCTGCTGTACCATTGTTCTGGGCATTCTCCATCATTTCACGATGCTGCTGGAGAGCAGGGCTCTCTGAGATGGAGGGACGTTTGTAAGAGCGGGTCATAGGTCTTGAGTATTTAGTTGATTAGTTAGTTCTGCGACGAAAGCGGCATAGTCACGGGCGGCAGTGCAGTCTGGCGAGTAGTCAAAGATGCTCTGAAACTGGTACTGGCTCTCCCCTACCCTTATACACTGGCGTATGCGCGTGTGATAAAGAGTTGTGTCATAGTTGTCCTGCAGGAACTGGGCGGTTTCACGGGCCAGTTTGGTGCGCTCATCGGACATGACTATAAGGAGGCCTAACAGGCGGAGGTCTGGGTTGAGTTTGTTACGGACGGCACGGACAGCCTCAGTCATACGCCCCAAACCATCGACACTGAGGGAGCCGAGCTGGACTGGTATGATAACGCCAGTGGCAGCAGCCAGGGCATTATAGGTGAGTTCTGAAAGTGCGGGAGCGCAGTCTATGAGGACATAATCAAAACTATCTTCCATCCAGGTTATTTCCTCATTGTAGAGGTCCAATGCAGAGGTGCCATTTTGCGTTAACAATATCTGCTCCATATAGAATAGCTCATTTCCAAAGAGCGTGGAAAGTACCTGTTTTGATTGCATCTGACGGTAGAGGTCCGGCTCTATACCTGAAAGATAAGGTGATGCGGGAACATAAAAGAGTCCTTCTGTGTTGCTCTTATAAACGGGAAGGTGATTTTCATCTCCGTCCTGCAAGGAGGTATAGATGTCATATTGACGGCCATTAAACTGCTGCCTCTTGGTGCGCCATCCAAGCAGAGTGCTCAGGTTGCACTGGGGATCAAGATCTATGCAGAGGATACGGAGTGACGGATCCTGACGCAGGAGACCTGAAGCTACGTTCTGGACGGTGGTGGTCTTACCTACCCCACCCTTGTTATTGACAAAGGCCAATACTTCTTTTAGTCTGCTCATATTATGAATTAGGTTTGCGGTGTAAAGTTAGATATTATTTCATATTTACAAAATGAAATTTTCATTTATTTATGAATATATGCTTGAATTGATGCCTACATATATTAATTCATACATATATGCTTTAATGAAATAATGAATATATGAATTGATGAATTTATGAATCAATGAATTCATTTACCGTAGTTATCCGGTCTGATTCCCTGCTCAGCATCATCTATCTGTTGCTGGCGACGGCGTATAACTATCTTGGGATCCTGATTAGCGGAACGCGGTGTATATACGTGCGCGTAGTCAGGGCGACGGCTGGGATCAACAAAGGTAAGCCCTAACCCAACCTTGCGAGGCATAAGCGGCCGCAGGGACGGGTCATAATCCTCTACCCAGTCATCAACGGGCTGGAAATCGGAGGAACGTGACAGGCGAGCACGGCGGTCTGCGCGGTCCCAGATGTTCTGTGCCCAAACTGCCATTTTGTTGAGTATGCTATAACAGCCGCCATCACCAAACCAATACTGAGTGTTCTGGTTTGTGAGACTGCCCATGAGTTCCAGATAGGCATTGAGACCGGGAATCTTAATGACCATACGCGGCTCATCAAACTCTTGGTCATAAATGCGACCTTGACTTTCTATGAGTTCACGTACAGAGATACCTCGCTCAGAGGCTTCCTTGCCGTTCAGGATAGCATGATAACGTTGGTTGAGCCATTCCATACGGGCCTGTTCCTCCTGGTCACAGCGTTCGCGGTTGCGGCGGTTATAGTCCTCATCATTCTCACGGGGCTCATAGCTGGTACGGAAAGAGTGGATCTTGCAGACCAGGTAGGGGGCTTGGGTGCTGATAATGCAGAAGCCGAGGTCGCTGCGTTGCTGCTGCTGGGTTACTATGAAGGGCGCGTGACTGGCAAGGTCTGGGATAAACTCTGTGTGAGCGGTTGGTTTCCATATTACGTGCGGGGTTACTTGCAGATTCTGTTCCATATTGATTGATGTATTTATGCGTTAATTAATTAATGAATGTATGAATTCATTGATTGATGAATTAATGAATTTATGAATGACTAAAAGAATTTTTTTCCTGTCAGGACAGGAACGCCAAAGATAAACAAGGCGGCCATGCAGGGTAGAGAGATGATATAAGCGATAGTGGCGAGCACTGCAAGCAATGTGGAGCCGATGTTACGTTTACGGCCTTGCTCCGGCTGCTGAAGTGGTTCGGCACCAGGAGCGGTGGAACCGTAAGCAATGACGGGCTCGAAACTCTGATTTTTTACAGGGTCTATAACGCGGTATATCTTGGGACGGACATCGTTAGAGAGGCCTACCTCGACAGTGCAACCTACGCCTATGCCCATCTTAGAGGCACAGACAGGAGTGCCTACGCTAACGCTCTTGACGGTGCGGCCCATGATCTGAACGGGGGCCAGGCTGGCGACTACGGTCTGCTTACCGGTAGCACCTACGGTGGTGCGGATATCGGTCACTACGGTCTGGGTCTTGGCGGGCGCGAACTTATAAGCGATGTTACCCTTGGGGTGGTGCGCGGTGAAGCCCAGAGAATCTGACTGTGCGCGGTCATTGATCTTGATGACAATGCCATCGACGGGGAAGGTCAAGCTGCTGCGCTGCTGCTCCATGCGAGCCAGGACTGCCAGTAGGTTCTGACTGTTGGCGGTCTGGGTATCGACGTGCTGGAAGCCGTATGTGTCAAGGATGTCAAGGCTGTTGCTGCGGGTTTTAGAGCCGGGCAACTGAGGTGCTATGAGTTCCCAGGGGCGGAACTGCAACAGTGAGCACTGAGTGGAAGCCTGCTCCTGATTGCAGAGGGCAGCCGCGGCGGTGCGAGAATCGGCGTAGGAGCCACCTTCGGGACGCTGGACGAGGGTGAGTGCGGGCGATGGAAGGAAAATCTCACCACGGACCTCTATACGGCCTTGAGTGAGGCGTTTGGAACCGTTCAGGATTGCGGGGATGCTGAATATGTAGCCGACATGATCCAAGAGGCTCTGTCCCTGCTGGCCATCACCACGGGTGGCAGCACTGATAAGGCAGCCGTTATAATAGACCAGACTGCAGGAGAGACCGTCTAATTTCCACTCCAGGATATAACGGGGGTCGGCATACTGAGAGGTGGGGGGCAGGAGGGATTCTGTATGGTTGAGCCAGCGTTGTACGGTGGCGGTGTCCTGTGCCTTCTGGCAGGAGAGCATGGGGGTGCGGTGGCTGACCAGGCGGCGAGTGCTGCCGGCCTTGAGGTCTGAGCCTACGTGCTGGGTGGGGGAGTCCGGGGTGATCCATTCAGGATGGGCGGATTCTATGCGTTCCAGTTCGGCGTAAAGCTGGTCAAACTTTGCATCGGTGACAGCGGGGGCGGCCAGTACGTAATAGCAGTAGTTGTAGTAGGTCAGGTCATCTACTAAGGTCTGATAATATTGCTTGTTCATAGTTGTTTGTTTTGTGCGCTTGTGGCGCGGTTAATGAATTAATGAATTGATGAATTAATGAAAAAATATTAAATCAGAATTAAGGGGTAATATTCCAATAATATCCTAAGGCGTGAGTGAGATCAATATCAGCTCTGAACAGAACAATTTTGTTACTGACAATTAAGACGTTTGAGACAACCTTCACGCTGGGATTTACCTCTAATCGAATGCTTATATTCTGATGAGTAGGCTTGCAATAGCGGTGCACCAGTTCCATAACAAAATCTTCATTTACGACTTGAGGTGTACACACTGGACGGAAACGAGACTCCTTATGTCTGCGCTTACCAGCATAAGCGTATGTGAATTCCACTATCACATTCATGCACTGTGTTGGAATCTCCGCTTTTTTTTCAATGCTATAAGTAAGAAAATCTACATTCATAAGACTATGTTTTAAAAATTAATCGCAAACATCAACGGTTGATAAGATATATCGAGTCTCAATAACCTGAACAAAAAAGTCTTGCTCAATACGGATATCAGCGTTTAAACCAACATTCTCTTTGCTCTCCCTCATAACCTCAGCCAAATTTTCCGAAGTGATATCATAAAAGTTTTTAGTCTCTCCCTGTATGCCGCTCAAAGTGTAGAACTTGCTATTAATGGGATTCTTTGAGTTTAGATACTTAACAACACCTTCAAGACTCATAAAAAACTTGCTCTCATATTCACTTCTAATGCAATAAATTGTTGCCATAACTATTCTTTTACTTTGATTGATTTGATAAAAAATACCTCCGAGTCCTGATCATGAGCAATATTGCTATGCGTGTAGTCCAGATGCAGGGGGAGCATGTCATTGTAGATCTCATTGTAACGTTCAACCAGGTTACAGAGCTGAGAGATATCCAGACGTTTGCGGGTGTCAGGGGTGGGGGAGGCGATTCGCAGGGGCTGGTAGTAGGTTATCTCTACACCGGCGCGGCGGAGCTTATCCAGGAACCTGACGAGGCCATCGGACGTATAGAAATCTTCTCTGTACTGGTAGATGGTGAGCATTAGGCTAAGTCATTGATTAATGAATCAACGAATTCAGGGTTGGTCCACTTCCAGGAACTGCCATGGAGTTTATCCATGAGAGCTTCTGCAAGATCAGCACAAGCGTCAACCTCATCGGCTGTCATCACAACATCACACTGGGTACTGTAGCAGCGGTCCTCCTTGGTTAGGAGTGATTCCGTATCGTCGCTATAACCATAGCGGAGAGCCTCACACTTACGAGCGTAGCCAACATGGGTCTGCCATGACCAGCAAACTATAATGCACCCCTCAAGGGTCTTATCAAAGTCATAGTTAGCACAGTCAACGGGCCATTCGTTTTCAGAATTATCAACGATATATTTCGCAACAGCGGTCTTTTCATCCTCTCCGTAATTCTTGTGAAAGGGCTGAGTTGAATACGGCTCTTTCAGGGCCTCTTCAAAGTCATCAATGGTCTCGAATCCAGAAAGTTCAAGTATCTGAGATTCGTCAACAGAAGCCACATAGATGGTGCCATCGTTGTAAATATCATCATCGTACTTCACGTTCTTAGCCTGCTCTTCAGCCTTCTCGTTAGACCCAAAGAGATAGAGATCAACACACATGGGATTGGTGTTAGCACCAGTCAGGAAGTCATTGGCGTGCCATACTGAATTAGCCAATACATAAAGTTTTCTTTCCATAATACGATACGCCTCAAGGCGCGGTTTAATGTTAGGTTTTGTAATTTGCGGTAAAGTTATAAAAAATCTGATTAGAGACTCAGGAGAGCACGACAGAACTCAAGCTCAACGAGAATGACAACGAGCACCAGGCTTAACTTGGTGAAGCGAGGGTGACGGGCGAGAAAGAGATCCACTGCGATGTCGAAGCGGAGGTAAAAACGATAAAGAGGATGGTTAAGTTCCTTGAGGTCCTCTCTGTACTGTTTTGCAATTTCTGACATAATACTAATTTTTTGTGAGCCTTATGGCTCGGTTCAACTTGATTACTGAGACAAAAGTAATGCTTTACTTTCGTACTACCAAAGAAAAATCAAATTATTTTCAAGAAAAATGAAATTTTCTTTGATTTTTCAATGATTTGCCGCCCAGAAGTCGGCCGCGGCCTGCATACATTCACAGATGGCGCGATCAACGGCATCGGCGTTATCGGCGGTGATCTCTATTGTGGGATGCTCAGGGGTGCCGCCTCCGGCCTGTATGACGCAGAAATCCTCACGACCGGCAGCGTGGACTACATACTCCTGACGGGCACGGAGCTCTGCCATGACGGTGGCACGCTCGTCAGGATCCATGGGGATAACTTGACAGTTCATCCAGGGAAACTCGTTACTGGTGAGTAGGGGGTAGTGGTGGCCGTACTTGCCGGTGATCTCGGTTTGTTTGAAGGTATATTTTGACATGTGATTTATTTTTTAATTGGACTAAAAGAGGCCGCTATAGTTTAAGCGGCCATGGCTTTCAAGTCATCAACGGTATAGCCGTTCTTAGCAGCCCAGAATATAAACCTCATGCCATCATTTTGAGCGGTCATATTATTCTGCCCTCCTATAGAATCATAATCAGAGCTACGCCAGAGATGTCCTTTGTTGTGATAAATGCCCCAATATATATCACTGAAACGGTCATCGTTCAGGTAAAGGTCCTGCAGTTCATCGGCATCAAAAGAATCAATCTCAGAGGTCTCCAAATATGACTGCAAGGGAGCAGCTCCGGAGTGCTGGCAAAGATAATCATAACAATCCTCTTCAAAACGTTCAGGCATATTGATTTTGTCCTCATTCAGGAGGCAAAGAGTCAAGTATGCACCCAGGCAACGCTGATCATCGTTAAATGCCTCTATCTCATCAAAAGACTCAGGCATCAAGGAACAAAAGCCATCATGACAGCAAAAATGCGCATCAATATACTTTTGAAACTCTTTCCCCTGTTTGAAGTCTGCCAGATAGTTGTGCATGAGTGAACGCCAGTCGTCCAGCATATATACGGTAATATACAACTCATCAGTATGGAAGTTGTAACACTTAGGAGAGTGGATATTATCTACACGAATATGATCAACACCATATTTGCGCATGATAGGAACAACCTCTTTCTCCATCCAGGTACGAGAAAAAACCAAAATGTCTGATTTCCAGTTGTCAACGTCAATAGACACGTAGTTAAATGGATGATAGTCATCACACTCTTGCCGCATTACGTCCTGTTCATGACTGGTAGGAGAGAGTATGCTATCATACATGCCTACAGATACACACGGGAAAACGTCAGAACTAATTTTAAAAGATTCCATAATTAGCGATATTAGATATTAATACTTAGTTATCACTCTCACATTGCGAGTCTCACCGCTCAAAGCGATGCGTCTCATAATGTTTTTGTAGCAGTCAGGACCGACATAGAAAAAGCCCTGGCCATCGGCCTCGTAACTATCCGGATTGTTGGACGGGACCTCCAGGGTTTCATCAGTCCATTCGCCAGAGGTAAGAAGCTGCACCTGCTTCATAGTCTTGGGGTTGAGTTTCTTACCACAGCATTCACACACGTAATCTGCACAGCAGTTGCGCTCACAATTGCGTTCGTAGTCAGGGGTCTGCTCGAAATCGCAAACTTTCACTGTTTTATCTATTGTTTCCATTGATAGGATGTTTTGTGAGCCTCAAGGCTCGGTTAAACTTTAAATATCGGTACAAATGTAGAAGTTTACTTTTATACCACCAAAGAAAAATAAAATTATTTTTGATTTTTCTTTTATTTCCCCATTAAGATACTTTTTTGCCCGTTTTCTTAGGCAAAGACCAGCCCTTCATCTTGGCTACCTCATAATTGAATTTAAACCAGACATCATCATCTAAGAATTCGAAGTGCATGGTTCCCTTTTTGTAGCCACGACAACGGAAAAACCCCCACTCAAACCATTCTCCCCATTCTTTATTATCTTTATTGACTAAGGTCCAAAGGGTAGGAATCTCGTCATAATTGCGACCAGTAAACATACAAAGAGCCTTAGTGATATCATCCATGCGATTCTCTAAATTGCAATAGCTTAACCTTAAATATGGATAAGAGTCCTTGCTATGCCACCAATAGCCTTCACATATTCCCGGCAAAATAAAACGGCGATTAACCATGTAGTTGGCATTGGTACGCCATTTTTCTCCGGCTGTAGAGTTCTCTGCACTAAACGAGCAAATAGTATCAAAAGCCTCCTCAAGTGCTTTATTCATTCGCGGGCCATTGGTTTGAACTACGATTTGAAGCACCTGATAGATATTGTGCATTGTGAAAGGTACATTTGTTTGTTTCTCAACAAACTTGTTGATCTGTTCTCTTAACTGACGAGTGGCATATTTTTCCATCTTCAATTTTCTAAAGATAATACGCCAGTAGTATTTCTGGAGCTCTTTCTTATACCGCTGCCGCGATATATCTATAGCCTTACCTTCATCGTTAACAGTGGCAAAACGGATAGGTATAGGGCCTTTATCATCAGCCTCAGGGCAAACAGCGGTTTCATTAATCAACTGAGCTGCCTTCAAAGTCTCATCAAAAAGTTTGACTGCGGACACATAACGGCCTACAAGTTCACGTACCAGGTTGTATTTAATAAGGCCTTCACCGTCATTGGCTCGGGCTTGGTCATCGTCAATTTGAGAAAAGAAATAGCCATCAAATTCACTGGAACCTTCACCAGGCTTATAGAGTTTAACGAGTTCCACACCTACATTAGTGCATCGTTCAGAGTCTTTGAAAACCTCACCCATATATTCACTCTGACCGTAGAGTTCTACTGTTTCCTTGAGTTTCTTTGTGTTACCATGGTTCAAATCACGATCAAAGTTGCTACTATTACACAATGCAATAATGGTGCATCCTGCAGGAGCTATATCAAAAGCATGGAGGATGTGTTTTGCGCCCTCAGAAAAAGGAGGGTTCATAACAATGTAGTCAACATGACTAACCTGCTCAGAGGTGACTGTCAGGAAATCTTCCGCCAAAATATCACATTTACCACGTAGGATCTTGAGCAAAATAGGATCATTCTCACATGCAATGACATTGGCAGCACCAGAACGCCAAAGCCATTCAACTATATTGCCCGAACCGGCTGAGGGCTCCAGGACTGTTTTCCCCGAAACGTCCTCGCCTATCATCATCTGGTTAATAACTTCCACAGGAGTGGGATAGAAGTCTGCATTACTTGAAAACATATTCATAGCGGTACGGTTTTGTGAGTCTTGAAACTCGGTTAAACATATATTAGGCTACCTCACGAGTTGGATCGCCTGATTTCTCAGAGATACTATAAAGAGGAATATTTTCCGGCAACACTTCCTCAATGGTCATGCCTTCAATTTTCGCTATATCTGGATAGTGTGTATAGTTGCCTATATCTTTACCAAAAGCAAATCGGAAAAGGCCATCAGAATAACGTTGGTAAACAGCAATACCTGCAGAGGAGCGGAAAGACCTTGAGGCAACACACATGCCTTCTGCGGCGCGTTCTGCATCTGAACGAGAATTCCACCAATCGCACAACACGCGGGAAACCTGACGATCCACCAGGAGGACAAATACATAATTGCTGCGACCATCAGAAGCAACCAGGGGAGCGGGACTCTCTGGCGAATTCTGCGGGGTGGCATCAGCCTCAACACTTGGCGCATCCTCCGATTTTTCAGAGGCGTTATAATAGGGATGTAACTCTTTCAGAGCGGTTTCAAGTCTCATTCCCGATGTGGTGGTTTCATTCTTCAAATCAACCCAATCAGAGGAGATTTTAACCACCTCCAGGACCTCGGAGGGGACCTGAACGGAACGTCCGCGGGAGTCCATCATCACTGACGGCTCAGTTTCAACCATTGCGCCAACGTGCAGCCATTCAGGAAGCACAGGGGCAGCGGGATCCTCTGAATTTTCAGAGGTGTTATAAATAGGGGTTGATTCGGTGCCTGTGGTGATATCGTCGGCCTGCTCTAATAAGGCAGGAGCGGCGGGCGCGGTGGCCTGCTCACGAAGAGCAAACCAGGCGCACAGGCGGGCAACGTCGGCGGGGTCGGTGGCTTCCCATTGTTTAGCCTCTTTATTCCATGTGCCGCCGTTGGCCTTGATGGCTTTTTTGTTAAAATAGGTGTCTTTCCAATCGTCACCAATAACACGGACACCGCCGGCTATTTCTTCCAGATGCAAACCAGCGGCGGGCGCACCGGTGGCGCGGTCGCTGTCAGCTTTGCGGCCTTCACTCTTTGCGGCCTTCTCAGCGCGGGCGGCCTGCTCGGCCTTCATTCTCTGGGTGTCATTCCAAAGGTTGGCGGCCTTCTTCCATGTGTCGGCCTTTTCAAAAGTATCAAAGGCGCAGCAAATGGCGCGGGTGTCGCTAATACTCAGGCCCTCCACCAGTTCACGGGCGGTTAAACTATTAGCGTGAATTTCTGGCACCCTATAACGGCGGCAAATGATCCGCTTTGCGTTGTGAATTCTTTTGTATTGTATAATAGCGGCGGGACGCTGTTCTATATAGGGGCGGCCGTCGGTGTTGGCGGTCTGGATATCGGCGCGCATGGTGTATAGTTCACCCTCCAGATGTGCCACGGCGTAGGCGGTCACACTGTCATAACCGGTGGCGATAGCGTCAAAATGGCGGGCGGTCAACACCTCGCGCATTAAATCCAGAGTATAGGCGGCGGCCTGTTTCTTTGCCTCTGCTTCGCGGGCGGCCTGCTCGGCGCGCTCCTGGGCTTTGCGCTCGCGCTCCTTCTGTTCAGCCTCGGCACGCTCGGCGGCTATACGCTCGGACTCTTTGCGCTCCATTTCGGCACGCTCGGCGGCGCGCTTTGCCTCCTCGTAGCAGGCAGCCGGGGCGGTCAGAACCTCGCCGAAAACCTCACGCAGAAAATCAACGTATAAAGGCAGTAGCGCGGCGGCCTCGTCGGCGGTGGGGTATGGGTAACAGTCAGAACGGCTGGCCACGTCCTCGGCGGTAAATTCATCCATAGTTTTGCAATTTACCAGGAAATCGGAACAAATGCCGGCAGCGTTCAGCATGACGGCGCAAACGCCCTCAAATGCGCGGGCGGTCAGTTCTCGGCCTTGGATCCAGTACTCACCCATAAACTGCGCTAAATTTTTAGAGCGTGCATAAAAAGCGGTTTTCTTGATGGCCTGTAAAATAGCATAGGCGCGGGAGTGGTCGGCGTTCTCGGTGGCGAAATTGTTCACCCTACCACCGGCGGCGAAATTATCGACAGCGTGAAACCATTCATGAGCCATGCAGCCGGCCCCGCTTTTCTTTGTTAGATTGATAACACGGCGGGCGGCCTCATAATGTGCGGCGGCTTTACTGTGGCCACGGCTGGCAAAAGCAAAAGCCAGGGAGCCGTTAAGAGTTACGGCGGCGGGCGCGATATTCAGCACCGCGGCCAGATCGTGAAAACCATCAAAGGCGGAATTTAACAGCGCGGCGCGCTCGGTCTGGTTTACCCAGTTGCCAAACTCAACACCACGGAACGGCAGCACAGCGGCGAATTTTTCCGGGGTCATGTTCTCACCGTTGCGCCAATCCTCACCAACTCGCGGGCGGTTCCAATCGCGGCGGCATTCTGGGAAATTTTTTAATGTGGCGTAACGCTCAACCAAGGCGGCGCGGTCCTCGTTGTATGCTTTCCAAGCATCGGCGCGGGTCTCATAAGTTTGTAGCACTATTTCGGCGTGCTCTGTGGGTGCTATATAATACACACCGGCGCGGTTCATATATACGCCCAGAGCGGGACCAGCGGCGCGACGGTCGGCGGCCTTTGCCTCGTCATTGGCTACCATTTCACGGATACGGGCCACCACCTCGGCGGGGTCTGCGTATGCGTGCGGATAATATCGGCGACCGCCTGTTGAAATACTCATTTTTTTACCGTCGCTATAATAAGAGCGGATCGCCCCATACTTTCCAAATGAGAAAGCCACGGCGGGCCAGTTGGCGGCGTTTAAAACCTCCATTTCTGCCGATTCACGGGCGGCGCGGATGACCTCGGCCACGTCAGCGGCGGCGGGCTCTGTGCCTGTTATGATTGCGGCGGCAGCCTCAAGGCGTGCGCGGGTACGCTCTGCCCATCGGCCGGCCTTATAGCTGCCCTGTGGTTTGCGCTCAATGCCTCGCCAGATAACAAGAGCGGCGCGGGCCTGGTCGGCGTTGATGGCTCCGGCCTCGGTCAGCTTTTCCAGATTTGGAAGGTGTACCAGTTTAAAGACTCCGCCGGCCTGGGTCAGCGCGTCGGCGGTGATGCCGGCCAACTGTGCGGCCCATTCATTCGCGGCGGTGTATAAGTCTTTACGGGCTCCGCCTATCTTTTGGCCGAAATCCTGAATTTTTGCGCCGTTTATAACTGCGTTGTTGCTCTCTCTCTGGGTGTCGTTGTTTGCGTTCATGACTTTTTTATTTTGTGAGTTTTAAAACTCGGTTAATATTGGACCGCGGGCCTGGGTACGATCCCGGCAAAGTTCCAATATTAGCGCGGGAGTGTAATTTTATTTATTTGCTATCTCGTTAAATTCATTATATATAAATTCGTCATCAATCGGCGTATTATATTGACTCTCCAAGAAAACACACCCCCAGTTTGCAATATGTATATTACCTTGTACTTTGTCGTATTCCATTTTTAAAGAATCTTTCATTTGTTCCCATTCGGCCGGGCTTACCTTTATAACCTCTTGGCCGCAAATATTAATTTTTTCCATGTTGACAATATTTAAATATTGGTTCTAATTTCTTTTTTATTGCTCAGGTCAAAAAATGCGATCTGATTATTACGACGGGCGGCACGATCAGCGGCGGCGCGGGTTTTGTATATGGTCACACAGTCCCAATAAAATAAACCGGTTTCACTGTCAAGCCAGCCGCCGAAAGCGTTAATATTTTTGTGCTTTTTTGCGTAATCAATAACACGAGCCAGGCCAGCGGGGCCAAAGCTGTTTTGTGTGGCGGCCATGGCTACGGCAAAGCCAGAATTTAACGCGGTGAGGGTTTCACGGGATACCGTGAAGCCCTCAGGATTTGCGGCTGCAATAGCCAGCAGCGCGGCGGCGATTTGTTTTTTATTCATTGCTTTTTATTTTGTGCGCCTCTGGGCGCGGTTAATGTCTTTATTTTGTGCCGGTGTTCCGGCGTTCCGTATCTGTTGACGGTTCAAAAGTAATATATATATTTTGATTAAACAAACAAAAACAAATAAAAATATTACTATCTGCCCAAAATTAACACTTTTTAATAAATATATATATTACACCTTATTAAATAAATAAGAAAATCAGCCGCGGCGCGCACTCTCTGGGCGGCGGTCATGACCTCAGGAACCGCGGCACCCTCCCCACCTGAACAGCAGCACACCAGGCACGCCGGGCGGAAAGCCAGCGCGGGCGGGATCCATCCAGACCGGCGGCGCGGTCTATTATTCCCAAATTCACAAAAACAAAGGGGGCCGGCGGCATGATTCCAGGAGCAGCGCGGGGGAGGGTTGCAGGGAGGGCGTCCAGTGTGGCGGCGGTCTCGCGTGAGATAAGGCACTGCAAAAACGCATCTACCAACTCCTCACCTCTTATAATCAATGAGTTACGATTTTTCTTGGGCAGTGACTTTCAAAGCAAAATGAATACAAAACGACTATTTTTGCGAAAAATAGCCGTTTTACGTTGGGATGGAATAAAAATTCTGTACCTATTTTAACTATTATGTCTGTTATAGTTTAGAAATCGTCAAGTTTAATCTGTTTTTCGATGTACGCTACAAGCAGATTTAGGAAATTGGAGTAGCGAATGGCGCGATTGTTATTTATTCTATCTGTCAAGTCCTCTTGTTTGCCATTCTTTTGCGCAAAGTGGATATAGTCATAATACATTTCGCCAGAAATATGATCTGCAAAATCTTTTCCATTTTCATAATACGCATCCACTTCAAACATAGGATATCTTATTTCAGCACGAAAACGATTATCCTTAGCGGTAATAGTCATCAAAAAGGTTTCCTTGACATTACGATATAGGTATATGGCTGTTTTACCATATATAGTTAAATCATCTCCAGGCACCCAAGATTTAGCCTGCAAGACATGAAAGTGATAATCATCTTGTATTATTTCAGATGAAGCATAGAGAGCACGAACGATAAAATAAGAACGCGAATAAGCCTGTATTTGTTCTGATGTTGCCGCGACCGGCACTACAATAGAAAACTCCCCATGTTCATTGAATTTAATGCTATCAGGGGAAACTTGAGCGCGGGCGGTGAGAGCCAGCAGCGAGAGCATGAGGAATAACAGCCTTTTCATAGATGATATTTGTTGAATTAGGTTTAACATCAGGGCACAAATATAATTGTTTTCTCTTTCAGAGAGCAAAAATGAGAGGTAAAGTTTGATTAAGGCGGTTGTTTTTGTCACAACGGGGGATGGAGTGTTTATTAGATTTGCGTAGATAAAGATTGAGAATTATGCCTACCAACCAGCCATCAATGTCATTCCAGTTCCTCCGGAACCTGACTGAGAAGTTCTCTTGGATTGATAAGAGGACCGGCATTAGGACCACTGGTTTCAATCCTCCCAAGAGCGCGACTGATATCAAGCGCGTACCGTACCATATCAAGTATGTCACGGCTGCAGGGAGGATGGAGGAAGGCAACTGCATCACTCTCAAGGTAAATACGCGGCTCAAACAACGCACAGTGAGGTTTGTTGCTGATGAAAAAGCCAAAGATCCAAATATAAAAGGATCAGGTGCCATAAGAGTTGTGCGAGATTACCTGGTGATTGAAGTAGATGGAATAAGAATCCTTACTCATTAATGCTTTGAGTTATGATATATCAAATAAGAGCATACGGCATGACTAAGATGAGGTACATTAGTACGCCCAAGAGTGGTCAAGAGGCACGACGCGACAGGCGCAAAGCCGAGCGTAAGGCCGCAAAAGGGGCTCGCGGTAAGAACATGGGTAGGAGATGAACTATGGCTGAGGCTGAGTATTGTTCTGGCGATGGATGCCCGCAGCGGGATAACTGCTCGCGGTTTGTGATGGGAATGAACGACCAGCACAAGGAAAACAGACATGAGCCAGGGTGGGACGGTCAAAAATGCGATTTATACTACGGAAATTGAAGCTCATATTAGTATATACAGTCCTTTTTAATGAATTAGGAAAAGAACGGCCGTTGATGTGATATCAGTTGCCGGGCGCAAAAACGAGGCTGCTAACGCAATGTTGGCAGCCTCGTTTGGACTCAACGATTGAAGCAAATCACTCGTCCGCAGTGATTATTTCAGATGTGCACTCAGATGAAGGTTCTTAATGCGGTGTTCACTCTCGGCTGTTCGCTTTAGAGGAAAGGGCAGATCAAGAGTTGGCTCAGTACCTATTCTATCTATTGACAGTTTATGGACTATCTTGCGCAGAGTAATTTCTTGAATTATTCTGTCTCGTTCTATTATTTGACGATGACGAACACCAAGTGTGCGTCCCTGTCGATGGATTATATGGGAAACAGGTTCAGTTCTCTTGACATCATATAATAGTTTACGCACGCTCTCTGTTCCTTTCTCCAAGCGAGACATGAATTCCTCCTCTACAGGATGATAAGTGCGCTCCAGTAAACCTTTAAACCGAGGATCCTTATGGAGGGATAGATTTTTAGAAGAGCGTTTCATTTTTAGTCCTGAGAGGTAACGGATGAGATTTGGAGTAGGTGGCCGCAGTGAGGACAGGGGAATACGTGCGATTGTGGCTTCTGCTGAGGCGCAACGGTAGAATCAGGAAAACTAAAGAAATCAAAGAATGAGCAACCAATAGCCTCGGCGAGCATCTGGACGTGAACAATCGAGGGTGGATGATTGATCATGTAATGCACGGAGCAAACGGATATGCCTAACTTCTCGGCTATCTGCTTCTGGCTATAGCCGCTACGTTTTACCACCTGCTCGGCGATGTACCATGAGGGGTTAAGTTCTTTGGTTGAGATTCTGCCTCCTGTCTTTTTATTCATTCGGTCTGCTTTTGTTGAGGCAAAGATAGAGAGTTTTTCAAGAAAAATGAAAAATAATTTGAATAAAATTATATTTTTTGAGCAAATCGCAAAAACGGAGCCAGCAAAATAATCCGATTCAAGAGTATAGAAATAATAGGTTAACTCAATATCTTAAACTGAGTTCCACAATGAGGACAATAGATAACCTCAGTTTTACTCTGCAATAATGGAGCAGGAGCAGCCGGGGCATCCTCAGGGTAAAACAAGTCTCGCACATCGCATCCCAGTGCGTCAGAGATAGCATAAAGATTCTTGACAGAAGGGTTACGCTTTATATACTGAAAAATAGATTGAGGGGATATACCCATCTTATCCGCCAATGCTTTTACTGTTAGGCCTCTTTCTTTGATAGCCCT
>JAZMZT010000217.1:0-1645 GCA_045586125.1 Bacteroidaceae bacterium | reverse complement strand
CTTGAGCTTGTATGTATCCATACCGCCGGCAAGACCCAGCAGCAGGCATCCCATACCTATACCCAGGATGGGAGTATCGTTCTTGGCCATGAACTTCTGGAGGCGTGTTACAACCTCACTGCAGTAACTGGGGTTACCGGGGCCGTCTGAGATTACCAAACCGTCCATCTGGATCTTGCTATAGTCATAGTTCCAAGGAACGCGTACAACCTCCAGGTCCTCATTGATAAGGCAGCGTACAACTCCGGCCTTTACACCGCAGTCTACCAGTACCACCTTCTTGGAAGCACCCTCGTTATAGGTAACAGGCTCCTTGACCGATACCTCCGGAAGCATATTGGTATATGCGTACTCCTCGGGTTTTGCCTTACCTTCAAACAGTATCTTGGCGGTCATGCTGCCGTGGTTACGGATGTGCTTGGTCAGCTCACGGGTATCAACACCCTCTATGCCAACCACCTTCTCACGCTTCATCCAATCCTCAAGTGACTCCTTGGCGTTCCAGTGGCTGTAGAAATCACTCTTGTCACTTACAATCAGGGCGCGTGCCTGTGCGTGCTCGCTCTCAGCGTTAGTGGGCAAGCCAAACTCATCAGCCGTCATGGGCTGAATACCATAGTTACCAATGACCGGATAGGTCATCACAATCAACTGGCCGCGTGATGCGGGCTCAGTCAGGATCTCAGGATAACCGGCCATGGCGGTGTTGAATACCAACTCACCGCTTACGGGATGTTCATAGCCGAATGATTCACCCTTGAAGCAGGTACCGTCGGCCAAAATCAATGATACTGTCATTCTCTCTATTATTGTTGTTAAACTCTTCTCAACCTTATGGTAAAAAAAAGGAGAAACTGTAAAAAACAATTCCTCCTTCTAAAAAATATTTCTCTCGGAAACATTATCCCCACCGGTCTGCTTATGCTTTGGTGAGCAACTTATATTTCCTCCTATTCTTTGCATGCCGCAAAGTTACGGCTTTTCCTCCAATCCTCAATTAATCAAGTGATAAGTTTTCAACAATTTTAGCAATCTTACAGAGGCTTGTAGTCAAAGGATACCATCTTGGCATCGCCGTCCAGGAAGTAAGCGGGACGTAGGGCAAAGAAGCCTTTGTAGTAATTGTGGTGGTAGGTGCCTACTGCAGCCTCACGGTAGTATACCTGCCAGTTCTCACCGTCGGCGCTCTTCCAGACTGTGGCTTTGTTGCGGTCGTTCAGTATCCTTACGTAAAGGTCAGGAATGCTGTCAACTGCACCGATGTTGGCCTCTTCATTATAGAAAAGGTAGAGTCCTGCACGGCCCTCGCTGCCGACCTTGAAGTGAGCGGTTATCTCATACTTCTCGTCAACGGCAGTGGTGGTCATCAGAGTGCCGCCGTCAAAGCCGGGCTCCCACTTGGCCCACATGAGAGGATTCTCATAGTGACGCAGATAGTCGTAGTCCTGCAGGCCACCGTTCTTCCACTTGGCACCGTTCTTCTCAACAAGTACGGGCCAACCGTCTTTGGTCCACTTTACGCTTTCTATGATGGTGCTGCGGCCCAGTGTATGGAAACCGTTGCGGTATGCATGGTATACGATGTACCAGTTGCCCTCGGGATCGTCAATCAGTGTTCCGTGACCCTTAGACCACCAGAGTTCAT
>JAZMZT010000216.1:0-2311 GCA_045586125.1 Bacteroidaceae bacterium | reverse complement strand
TCTTCACATTTGGACGGTTAGGACATTTCTCTCCATAACATATTGTAAATTTTACTCCCATATCAGTACACTTCTATCTTACTTCCACACTTGGGACAGGTGATGATTTTTGCCATATATGTCTCTCCTGCATAGGTAGCTACACCATACCCTCTTTCCACCCTTTCAATGTCGGAATCGGAATATGTGATGTACTTACTACAGTTCATACACTTCACAATATTTCCTTCATATATCTTTACCATAATTCTTACTCCTTATATGAGACACAATACAACATACCGTTGCTATCATAATATCCATTGCATTCATATTGTATCGACGGGTTTTCTTTCATTGCTTTTAGGAATTGGTCTTTGCCGTAGGCGGCGAAGTGGCGGCAGAGGTCTTTTAGAGCTCCACCGGAGACAGGGACTCCCTCTGAGAAATATCTTTCTATTTCTTTCTCCAGGTCTGGATCCTGAGGAACTTGGTCAGTTTTCTTGGTCACTGAGTGAGCAAGTTCCTGCGGGGCGGGGTCGTTTGGAGAGAGGAGGTTGGTTTGAATGTAGTTCTTTAGAAGTTCGAGTTTCAATTTGACCATGGGGCCGCTGGGACCGGGTTCGTCTCCGTCTTTGGCGGCAGACATGAAGTTTTCAAGCTCTTCGGTTTGCATCCGCTCTATCTCTGTCAAAACTCCTTTAAGAGACCAGGTGGCAAAGTAGCGAGCCATTTCGAGGAACTGATTGAAGTTTAAGACAGCTAAGATGCCGTCAACGGAGGAGCTTACATGCGCTCTCTCCATGAATTTGTATTCGGCTATATACCTAACGGGATCTATGCGGACTTCTTTGGGTTCCAGTGTGGTGCTGGCGTGGCTGGTGAGGCCAGTTAAACCGTAAAAGAAAACTGTAAAGTTTTCATCATAGGGGAACTCGGCGCAGATTTTATTTCAGTCACTCTGTTGCTGCTCGGGTGGCGTGATGGCGAGGTATTGTTTCAACTCTACTACCAGACTGGAATAGGCGGGACGATTAGGCTCAGGCACGGCAGCGGGAAGAGTAGGTTCTATGTACTCTATATTTTGCTCAGTCAAAATCTCTTCGAGACGTGGGAGGCGGTCACTGAATATGGTGAAGGAATCAAAATCATACTTGACAATTTTGTGATTATAGGATACGTACTTGTAGGCTTTACCTACTCCATATACGGGGTGAATGATTACTACCTCATGACCCTCATCTAAGAGTTTCTTGAGGTGGGGGTAGTCTTTGCTGGTTTTGTAATTGTTCATAGTCAGTCAGGTTGAGGTGGATTAATTGTTTAGGGCGTTCAGGACTGTGGATTTACACAGGCCGAGCAGGTCGGCTATCTGAGACGCGGTGTAACCTTGTTTGTAGAGGTCTCTTATTGTATCGTCATCCATAGTTGTAGGGGTTTAAGGTTTGTAGAGGGGACAATGGCCGGTGGCGAGGGTGTAGGCGGGAGCGTTCTGCCAGTGGGGACCGGGGGTGCCATAGGACTTGAAGCGGTAGCAGGTGTCGCGGATGGGACAGTCGGTACCGGGGCAGACGCTGTGGTCGGGGAGGCAGTCGGCGAGCTCGGCGGGGATATCGGTCAGAGGGACGGTTCGGCCGGCGAGGGGATGAGTGCAGTCGGTCAGGTATTGAATCTGGCCGTTGCGGATGAAGGAGTGGCAGATGGCAGTGCGGTCGGCTCGGGGGTGCTCGACCAGGAGGCTGGGGCTGATGGTTGGGTTGTCATAGTCTCCGTTGAAAGTCCAGCGGATTTTCCAGAAGGACTTGGGGCCGACGCTGACGACGTGGTACTCCTGACAGGCGGGGCAGAAGAGTTTGAGCATGTCGTCGTAATCGGAGTCGTGGGGATAGGCTTTTACGAGTTTCATATTACTTGGTGGGTTTATGGAGTTTTTCTAAAAGGGAGTTGAGCTCGGAACGGTCGTAGTGGCCGGGGGAGTCGGTTCGACGCTTGGGGAATATGAGGTTTAGGAGTTTGGAAAGCATATAGTCCGATGAATTAGGTTAGGGTGGGAGGTTACTGACGGAAGTTGGGGGAGTCTCCGTTGCATCGGTCTATGACCCAGCGGAGCCAGTAGGGACATTTCTCATATTGGTCCCAGATTCCGAGGACGCAGGGGAGCCAGAACCAGGGGAGTATGAAAAGAATGAAGATGGACTCCCAAAGGAACATTCTGAGGTTCTCTTTCATAATAGTCAGCAGTCTCTTGTTTTAGGTTTCTCGGGGAAAAGTAAAATAACGTGGGGTGTTATTTTAATTTTCTTTGTGAGGGTAAAATAAGGGAATCGGGGCG
>JAZMZT010000215.1:0-10349 GCA_045586125.1 Bacteroidaceae bacterium | reverse complement strand
AGGTGTGCCGGTACGCGTGTGGTATGCCCCTGACGGTGAGCGTGTATCGCATTTCCGTCCGTTCCAGGACTTTTTCAGGATAACCGTACTCAACACGATTCTCTGCTTCGGAGCTTTGCTGTACGCCGTTCCGGCAGCATTTATAAGATGGATTAAGGGCAAGAGGCATGGCTGATTTCTTTCTCCGCATATATGACCGGCTCAAATGCCGCAAGGGCCTGGCAGCACTGATTGTGGTGCTCGTAATAGCCCTCTGCACATTGTCACTGTGCCGGTTGCATTATGAGGAGGATATTGCAGGATTCCTGCCTATAGACCGTTCTGACAGCCGTCAGACTGAGTTTATGGAGACGGTTTCACGGCAGAACAGCATTGCGGTCATATTCCGTGCTCCTGAGGGTACGCCGGACGATGACATAATCAGCGCCATGGAACTTTTTGCAGACCTGTGGTTTGAGTATGACACTTTAGAGATGGTTTCCGATATGAGCGCCGAGGCCGATGAGTCCGTGGCGCTGGAACTGATAAAGTTCGTACAGGAGCATTACCCCAGTTTCCTGACCCCGGAGCATTACCGCCGCATGGATTCGCTGCTCTCTCAGCCCGATTACGTAAAACATAGCCTTGAGGCCGATAAACGCTCGCTGCAGATGCTCACGGGCAGTTTTACCGCCAGCACCATACCGTATGACCCGCTGGGTCTCTTTGGCGATGTACTGATGGGACTGGCCGATATAGGCAGTGACGGCGGATACCGTCTTGTTGACGGCCATATACTGCACCGTACGGAGCCTGCAGGCCTGCTGCTCTTTGAATCACCCTTTGGTGAGAGCGAATCGGGCCGTAACGCACAGTTGGTTGAACTCACGGATAATATCGGTGCACAGGTTGAAGCAGAAACCGGCATCAAAGTATCATCCGTAGGTGCCCCCGTGATTGCCGTAACCAATGCCGACAGGATCAAGAAGGACAGTATCCTTGCAGTCGGACTGGCTGTAATCGGCATCCTGGCGGTGCTGTGGTTCTCATTTAAGCGTCTGGATTATATCCTTTGGATAGCCGCCACGCTGCTTTTCGGCGCGCTGTTCTCTCTGGGACTGATAGGGTGCATCAAGGATTCGGTATCGGTCATCGTCATTGGAATGGGTTCGGTCATAGTGGGTATTGCCGCAAACTATCCGCTGCATTTCCTTCATTCACTGCGAGATACGGCCGATAACCGCGAATCGCTGGCTGAGATGGTCGTGCCGCTGCTGGTGGGTAACATCACCACGGTGAGTGCGTTCCTGTGCCTGCTGTTCCTTAAGGCGCAGGCCATGCATGACCTGGCTCTCTTTGGTTCATTCATGCTGGCCGGTACAATCATCTTCTCGCTTATTTTCCTGCCGGTATTTGCCAAGGCGGGCGGAAAGACTGTGAAAGAGGAGGTTAAGGTTGATTCCAAGCCTATAACCGGCAGCAGCCGCCTGTGCCGCATAGTATCACCTACAGTCATTCTGATTACCATTGCCATGCTGATATGGGGCGGCAGCAGCAAGTTCGATACTGACCTGAACCATATTAACTACATGACGGCGCAGCAGAAAGAGGATCTGCAGTTCATATCGGGCAGTGTAGGGGATGCAGGTGCCGACCGCCTGTCGGTACTGGCCGCAAAACTTGCTCCAGAGGACCAAAAGGAGGCCGTAGCGGAGCGTTGGACCACGTTCTGGCACAATCATCCGCAGGTGATAGAAGAACTCCGTGACGAGGCTCAGAAGCAGGGATTCACGGAGAGCGCTTTCGCCCCGTTCCTGGAGTCGGTCAGCCGGGAGCCCCAGATAGTATCGGCCCAGGATGTCACTCCGGTCAATATGAGCGAGGTTATGGCATCGCTGGTAAAGTCTCTTTCAGAGGATTTCAATACGGTTCTGTTCCTTTGCGGATTCATTGTGTTTGCATTCCTGTGGATATCGTTCAGGAATCTGGAACTTGCACTGATATCGTTCCTGCCGCTGACTGTGGGCTGGATCTGGATACTCAGCATAATGAACATACTGGGCATCCAGTTCAACATCGTGAGCATAATTCTGGCCACATTCATATTCGGTCAGGGTGATGACTATACCATTTTCATAACCGAGGGCCTGCTGCGTGAGTACAAGACCGGCGTGAGGACTGTCGATGAGCGCCGTAAGAGCGTAATCATATCGGCCATACTCATGTTCATAGGTATAGGCACGCTTATATTCGCCAGGCATCCGGCCATGCGTTCACTGGCCGAGATTACCATACTGGGCATGTTCGTGGTTGTTGTCATGGCCCATTTCCTTCCTGAGTGGCTGTTCCGGTGGATGACCATGAAGAATGGAAAGAACCGCGTCATGCCGGTTTCAATCATGCGTATACTGCGCAGTGCGTGGGCTTTCGGATTCCTTCTGCTGTCAGTTATAGTCTGCACTCCCGTGGTGCTGGTCATATTCATCGGCCGGAAGCGTGAGTGGAAGGACCGTTTCCTGCACAATCTGCTCTACAGGTTTGCCAATCTGGTGATACGCCGTGTGCCTGCCGTCAAATTCACTCTCGATAACAGCGTAGGCGAGACCTTCAGCAAGCCCGCCGTGATAATAAGCAACCACCAGTCACATCTGGACCTGATGTGTCTTATGATGCTCACGCCCAAGATGATAGTGGTCACCAATGACTGGGTATGGCACAATCCCATTTACGGGGCTCTTATACGCCGGGCCGAGTTTGTACCCGCAGCCGAGGGCATTGAGGTGTACATGCCGCAGTTCCGCAGTCTGGTGGAGCGCGGGTATTCAATACTGGTGTTCCCCGAGGGTACACGGTCTGCCGATTGCTCCATACTGCGTTTCCATAAGGGAGCGTTCCATCTGGCTCAGGAACTGAATCTGGATATTCTGCCGGTATGTCTGAACGGAGTAGGCTACGCCCTGCCCAAGGAGGAGTTCATGCTGCGTCCCGGACATATCACCGTAACGGTAGGCAAGCGTGTGGCTCCCGATGACCTTAGTTGGGGGGCCGATGCAAGAGAACGTACCAAGGCATTCCACAAGTTCTATCAGGAGTGGTACGCCAGAATGTGCAACAAACTGGAGAGTTGACTATGGAGGCGGTGATTATAGGTGCAGGAATGGGCGGATTGTTCTGCGGAGCGCTGCTGGCCAAGCGCGGCGTTAAGGTTACCGTACTTGAGAAGAATGGTGCGATAGGCGGCGGACTACAGACATTCGCACGCGGCGGCGAGTCCTTTGAGACCGGCATGCATGTGGCGGGCGGTTTCAACCAGGGCGGCATTCTGAATAGCCTGTGCCGCTATCTGGGCATTATGGACAGGCTCCGTGTACGTCCCTCGGACATGATGCTGAGCGTCACTTACGCCGACAGCGGACGCACTTATGACATTCCCGCCGGACGTGAGGCTTTCATAGACTACCTGACAAGTAAGTTCCCCCACCAGGAAGCCAACATACGCAGTTACGTGGATGCCGTGTTCCGCGTATCTCATGAGGAGAAACTCTTCTATCTGGAGAGCATGAGCGGTGTAAATGACCACTCTGATGAGTTCTTCATGCCGGCCGACGCATTCATAGCCAAGTATATCAGTGATCCTGAACTCCGTGCCGTGCTGGCATCGGTAAATCCGCTTTATGCAGGTATTCCGGGACACTCTCCGGCCTATATCCACATAATGATATCGGCCCTGTTCATGGAGAACCCCTGCTGGTTTGAGGGCGGTTCCGGACAGTTGGCCGATGCACTCAGGAGCGTCATTGAGGCTGCCGGCGGCAGTGTGCTTACCCGCTGCGAGGTGGCATCGGTCCGTGTACAGGACCTTAACGTAGAGTGTGTCACGGATAAAAACGGCCGTGAGTATCGCGGTGACTGGTATATATCCGATATCCATCCCGCATCACTGTTCCCGCTCATTGAGGGAAAGGCGTTCACATCGGGCTACCGTGCACGCATTGAGAGCATTCCCGATACGGCATCGGCCTTCAAGGTATATCTCAGACTCAAACCCGGAACGGTGCGTTTCCCGGGGCATCCGGTCAGCATTGTGGACAGTGCGGATAATGCATGGAAGATGGCTCAGTATGGAAAAGATGAATGGCCTCACGGAGTGAACTGTTTCTTTGGCGAGGGCAGGGACGGCTTTGCGTCACACCTTACCGCATACTGCCTGATGGACTTTGATGAGGTCCTGGAGTGGGAAAACACCCGCACCGGGCATCGCGGAGAGGCTTATGAGGCGTGGAAGAAGGAGCGTACCGACAGGGTGCTGGCTCTGGTTGAGAAACGCTATCCCGGAATCAGGGAGGCGGCCGATGACATTTTTGCATCGTCACCGCTTACGTTCCGCGACTGGATGGGTACGCGCAGAGCCGGCGCATACGGCCTTTTCAAGGACAGCACGGATATTGCAACATCGCTCATTCCAATACGCACAAAGGTAAAAAATCTGCTTTTGACAGGACAAAATGTAAATATGCATGGAATTGGTGGGGTTCCGATGACTGCAATTGAAACCATTCAAACTATATTTGCAGATGAATCCGTCCTGGACGGTATAAAAAGAGAATTATCAAACAAGTTATTATAAAGGACGATATGAATACATTCAAGCTCAAACTCATCTATCCCAAGTGGCAGAAACTGAGAGGACAGACAACCTTCAACCTTCCGCCCCACGGTCCGGTGGCGTTTGCAGCAACATTGCCTGAATGGGTTGACGTATCATTTACCGATGAGAATGTTGAGCCGATTGATTTTGATGAGGAGTGTGACGGTGTCGCACTGTCCATGATGCTGAGCACGCAGGTAAAACGCGGCTGGGAAATAGCCGATGAGTACCATAAGCGTGGCAAGCTGGTTACAGCCGGCGGTATCTCCACTATGCTTCATGCCGAGGAGATGGTAAATCATGTGGACAGCGTATTCCTGGGAGAGGCCGAGGGCCGTTCCGAGCAGATGATGCTGGATTGGGTGAACGGTGACCTGAAGAAGATATACAACTACATGGGCAATATGCCGCCCATTGAGTCTGTAGGTCCCTGCCGCCGTGACCTCTACAAGCGTGAACTGTATAACCACAAGGGCGTTCAGATGGTGGACCTGTTCCACGCCAGCCGCGGATGCCGTTTCAGTTGCTATCCCTGCGCCGTGTCATATCTGGGTGGCCGTAAGTTCCGTCCGCGTCCAATTGACAAGGTGGTTGAGGATATGGCTGCCATAGACAACAATCGCCTCTTTATAGTAGATAATTCACTTGCCCAGAACAAGGAGTGGGAGAAGGAACTCTTTACCGCCATCGCTCCGCTCAAGAAGAAATGGATAAGCCACACCATCGAGGATGACCCCGAGGTGCTGGATCTGGCCGCCAAGGCAGGCGCCTGGTATGTATATCAGGCCGTTTATGACACATCGGACTACATCAAGGAGCGTGTAAAGCGTTATCATGACTACGGAATTGGTGTTGAGGGTACAATCCTGTTGGGACTTGACAACCAGACCGAGGATGATATAAAGCGTCTGATTGATTTCCTTGGTGAGATTGACCTGGATCTGGCCGAGTTCACGGTAATGACCCCGTTCCCGCATACCAAGGGATATGATGACCTGCTTCGTCAGGGCCGCATATTTGACTTTGATTGGAACCATTACAATGCCGGTCAGGTGGTGTTCCAGCCCAAGCATATGAGTCCGGAGCGCCTGCAGGAACTGTATGATTACGCATGGAAGAGTTTCTATGCCGATGAGAGCCAGGAGCAGAAGATGTTCCGTCTGTTCTGCAACGTGGCTCTGCGTGAGATGGAAGAGGGCACATACCGCCCGCGTGACCGCCGACTTGCCAACAAGTCATTCGGTCGTGATGTAGACAGAAGTATCAGAAATGTAAATCTATGAAAGTATCACCCGATTATTACGACGAGATATTTGATTTCAAGGGCGAATGGGATATGCCCTCGTCATGCGGCCTTAAGATTCGTGAATCAGAAGGCAAGCAGTACGTTATAGTTACAGAACTCTACCAGGACAATCCCGGCACATCTGTTACCTATGCCGGCAGGAAACTGGCTGACCAGATATGCCAGGCCAAAGGTATCAACCCGGCCGATATGGTGTATGTAGAGTGCAATCCCAACACCAACTCCAAACTCTCGTTCTACGATGAGGAGTATTTTGAGGTGGACTTTGATGCCGATCCTCAGCACAAATACCGTCAGTTGACCAGGGAAGAGTTGCTCAAACTGCTGGCTAAGTGATGCTTGCAAGCCTGCTGTTCTCTTTTCTGGCAGTCATTGTCCCGAGCAGCAAGACAATTACTCCTTGGGCTGACCTGGAAAAGCATGCCGATGAGGTGATGATTACGCCTTATCTGGCAGATGACAGCCGTAATGTTCCTACCGTTATTGACTACTCCGGCGGCAGTTACCACTGGCTGGATGTAAAGGGCGAGGGTATCGAGGTGGCCGAATGGCTCCGAGACAACGGCATCAACGCCGTACTGCTTCAGTACCGTACCGCAGGACTGGGCTCATGCATCTGGCATTACCGGTTCCTTTTACGCGGACGCCGTCATCCCGATATGATTTGTGACATCCAGAGGACAATCCGATACGTGCGTGAGAATGCCGACACTCTGGGCATCGACCCTGAGCGCGTGGGCGTGATGGGCTTTTCGGCCGGAGGTCATCTGGCCATGTCATCGGCCTGTTTCAGTGATACGGATTATACAAACCTTCCGCAAGGCCCGTCCAAGGTCTCTTTAAGACCCGATTTTGTGGGCGCCATTTACCCCGTGGTCACCATGAACGGCGAGTATGCCCACCGACGCTCCCGCCGCGGACTGCTGGGCGAGTGGGGCGTGTACAGCAGCAAGAAAAGGGACATGATGTCCATCGAGGAGCATATTCCTGATGACTGTCCTCCCGTCTTTATGATAAATTGTAAGGACGATCCTGTTGTAGATTGGCATAATTCAGTAATTTTGGACAAAGCTCTTACCGATGCCGGTGTCAGACATAAGTATATCCTGTATGAGACTGGTAAGCACGGGTTTGGTGTAAGTGACATTTACGGCTCTCCGGAGTGCCGCAAATGGAAAGATGAGTTTTTGGTTTGGCTAAGTGAGTTGTATGAATGATATAGAGTTTTCATCGCCTGCGGAGATCAAGGCTTTCCAGGAGGACCTGCTGCATAAGCATCTTGTTTATCTCAGGAAGAATTCGCCCTATTACAGGCGCGTTTTTGACAGTTATGGGATAAATATCAGTAAGATTGAGTATCTGGAGGACCTGACACGTATTCCATTTACCGAAAAGAAGGATCTGCAGCTGTACAACGATGATTTCTGCTGCGTTCCCAAGAACAGGATCATAGACTATATTACCACATCGGGCACTCTTGGTGATCCCGTGCTTTTTGGCTGTACGGAGAAGGACCTGCAGCGCTTGGCGTATAATGAGAAGAAATCATTCTTGTGTGCCGGGCTGACCAGTGACAGCGTTGTCCAGCTGATGACCACTCTCGACAAGCGTTTCATGGCTGGTATGGCATATTTCCTGGGTTTGAGGGAGATGGGTGCAGGTGTTATCCGCGTAGGTAACGGAATCCCGGAACTGCAGTGGGATACAATACGCCGTTTCCATCCCGATGCCATAATGTGCGTACCGTCATTCATACTCAAACTGATAGAGTATGCCGAGGCACATGATATAGATTACCGCTCCAGCAGCATACGCCGCATCATAGGCATAGGTGAGGGACTGCGTGACCAGAACTTCGAGCTTAACCTGCTGGGTCGTCAGATTCATGAGAAATGGCCTCAGGTTCAACTCTTTGCCACATATTCATCGACCGAGATGGGGGCTACGTTCAGCGAGTGCGAGTACGGCATGGGCGGTCATGTGCATCCGGAACTAATCATCGTTGAGATAATAGGCGATGACGGAATGCCTGTGGCCGACGGACAGCCGGGTGAGGTGGTAGTTACCACCCTGGGCGTTGAGGGTATGCCTCTGCTAAGGTTCCGTACCGGTGATATAGCCTGCAAGCATGTGGAGCAGTGCCGCTGCGGCCGATGGTCATACCGTCTGTCACCGCTGCTGGGCCGCAAGAACAATATGATCAAACTTAAGGGTACCACACTATATCCGCCTGCCATCAACGACGTTTTGGACAATACTGATTACGTTGAGAACTACGTTGTGATTGTACGCAACAGCAAGGCCGGAACAGATGATGTGCTGGTAAAGGTGGGACTCAAGAATGATCCCGGATTCGATGTCGTGAAGGAACTCAAGGACAGTTTCCGTTCACGCATACGTGTAGCACCTGAAATTGAGATATGTGATGTGGAGGAGATCCAAAAAATAAATTATCCGCCTACAGGCCGTAAACCGGTCAAGTTCATAGATCAGAGAAAATGACAGACTACCACAAATTCGATGATATCCGTCCGTACCGTGACGAGGAGATTCCGGCAGCGATGCAGCGTATTGCCTCCAACAACTCTTTTCCGTTGGTGGCCAAGTTCGTATTTCCGGAACTGACTGTTGAGCAGGCTGCCGATAAGATCCGTAACATCAGGACTATCTATGATTTCCAGCATGATGTCATGATTCCCATGAACAAGCAGGTTCTGGAGGGTACCATTACGGAATTCACACTTGGCGGAATAGAGAAGCTGGACACGTCCAAGCGTTACCTGTACGTAAGTAACCACAGGGACATAGTTCTGGATTCATGTATCCTGATGTATGCTCTTTACAGGGATGGCGGTCATGATACGGGAGAGATAACATTCGGTTCAAACCTGATGCAGGGTGAACTGGTGGTGGATATAGGCAAGAGCAACAAGATGTTCCGTGTGGACCGCGGCCGTAATCCCCGTGAACTTTACAGTACATCGGTCCATCTGTCGGAATATATCCGATACGCAATCACCGAGAAGCATCAGTCCGTATGGATTGCACAGCGCAACGGCCGCACCAAGGACGGCATTGACCGTACGGACCAGGGCGTGATAAAGATGTTCGGTATGAGCGGTCCCAAGGACCGTGTGGATGCACTTGATGAACTGAACATCGTACCCGTATCGGTCTCATACGAGTGGGAGTCATGTGATATACTCAAGGCTCTGGAACTCTACGAGAGCCGTAACGGCGAACCCTACATAAAGAAACCGGGCGAGGATTTGAACAGCATACTGACCGGTATCATGCGCGACAAGGGCAGGGTGCATTTCCAGATATGCGATCCTCTGCGCCGTGAGGAACTTGAAGCTCTGAGCGACGTTCCCAACGTACAGTTCCACCGTGAGGTTGCACAAATCATTGACAAACGTATATGCGGCGACTACAAGTTGTTCCCCAACTCATTCATTGCCCATGATCTGCGTTACGGAAATACCAGATATACAGACCGTTACACAAAGAGTGAATACGATGCGTTCGTGGCTCACATGGCAGAGCTGAACAGATACAGCGACAATCCTGCCCTGGGAGATATATTCCTGGGCATATACGCTAATCCTATTGAATCAAAGAGTTGAATAAACAATATTGCTTATGAAGACTAAATCTTTTGTCGTTATGGCCGTAACTGCAGTGACTCTGCTTATGGCCGGTTGTAAGGATAAGAACCTGAAGGTGTGCATATTCCCCGGTGATTATCCCGATCCCACCATCCTGCGTGACGGTAATGATTACTACATGACCCATTCCAACTTCACCTACTATCCCGGTCTGCTTATCTGGCATTCAACAGACCTGTTGCATTGGGAGCCCATAGCACGTGCGGTGCAGGGACATGACTATTCAATCTATGCTCCGGACCTGTGCAAGGTTAACGGCAAATACTACATCTATTATCCCACCAGCAGCGGCGAGAACTTTGTGGTTACGGCCGATAAGCCGGAAGGCCCGTGGAGCGAACCCATCAAACTGCGTGTAAGCGGAATTGATCCCGGTCATGCTATCGATGACCAGGGCAACCGCTACCTCTATACCAATGACGGTCACGTAGCTCCGCTGTCAGCAGACGGATTGAGCATCACAGGCCGCAATCAGAAGGTCTATGATCCCTGGCAGTATCCCCAGGAGTGGGAGACCGAGGGCATGTGGCTTGAGTCACCCAAGATTGTAAAACGCGGAGAGTACTACTATCTGGTAAGTGCCGAGGGTGGTACAGCCGGTCCTCCCACCAGCCATATGTGCGTTGTTGCACGCAGCAAGTCCGTAACCGGTCCATGGGAGAACAGCCCCTACAATCCTCTGGTACACACATACACAGCCGATGAACTCTGGTGGTCTAAGGGTAAGTCGGATCGTAGCCATGTCGTT
>JAZMZT010000214.1:0-4708 GCA_045586125.1 Bacteroidaceae bacterium | reverse complement strand
AACTATATAAAGTTACTAATAATCAGTGATATAAACAAATATTTAAGCCGATAATTTTATCATTTTTGTAAGAATAATTAGATGGAATTGTCGGCAAAAACCGAGAAAAAAGATTAAAGTTAACTTAACGCCCTAGGTCTGACCCCTTTGCGTCGTGCAAAATACGACCTTTGAGCCAAGTTCCCCAGACGCAAAGGGGTCTGACCCTAAACCATCGTTTTCAACAGATTACAAAGTTGGCCTGAATCAGCACTTCAACTGGTTCAGGCCAACTTTTTGATTAGCAACCCCTTGAGTTATCAACTGATTGTTAAAAACTTTTTTAAATAAAAAGTGGGGCAAAGTGGGTTAAAGTGGGTGAAAATGTTTTAACTTTGAAACCGAATATCGATTATTGGCAAAGAATGAGCTTTATAGGTCAGTTCCCAGTACGTCTGGACGCAAAGAACAGAGCGTTCATGCCCGCCGGATTCCGCCGCATACTGCAGCAGTCCGGTGACCAGACCCTTGTGGTCCGCAAGGACTACTTTGAGAACTGTCTTGTAGTTTATCCCGCCGCTCAGTGGCAGGAGGAGATCGCAAAGGTGCGCGCCAAACTGAACCGTTTTGACGGAAACCAGCAGATGGTGTACCGCAAACTTGTCTCCGAGGCTCAGGAGATACAGCTGGACAGCAACGGACGTATGCTGTTGCCGCAGGCCTTGCTTGACAAGGTGGGCATCAAACAGGATGCGCTGTTTGTGGGAATGGAGCAGACCATAGAGATATGGGCTCCCGACGTTGCGGCTTCTGACAGCAAGCAGCCGTTCATGCCGGACAGCGAATTTGCCGATAACCTGAAAAAATTCATGACTGAGTGATACATACTACACACATAACAGGTAAGTGGACACAAGTGGGACATATCATGTGCCGGTTCTTCTCAGACAGAGTGTAGAAGGACTTGTGGTAGACCCTGACGGGGTCTATGTGGATGCCACCTTCGGTGGTGGTGGCCACTCGCGTGAAATAGTGTCCCGACTCAGCGGCAAAGGTCACCTGTACGGTTTTGACCAGGATGCCGATACCATGAACAACATAATCCGTGACGACCGCTTCACGTTCGTCTACTCCAATTTCCGTTATATGCCCAATTTCATGCGCTGGTACGGCCATGATAAGGTTACCGGCATACTTGCCGACCTGGGTGTGTCATGGCATCATTTTGATGACAGCACCCGCGGATTCTCATTCCGTTTTGAGGGCCCCATCGATATGCGCATGAACCAGAAGGAGGGCGTGAAGGCATCGGACATACTGAATGAATACCCCGAGGAGAGGTTGGCACAGTTGTTCTGGCTGTACGGCGAACTGCAGAACGGACGTCAGGTGGCGGCAGCCATCGGCCGTGCCCGTAAGAACAACCGCCTGGAGACTGTGACCCAGTTGCTGGATGCCATCCGTCCGGTGATAGGACGTGAACGTGAAAAGAAGGATACCGCCAAACTGTTCCAGGCGCTGCGCATGGAGGTGAACCATGAGGTTGACGCCCTGCGCGAGATGCTGACGGGAGCAGTAGGGTTGCTGGACAAGGGCGGACGTCTGGTGGTGATAACATATCACTCCATTGAGGACCGCATGGTCAAGAACCTGATGAAGAGCGGAAACATAGAGGGAGAGATAGAGACTGATTTCTACGGAAACCGTCTGGTACCGTTCAAGTCCATAGGGAAACCCGTTGTTCCCGATGCACAGGAGCAGGCTGCCAACCCGCGTTCCCGCAGTGCCAAACTGAGAATAGCAGAGAAGGTCTGATATGGAGGAGGCTACACAGAATACTGCAAAGAAGAAGGGACTGATGCAGTCCATGCCTGATATGATTCAGCGCAACTTCTGGCTGCTGCTGGAGATTCTGGCATGCATTATCTTCTATATCGGCAACCGATATGCATACCAGCGTGACCAGGCATATGCCGAAAGGCTCAGACGTGAACTGGTGGATATGCAGTACCAGACACTGAATACCACCAGTGACGTATCGGCCAAAAGCAAGCCTTCATATGTTGAGAAAGTGGCTGCCAGAAACGGCTCTGGTCTTAAGCCCGCAACCGAACCGCCGTACAAACTGCCCAAATGAGTGCAATGAACAGCAAGGACGATCCGCGCAGGCAGGAAAAGAAGAGGGTATCCCGCAAGTACCTCTCGCTCTTTCTGCTCATGCTGCTTTGGGGCGCGTTCATCATCGTCAAGATGGTGCTGGTCATGTTCGGTGAGAGGCAGTACTGGAATGACGTGGAGCGTAACATGACTCCCGTCAACAGGGTGATTGAGCCCAAACGCGGCAACATACTGAGTGATGACGGCCTGCTGCTGGCAAGCAGTATGAAGCAGTACCGCATATTCCTGGATTTCAGGACTGCCGAGAGGGATGAGGCGCGTGCCAAGAAGGACCAGATGCGTAAGGATACGCTCTACACCAGACATCTGGCCGAGTTTGCGCGTCAGATGCATGACATATTCCCGCAGTATTCCATCCAGGAGTTTGCCGATCATTACAAGAAGGGCTTTGAGTCCAAGTCACATTCATGGCTGCTGCTTCCTGGAACTTCAAGAAACTCGTACCCCGTATCATACAACCAGTACAAGTCACTGGTCAAGACCGTATGGCTCAAGCCCAAGTATGAGATGTGGTTCTACAGTGCCGAGTCCAAGATATCCCGTCAGAAACCGTTCGGTGCCCTGGCCGCCCGTACCATCGGAAGCATGTATGAGGCCAAGGATTCCGCACGTAACGGATTGGAACTCTCGTTTGACTCGCTCCTGCGCGGTGTTCCCGGACGCGGACATCAGGAGAAGGTGCAGAACGTGACCCGCATGGTGGCCGATATTCCCCAGATAGACGGTTGTGACGTACACACCACCCTTAACGTGGATATGCAGGATATTGCCGAAGTTGCTTTGCGCAAGGTGATGGATACCCACAATGCCGCTTCGGGCATAGTGGTGCTGATGGAGGTCAAGACGGGTGACATCAAGGCTATGGCCAGTCTTACCAAGACCGCTCCCGGACAGTTTGACGAGATACAGAATAATGCGGTAAGGGAGATATACGAGCCCGGATCGACCTTCAAACCCGTATCCATGATGGTGGCGCTTGATGCCGGAAAGATAAATCTCAAGGACAGTGTCTACTGCGAGAAGGGGGTATATACCGGATTCGGCGGTTCGCGTATGACTGATTCACATGAGTACGGATGGCTGGATGTTCCGCACATCATTGCCAACTCAAGCAACATAGGCACATCAAAACTGATACATGCCGCCTACAAGGATAATCCCGAGGAGTTTGTGGACGGTGTCTACCGCACCGGAATAAACACCCATTTCGGACTGCAGTTGACCGGTACCGCCGCTCCGGTGATAAGACGTAACGGCTACTGGGATGCAACCCGTCTTCCGTGGATGTCAATAGGTTACAACACCCAGTTGCCGGTTATCAATACCCTGGCTTTCTACAACGGCATTGCCAACGGCGGCTGTATGGTGGCTCCGCGACTGGTTACCAAGGTTACCCGTGAGGATGAGGTGGTACAGGAGTTCCCCGTCGAGGTGGTGGTACGCCATATGTGCAAGGATGAGACTTTGGCCAAGGTAAAGAGCATGCTGGAACTTGTGGTGATAGAGGGTACCGGAAAGAATGCCGGTTCAAAATACTTTACGGTTGCAGGAAAGACCGGTACGGCACAGCTTTCGCAGGGCTCGGCCGGTTACAGGGACGGACCGCGCAGATACATGGTATCGTTCTGCGGATACTTCCCGGCCGATAACCCGCAGTACTCATGCATAGTATCGGTTCGTACTGACGGAGGTGCTGCCGGCGGTGCCACATGGGCCGCTCCCGCATTCCATGAGATATCCGAGAAGGTAATGGCAAGCCGTAACCTGAGGGATGTGCATGAGGCTTATGATTCAGTACGTCAGTTCATCCCCAAGGTCATGCCGGGCGATCTGGCCAAGGCAAGCCGCGTGCTGCAGGGACTGGGCAAGAAGAACCTTATGCGCAGGGCGGACCGTTCGGTGGCCGACAGCGTATGGGGATCAGTAAGTTCGGATTCAGGCCGATACGTGATGAACTACGTGGAGTATACGGCTGATCTGGTTCCCGATGTACGCGGGATGGGGGCATCGGACGCCCTTTATCTGCTGGAGCGCATGGGAATGAAGGTCAGCATAGACGGAGTGGGCAAGGTGACCAGGCAGGTTCCGGCACGCAACACCCGCTTCCGCAAAGGCGACAGAATACAGTTAACATTATCAATGTGACATATATGGTGACAATTGGAGAACTTGTTTCAGGACTTAAGACACTGCGTACGGTAGGCGATACCGGAGTGGAGGTAACCGATATCCAGCTGGATTCACGCAAGGCAGCCAAGGGATGCCTGTTCGTGGCCATGCGCGGCACTACCGTCGACGGCCATCAGTTCATACCCAAGGCAATAGAGTTGGGTGCTACATCAGTTTTATGTGAGGTATTGCCCGATCAGACTGCCGACGGCGTGACCTACATTCAGGTACCCGACTGTGAGGATGTAGTAGGAATAGTAGCCACAAGGTTCTTTGGCAATCCCACCGACAAGGTAAAACTGGTGGGTGTTACCGGCACCAACGGCAAGAAAGTCGGATCGTAGCCATGTCGTTCTGTGAGCCAAGGAGTTGAATTACTAAG
>JAZMZT010000213.1:0-7114 GCA_045586125.1 Bacteroidaceae bacterium | reverse complement strand
CCGCCGAATCCGTTCTTATCGGTAGATTCCACTGCGGTACCCAGCAGGTTGTCATTCATATCATACACGTTGTGGAACACAAAACCCTCCTTCTCTGAAGGATCCTCCACACGGAACTTAATGTCACGGTCGCCCAGTATCACGCTCTTGATACCGTTCTCGATGGCCAGATTGTTAATCTTCTCGATGGGGCCTGCGGTAACGCTGTTGACCCATGCCAGCAGACCGCCTGCCACGATGGCGATTACGGTCAGCACAACGGCCATGTTAGTTATGTTTGATTCAAGTTTCTTCATTTTACTGCCTCCCCGAAACGTTTAGGTTTGCACCAGTTGTTTATAAGCGGAGTAACGGCGTTCATCAACAGTATTGCGAACGACATACCCTCCGGATATGAACCGAAATATCTGATAACCACTGTAAGGAAACCGATGCCTATACCGTACCACACCATGCCTTTGGGAGTCATGGGTGAGGTAACATAATCAGTAGCCATGAAAATGGCACCCAGCATCAGGCCGCCCGAGCAGAGGTGATAGAGCGGATTCACGTAAAGTACAGGGTTGATAAGCCACATCAGGCCTGTGAGCACGGCCACAGTAGCGAATATGGTCACAGGAATATGCCATGTAATCACCCTGCGCCACAAAAGGATCAAAAGTCCTATCAGCAGAGCCAGTGCACTCACCTCACCCAGACAGCCGCCTATATTACCCAGGAACAGGTCCTTGAGGGCTGGCAACTGATCGGCGGCAGCGCTGTTTCCGCCTGCTATCTGGCCAATCAGGTTCATGGGAGTGGCACCCGTAACTGCATCGGCATAAGCGGTCATCTGATGGGGCACAGGCCATGAAGTCATCTTGGCGGGAAATGAAATGAGCAGGAACACACGGCCCACAAGAGCCGGGTTGAAGGGGTTGTTACCCAGACCTCCAAACGCCATCTTACCGATTCCGATGGCCACCAGCGCACCTGTCACGATCATGTAGAGCGGAAGGTTGGACGGCAGGTTGAATGCCAGCAGTATACCGGTTATGATGGCCGATCCGTCCGCAAGAGTGGAGGGTTTCTTAAGGAACACCCTGGTAATGAACCACTCAAAGAACAGACACGATGCCACCGATGTGGCGGTCACAATCAGTGAGCCCACACCGAAATAAATGAATGATGCAATGAGTGCCGGCATCAGAGCCACAATCACCCAGCGCATATTCCTCTCTATGGTGTCACCACAATGTACGTGCGGTGATGTTGTAATATACAGTTTCTGAGCCATAATTCCTTATTTCTTAGCGTTACGTGCGCGGATAATTCCACCCACCCTGTTCTTGGCCAGACGTACCCAGTCAAGCAGAGGACGGCGTGAAGGACAGGTGCTCTGACAGCATCCGCACTCAATACAACTCATAATCCAGTTCTCCTCGGCGCACTCCCAGTCCTGTGACTCTGAGGCCGTGGCAAGCAGGTAAGGCTCCAAGCCCATGGGGCAGGCCTGTACGCACTTGGCGCAACGTATGCAGTTACGCTCCTCACGGCGTGCGGCCTCCTTCTCGGGTATAAGCAGCACACCCGATGTTCCCTTGACCACCGGAGCGGTATCATCCAGCAGCGGACGTCCCATCATAGGACCTCCCGATATCAGTTTGCCGGTATCCTCAGGCATGCCGCCTGCATATTCCAGTAACTGGCTGACCGGAGTACCCATTCTAACCCTGAGGTTGCACGGGTTCTTTACGCTCTTACCGGTAACGGTCACAATGCGCTCAAACAGAGGCTTGTTCTTCATGACTGCCTCATATATGGCGAATACGGTACCTACGTTCTGCACTACGCAGCCCACGTTGGCGGGCAGTGCGGGCGGAGGCGGAACCTGACGGCCGGTGACAGCCTCGATGAGCTGTTTCTCACCGCCCTGCGGATATTTCATCTGCAGAGGCATCACCTCTATACCGCTTACCATCGATGTCTTGGACTTGAGCAGTTCTATGGCATCGGGCTTATTGGCCTCAACACCTATCACGGCGCGGTCTATTCCAAGCACCTTGAGTATTACCTTTATTCCTATGATTATCTCATCGGGATGCTCCAGCATCAGTCGGTGATCGGCCGTAAGATACGGCTCGCACTCAACGGCATTGATTATCAGGGTGTCTATGGTGCACTCCTTGGGGGGACACAGTTTTACGTGTGTGGGGAAACAGGCGCCGCCCATTCCCACTATGCCTGCATTCTTGATGCACTCAATTATCTCTTCACGTGACTTTGTGCTCTGCAGTACCAGTTTTTCGGAGCGGTCAATCGAGGGCTCCCACTCATCACCCTCCACATCGATGAATATGGCGGGCTTGCGCAGTCCGCTGGCATCGACTATGGTGTCTATCTTGGCCACCTTGCCCGATACTGATGAATGGATTGAGGCCGACATGAAACCGCCCGGCTCTGCGATTCTGGTTCCCACGCGTACGGTGTCACCTTTCTGTACACAGGGTACGGCCGGGGCACCTATGTGCTGCGACAGGGGGAAGACAGCCTGCTTGGGCAATGCCAGAGTCTCAATCTTCCTGTCGGCCGTAAGCTTGTTTGGTTCGGGGTGTACGCCACCTATCTTGAAAGTATTCATAATACCTTATTTGTTTTCTGTTGATTCTGTCTCCTGAGTTGCGGGAGCGGCATCGGTTACGGGTGCCTCAACCTGAGGCTGAGGCTGTACGGCTGGCTCTCTCTTGGGAGGGAAGTTCACGGCCATGATTGAATGCTGCGGGCACTCGTCCACGCACTTGCGGCACAGACGGCACTTCTCAAAGTCAATGTAGGCCAGGTTGTTCTCAAGGGTGATGGCCTCAAACGGGCAGGCCTTTACGCACTTGCCGCAACCTATGCAGGCTGCATCGCAGGCCTTCTTGGCAACGGGGCCCTTGTCCTGGTTTACGCAACTTACATAGACCCTGCGGTCCAGTTTGTTCTTGTTGCGGAGTTCTATGATGTGGCGCGGGCAGGCCTTGACGCAGGCACCGCAGGCTGTGCACTTGTCCTGATCAACCACCGGAAGACCCGTCTCGGGATCCATCCTGATGGCATCGAACTTACAAGCCTTTACGCAGTCGCCGCAGCCCAGACAGCCGTAGAAACAGCCTGTCTCACCACCGTTCATCATGCCGGCTACGGCACAGCTTCTGGCTCCGTCATAGGTACGCGGTCTGGGACGGTTCTGACATGAACCGTTACACCTTACAACAGCAATCTTCTCTACTCCAACCTCGACCGTATGACCTGTAATGTCTGCGATCTGTTGCATAACCTCACTCTTGCACACCGTACACTTGAGACCGTCCAGGGATTCGGCCTTCACACACTCGGCGGCAAAGGCGGCACATCCCGGAAATCCGCATCCGCCGCAGTTGGCACCGGGCAGAAGTTCGGTGATCTGACCCACGCGGGGGTCCTCTTCAACCTTGAATTTTCTTGATACGGCGTACAGGACCAGACCCAAAACGAGTCCGGTGACACCTAGCACAAGAACAGCAGTCAAAATAAACGTCATATCCTGTTTATTGTATTATCCTGAATTGAAAGTCCTTTTTTATCCTCTTGCGGAACAGCATCAGCACTATATAATAAGGAACAAGTATTCCCAGCGCAGCCGCTGCGCCTATTTTCTCGCTGCCTGTAACAGAGATGGCAGTCACAAGTCCTGCAATAAGGAGCAGGAGCGGCAACCCGAAAGCGAGCATTACGGCAGTCATACCCATGCTCTCCTCTCCGGCTATCGTCACGGTCTGCCCCACGGACAGGGTATCGGCACCTTTCATCTCTATCTCCACCAGTTTCTCTTTTGACTCCGCTGCACGGCAAATCCTGCTTGCCTGACAGCCCGAACAGGCCGATGCCTGCAATATGCGCACGGTAACCTTCTGACCGTCAATAGAGTTGACGATACCCTCATGTCTTATGTCTGCGCCCATATTGTCCTGCTATCCGTTTAATCTTACAAATGTAAAACATTTTAAGCATTCCCAAATGCATTATTTCCACATTTTTATTTGAAAAACGACGCAAAGGGAAACGACCCCAATGCGTCACTTTGAGTTTTCAAAATCAATCCGTATTTTTGGACTCTCTTAGTTAACCGGAGCATGAACAACCGATAAAACGAATAATCAAAACATAACTATCCTTATGAAAAAAACAATTTTGCTTTCCTGCCTGGCTGCCGTAGCTCTCATTCCGGCCGGCGCCCAGACTTATGAGTATCCGTTCCAGAACCCTAAACTCTCATTTGACGAGAGGACGGACAACCTGCTTTCACTGCTTACTCCGCAGGAGAAGATAGGACTTATGATGAACGGCTCCATATCGGTGGACCGTCTGGACATACCCGCCTACAACTGGTGGAACGAGGCCTGCCACGGAATCTGCTATGACGATGTAACCGTATTCCCGCAGGTTATCGCCCTGGGTGCCACATTCGATGCACCCCAGCAGTATGAGATTTACAGCGCCGTGTCCGATGAGGCCCGCGCCGTATGGAACACCACAGACCATCATCAGTTAGGCGTAACACAGCCCAACGGAAGCATCTGGCACAACGGACTCTCATTCTGGTGCCCCAATGTGAACATATTCCGTGACCCGCGCTGGGGCCGTGGTCAGGAGACTCCGGGTGAGGATCCCTACCTGAACTCCGTAATGGGTACACAGACCGTTCTGGGTATGCAGGGCAATGACTCCAAATACCTGAAACTGCACTCATGCGCCAAGCACTATGCAGTTCACAGCGGTCCCGAGCCCCTGCGTCACCAGTTTGACGTAACCGTATCGGGCCGTGACCTGTGGGAGACCTACCTGCCGGCATTCAAGAGCCTGGTTCAGGACGGAAACGTACAGGAGGTTATGTGCGCATATCACCGTTACGAGGGTGACCCCTGCTGCGCCAGCGACCGTCTGCTGCAGGACATCCTGCGCAACAAGTGGGGTTTCAAGGGTCTCGTGGTAACTGACTGCGGTGCCATCGGCGACTTCTTCAACGCCCGCCAGCACGGCACACACAAGGATGCCGCAAGCGCATCGGCCGATGCTGTTCTTTCAGGTGCCGATATCGAATGCGGAACCAGTTACCGTGCTCTCACCCAGGCCATTGAGCAGGGTCTTATCACCGAGGCCGATATCGACGTAAACGTACGCCGTATCCTCAAGGCCCGCTTTGAACTGGGTATGTTTGATCCCGCCGAGGATCTGCCCTGGGCAAAACTGGGTCTGGATGACCTGAGCAGCCCCGCCCACACCGCTCTTGCCAGCAAGGCAGCCCACGAGGCTATCGTCCTGCTCAAGAACGCAGGCAACATTCTGCCCCTCAAGAAGGATATCACCATTGCAGTGGTTGGCCCCAACGCCGACGATGCACGCGTTATCCTGGGTAACTACAACGGCTATCCTTCAGCCGCCAACACCAAGACCATCCTGGACGGTATCCGCGAGGCCGCTCCCGGTGCAAAGATCATCTACGAGAAGGGTTGCGACCTGAACGTTCCCTATATCACAAAGCACTATGTATCAGAGATCAACGGAGGCAAGGGTCTGCATGCTGAGTACTACAACACTCTTGACTGGACCGGTGCCGTTGCAGCCAAGGTTGACTACGACGAGCCTCTGAGCCTGAACACCACATCACCCGCCCTTGCACATGAGGACTGCCCCTGGGCAGACGGCGTTAACATGACCGGATTCTCAGCCAAATATACCGGCACATTTACAGCCGATTACACCGGCGATATGGTATACAACGTACGCGGAAGTTCACGCTACAACTTCATCCTGAACGGTGACACCATCGCCAAGAACGCCGGTCAGGGCGGTGGCCGTGGCGGATTCGGCGGTTTCGGCGGCGGATTCGGCGGCCGTGGCGGTGCATCCACCACATTCCATGTCGAGGAGGGCAAGACCTACAACATCTACATTGACCTGGTACAGCCCGAGGCCCGTTCGGCTTCATTCTCATTCGATATCTACAGCCGCGGTCCGGTTGATTTCCCCAGTGTGATAAAGAAGATCGCTCCGGCCGATGTAATCATCATGGTAAGCGGTATCTCATCGGACATAGAGGGTGAAGGCCACGACCGTTCTGAGATTGAACTCCCCGAGATCCAGCAGCAGCTCCTTGCCGAGCTTGATGCTACCGGCAAGCCCATCGTTCTGGTTAACGTATCAGGCAGCGCCATGGGATTCGGAAACGTAGAGAGCAAGTATGACGCCCTTATCCAGGCTTGGTACGGCGGTCAGGCTTGCGGTGAGGCAGTAGGTGACGTACTCTTTGGCAACTACAACCCTGCAGGACGTCTGCCGGTTACCTTCTACAAGTCAACAGACCAGCTTCCTGATTTCCAGGACTACTCAATGAACAACCGCACATACCGTTACTTCAAGGGCGAGCCCCTGTATGCTTTCGGTTACGGTCTGAGTTACACCACCTTCAAGTACGGAAAGGCCAAGACATCGGGCAAGTCACAGTCAATGACCCTGACCGTTCCCGTTACCAACACCGGTAAGATTGACGGCGATGAGGTTATCCAGGTTTACGTAAAGGCTCTTGACGATGCAGGCGCACCCATCAAGTCTCTGGCCGGATTCGCACGCGTGAACATCGGCGCCGGACAGACCAAGACCGTCAAGATTGAACTCAACAAGGAGGCATTCAGTTTCTACGATGAGGCTACAGACGGACTCAAGTTCCGCCCCGGACGCTACAGAATCATGTACGGCGGTTCATCACTTGACACTGACCTTCAGAGCGTTGAGTTAACTGTCAAGAAATAAAAATAGTACGCGGGATGTAGAGTGCATCGGATTTTTTACTACCTTTGCGCCGCCGTTACGGGATAACGGCTATTCAAATCATTATAAATTCAATAAAAACAACAACTTATGGCAGCAAAAATCAGATTGCAGAGAAGAGGCCACAAAGGTTACGCCTTCTACAGCATCGTAATTGCAGACACCAGAGCTCCACGTGATGGAAAGTTTATTGAGAAGATTGGTACTTACAATCCTAACACCAATCCCGCTACAGTAGATTTGAATTTCGAAAGAGCCCTGTACTGGGTTAACGTAGGCGCACAGC
>JAZMZT010000212.1:0-4547 GCA_045586125.1 Bacteroidaceae bacterium | reverse complement strand
CGATCCGACTTTGGCTGAGCGGGTGGTGGAAAGCATCGGTCTCGCGCGGCGGTGATGCCAAGCGGGCGTTGCTGACCAAGGTGTTCACGCACAATCTGGACATTTTCCGTGACGGTGCCTACCGTACGGAGACTGACCGCGTTGTCACCCTTTCCGTCAGCGGAGCGTTCGTAGAAGACTCTGAGATGTTCTCCGCGCCTATCAAACTCAAAAATGATACCATTGGGGTCAGGCCCCAATGGTATCATTTTGACGTTTTGAATCAGGATTGCATCCTGGTTACGCGGGATCTGGTGGAGCAGGGGTACAATCCTGCTTTGCTCAATATGGCCAGCCTGTATCATCCCGGAGGCGGGGTGCTGCAGGGCTCCGGTGCGCAGGAGGAGGACCTTTGCCGTCGCAGTACGCTGGCAATATCGCTCTATCAGTTCTCACTGCCGGGAGGCCGATACGGGGATTTGGCCGATATGGTGGGCGTAAAGCGCCGTGCAGAGCGATACCCTATGGATAATACTTACGGCGGTATCTACAGCCCGGGTATCACGTTCTTCCGCGGTACTCGTGATGAGGGCTATGTGCTGCTGGAAAATCCTTTCCAGGCTGCGGTGATATCGGTGGCATCACTCAATTACAACCCCAAGCACGGGCACAACTCATTGGATGCCAATGGCAATATTCCGGAGGCCGATAAGCCAGTGCTGAAAGAGAAGATACGCACCATACTGCGCATCGGCATACTTAAAGAGCATGACAGCCTGGTGCTGGGCGCATTGGGATGCGGTGCGTTCTGCACTCCGCCTGCACAGATGGCCCGTCTGTTCCATCAGGTACTGGATGAGGAGGAGTTCCGGGGCCGTTTCAGAAAGATTGTATTTGCAATCATTGATTCACCATCGAGCAACAATTTCAAGCCGTTCCTCAAGGAATTCAGTAAATAAAGGACTATGTCGTTTTCAAAAGAAGTTCAGGCTCTGCAGTTCCTGCCGGTAAAAGGGATAGTGAATGCCCGTGACCTGGGCGGTTATGTTACAACCGATGGCCGAACCGTGCGTTCCGGCATGCTCATACGCGCCGCATCATTGGCCGATGCAACCGCTGCTGACCTTAAGTATCTGCAGCAGATTCCTGTAGCCAAGGTGATTGACTTCAGACAGGATTTTGAACTTTCGGGGCGTGAGGACCGGATAATTCCCGGCGCTGAGTATGTGCGCATTCCCATAAACAGCAACGGCAATGCAATGGATGATGAAGAGTCGGTGGGGATAAAGAAACATAAGCAGTTTAATGTCAGGAAACTGATAATGATAGCTGCCTTCAACAAGAGAGCGCAGCAGGTTGCCCGTGACCTCTATCCCAACATGGTCACTCTGGAATCCTGTCAGAAGCGGTTTGCCAGATTCCTGCGAATACTCGTGGAGTCTCCTGACAGTGGAGCGGTGTTCTTCCATTGCACGCAGGGTAAGGACCGCACCGGTCTGGCATCGGCCTACATTCTGGCGGCTCTGGGTGTGGACAGGGAGATGATTATTGCCGATTTTGACGCTACAAATGCAGTTTATGCAAAGGATGTAAAGCGTCTGTCTCGCAGGGTGCGTTTTTGGGGTGGTAAGGAGGATGAACTGAGTGTCGTCCAGGCGTTCATCGGCGCCAACACCGGGAACTTTGTCAAGACGCTGGACCTGATTGATGCTCAGTACGGCTCAATGCAAAACTATCTGAAAGGTCCGCTTGGCCTCTCAGACACTGACATCGCCACCCTCCGTGAAAGATATTTAAAGTGACGCAAAACGAAACGACCCCTTTGCGTCACTTTGCGTCATTTTTAGAGTATTTGTAATTATGGACTACGAGAAGATAAATCTTGAAGAGTATGTAAAGACCGGCGAGGGCGGTCAGGGCGTGGCTTATACCCACAAGACCGAAAAGCGCCTTGCCAAGTTGTACAATCCCGGTTTTGAGGCCGATGTGGCCGTAGAGGAGTTTGGGGCAGCCATGGCAATGTATGAGCTTGGTGTCCCCACGCCCCGTCCCTACAGGCTGGTAACCGATGGCGAGAGGGTAGGTGCCGAGTATGAACTGATTGAAGGCAAGCGCTCGTTTGCCCGTATCATATCGCAGGAGCCCGACAGGATGGAGGAGGTGAGCCTTACCTTTGCCCGTGTGGCACGTGAGCTACATGCCGTCAAGGCCGATACCTCCAGGCTGCCCTCCATGAAAAAGAGAATGCAGGATTTCTATCACAAGGATGGTGTTGTGCCCGCATTTCTAAGAGACAAGGTGCTGCCTATTCTGGATACCATACCTGATACTCCTTATTGTCTGCATGGTGACATGCAGATAGGTAATATAATTACCGACGGGCGCCGTAACCTGTGGATTGATATAGGTCAAACCTCATATAATACTCCCGAATGGGACCTGAGCCTGTGCTGGCGTATCAGTCAGATTGCAGACCCGGCTCGCACAGAACAGCTCTTCCATCTTACACCAGAGCAGATGCAGCAGCACTGGAATATCTTTGCTCCGGCCTATTATGGAATCGCTCCACAGGAGATGGGCTTGATAATACGCAAACTCCTGCCTTTTGCCGCCATCAAATCGGCCTACATGTACTACCTGACATTTCATCAGCCAATGGCCGACGATATGGCTCACCGCCTGTCGGACTCAATGCTAATTTAATCAGTCTCCTCAAGCTCAAACAGGGCCTCGATGGTGACGTTGAACACGCGGGCCATCTTGAGTGCAAGCACGGTTGAGGGATTGAACTTGCCTTGCTCTATGGCAACGATAGTCTGGCGGGTGACGCCTGTCTTATCGGCCAGTTCCTGCTGCGTCATACGCACGCGGGCGCGCTCCACTCTAAGGTTATTCTTCATCTCTCAACTCCCTGTTTTGTTTCCACAAAGATAACTTGAAAAACAGTACATAGTATCCTATGAATGCTGTTACTCCCGTAAACAGACCTGTAATATGGGTCACATACGCGTATGATAACGAAGCAGCCAGTCTTTGTACAAAAAACAGGGCAATGAATCTGATTACCAGAACTATGATGTATAGGATTACTATCCTGGGCAAGATCTGATGACGTGTCTCTACTATCCTTTCATCCTCCTGTTTCTCCTGTGAAAGTGCCATTAGGGCAAAAGCGATGGCTAGAAAGAAGGAGAGTAGTGCCGATGGGCCTAGCATACTGTTAAAGAGGCTGAGTTTGTAATTCTCTGCAATACCTTCAATTTGAGTGGGCTGGTAGGTAAATACTGAATTCAGCAGTAAAATAAGGAATAGGGCAACTCCAAAAACAAATATGGCAAATCCAATCTTCTGCCATTTGTGGTCAAGCAAATGATACTTCTTCATAATTACGATAGTTTAATAGGTTGTTGATGCTGCAAATGTAAATAATAGATTACATTGCGACAACAAAACAAGACATAAAGTATGTTAAAACAGACATTTAGCGACGCAAAACGCGCTCGGCCCGAAGGGACGCTTTTACCAAGCGAAGCGACTAAAAGAAACGACCCCTTTGCGTCACTTTACGCTGCGGATCTCTTTGCCGAACGGGAAGATTGATCCGAGGGCGATCCTGAAGTGCATCTGTCCGAACGGGAAACCGATGATGGTGATGGTGAACAGCAATGCCAGAACAAGATGGAAGGCTGCAATTTCCCACCAGCCGGTCAGGATCCACAGAACGTTGAATCCGGTGCTCAGGCATCCTGGCTGGCCGGGCTTATCGGCCATCTCGCAGCCGAACGGCCACAGGCAGAATGATCCGATTTTGATTATCTGAACTCCGAACGGGATACCAATTATGGTTATACAATAAAGGAATCCTATCAGATAATAGACGAATGCCGTTGCAAAACCGCCCAGAATAACCCAAAGGATATTGCCCAAAGTCTTCATAGTTGCAAGGTTTTTAATTAATGTCACAAATGTAGCAATTTTGCGGTATAAATGACGCAAAACGAAACGACCCCTTTGCGGCGTTTTTAGTAATTTTGCTGCATGGAAAGAACACTTGTAATACTTAAGCCCTGCACTGTGCAGCGCGGGCTGATAGGTGAGGTAATATCACGGTTTGAAAAACGCGGCCTCAAGCTTGTGGCCATGAAGATGCAGCAGCTTGATGCCGATATCCTGCGCCGTCATTATGCGCACATGGTGGAGAAACCTTTTTATCCTATAATAGAGAAGTCCATGATGGCGGCGCCAGTGGTTCTGTGCTGCTGGGAGGGCATCGACGCCGTAAGCGTGGTACGCGAGATGGCCGGCGCCACCAACGGCCGCAAGGCACTGCCCGGCACCGTGCGCGGTGACCTGTGCGTAAGTCATCAGGAGAACATCATCCACGCATCGGACTCATTGGAGACCGCTCAGGCGGAGCTGGCCCGATTCTTCACTCCTGCAGATTACTGCGACTACCCGTCACCCCTGCTGGACTACCTCTACGCCCAGGACGAACTTTGATACCATTGGGGACGGTTCCGTTTGGTACCGTTTTGCGCAAAACGGTACCAAACGGAACCGTCCCCAAT
>JAZMZT010000211.1:0-15167 GCA_045586125.1 Bacteroidaceae bacterium | reverse complement strand
GTTCCTGCAGTATATGTGCGATATGATGGGAACCTTTAAGGAACCGTTCCTGACATCGGCCTTCACGGCTTCGTCTCACCATCCCTACAATGTCCCTGAGAGATATCAGCAGAAGTATCCGGTCGAAGGAAATCTGCCAATCTATCGGGGAATACGATACTCGGACAATGCGCTGAAACTCTTTTTTGAAAAGGCATCCAAACAGCCCTGGTTCAACAACACACTGTTTGTCCTTACCGCTGACCATACAAATCTCTCGGAGCATCCCGACTACCAGTCCGACTACGGTAATTTCCGCGTTCCGGTGGTATTCTACTGCCCGTCGGACACTCTTGCAGGCAAGCGCAACGCCATTGCCCAGCAGTCTGACATATTCCCCTCCGTACTGGGTTATCTGGGATATGACAAGCCCGTCATCAGTTTCGGCCAGAACCTGTTCAATACTCCCGATGAAGAGACCTGGGGCGCCACCTTCCAGAACGGCCTCTACTCATACTATCAGGGAGACTACCTCCTCCAGTTTGACGGCACAAATGAGACCGGCCTGTTTACGTATAAGTCAGACCCCACCTTAAAGCATAATATAAAAGATAGTCAGTCTCAAACAGAGCAAGAGATGCTAAAGAAGCTGAAAGCCCTAATTCAGCAATACATAATCTACATGACTTCAAAATGAACTAAGTTCCCCCGAGAGCCAATGGGGACGGTTCTCTTTGGCACCGTTTTATAAAACCACAAAAAAGAACAGCGACTAACATTCAAGCCGCTGTTTCTTATTGAGCAAAACGGTGCCAAAAAGAACCGTCCCCAATGGACTCGATTAATAAACCTTGACCTTCAACTTGGCGTAAGCCTTCTCAACCTTCTCAAGCGCTTTCTCTACGCTCTCTGCGCGTGCCAGGATAACGCCCATACGGCGGTGACCCTTAATGAACGGCTTGCCGAAGAAACGAACCTGTACATCGGGCTCGGCAAGGATCTCATCAACATTCTCAAACTCAATCATGTTGGTGTCACCCTCAACTACGATAGCCTTTGATGCGCTGGGACCAAAGAAGTTGATCTTGGGAATAGGAAGACCCAGGACGGCACGTGCATGCAGTGCGAACTCTGAGAGATCCTGTGAAATCATTGTAACCATACCGGTGTCGTGCGGACGGGGAGAAACCTCACTGAACAGCACGTTGTCACCGCATACGAACATCTCAACGCCAAAGATACCGTAACCGCCCAGAGCGTCGGTAATCTTCTTTGCAATGTCCTGAGCCTGAGCCAGAGCCTTGTCGCTCATGGGCTGTGCCTGCCATGACTCGCGGTAGTCACCGTCTACCTGATGGTGGCCGATGGGGTTGAGGAATGTTGTGCCGCCGCTGTGACGAACGGTAAGAAGTGTAATCTCATAGTCAAACTTTACAAAGCCCTCTACGATAACCTCACCGCCTCCGGCGCGACCGCCCTCCTGGGCAATCTTCCATGATGCATCGGCATCAGCGGGAGTCTTGCATACGCTCTGACCGTGACCTGAAGAACTCATGATAGGCTTTACAACGCACGGAGTGCCTATTTCCTTGATGGCAGCATCGAACTCCTCACGGGTGGCTGCAAAACGGTAGTTTGAAGTGGGAAGGCCCAGTGTCTCATGAGCCAGCTGGCGGATGCCCTTGCGGTTCATGGTGAGGAATGTGGCATTGGCGGTAGGAATTACGTTGTAACCCTCCTTCTCAAGTTTAACCAGCTCAGGAGTGGCTATTGCCTCAACCTCCGGAATGATCATATCCGGCTTCTCCTTCTCGATAATCTCGCGCAGACGGGCTCCGTCAAGCATTGACAGAACGTAACTGCGATGAGCCACCTGCATGGCAGGGGCGTTCTCATAACGGTCGAGTGCTACGACCTCAACTCCATAACGCTGCAATTCAATTGCAACCTCTTTTCCCAGTTCTCCTGAACCGCAAAGAAGTGCCTTTTTGGCAACCTTGGTAAGCGGTGTTCCGATTTTGACCATGATTTATATGTTGTTTACAGTTGCTGCATATCGTTCAGTCGCTTGTAGTAGCCGTTCAGGGCTATCAGTTCCTCATGCGTTCCTCTCTCAACTATCTTTCCCTCATGCAAAACGCAGATTTCATCGGCATTCTTAATGGTCGACAAGCGGTGGGCTATGGCTATGGTTGTACGATCCTTCATAAGACGTTCCAAAGCCTCCTGAACCAGACGCTCCGACTCGGTGTCAAGGGCGCTGGTTGCCTCATCCAGAATCAGAATTGGCGGGTTCTTCAATATGGCGCGGGCAATGCTTATGCGCTGGCGCTGGCCGCCTGAAAGCAGACATCCGCGGTCACCTATGTTTGTGTCATAACCGTTCTCTGTCTCCATAATGAAGTCATGCGCGTTGGCTATCTTGGCGGCCGCGATGACCTGTTCACGGGTGGCGTTCTTTACACCGAACGTGATGTTGTTGTAGAAGGTATCGTTAAAGAGTATGGCCTCCTGGTTAACGTTGCCCATCAGTCCTCGCAGCGACTTGAGGGATATGTTGCGTATATCCTGTCCGTCAATGGTGATGGAGCCTTTGCTCACGTCATAGAAACGCGGGAGCAGGTCAACTAGGGTCGATTTACCCGAACCCGACTGTCCCACCAGGGCTATTGTCTTGCCTCTGGGTATGGTCAGGTTGATTTCATGGAGAACCTCACGGTCCTGCTCGTAAGAGAATGAAACACCCTCATACCTGATCTCCTTGCTGAGGGCGCTGATCTCTACGGGGTTATCGGCATCCTTAATATTGTTGTCGGCAAGCAGGATCTTGTCAACGCGCTCCAGGGATGCAAGTCCCTTTGGTACGGCATAACCGGCCTTTGAGAAATCCTTGATAGGATTGATGACACTGTAAAGTATTGTCAGATAATATATGAATGTAGGACCGTCAATAGGAGCGTGAGCGGAATTAAGGATAAGAGTACCGCCGTACCAGAGAACCACCACAATCAGTGCGGTTCCCATAAACTCACTTACCGGATGAGCCAGTGCCTGGCGCAGGTGTACTCGGTTGGACGCCTTGCGGAGTTGCTCGCTGCTGTTTGCAAAACGTTTGGACATCTTCTCCTCGGCAAGGAAAGCCTTGATTACGCGCAAGCCTCCCAGAGTCTCCTCCAGTTCTGACATGGTCTCGCTCCAGTATGACTGAACCACAAGTGATTTGGCCTTCAGTTTACGCCCTATTGAGCCCATTACCCAGATGATAAGCGGACCGATAACCAGTGTAAAGATTGTCAGCTGCCAGCTTATTGCAATCAGAGTACCCAGATATACCACAACCAGTATAGGGTTCTTAATAAGCATGTCCAGAGACTGGGCCAGTGAATTTTCAATCTCTGACACGTCTCCGCTCATGCGGGTTATGATATCTCCCTTGCGTTCCTTGCTGAAGAAACCCATGGGAAGGCTCAGTATCTTGTCGTATATCTGAATTCTGATGTCACGTACCACGCCGTTACGCAGAGGCACCATCACAGCGGCCGATCCAAAATAACAGCCGGTTTTGAGCAGGGTCATCACTATCAGCAGAAGGCCCAGTACAAGAAGTGTTGTGGACTCTCCGTATCGGGCGATGAAATCAGTTACCAGGTAGAAGAAATTATCCTTGAGGATATGGAAGAAGTTCCTCATATTCTCAGCCTCCGAGAACGGGACATAGTCGTAAGTCTCGGTGCTGATCTTGAACAGGATTCTCAATATAGGGATCAGCAGGGCGAATGAGAACACATTCATCAAGGCAGACAGGAGGTTATAAGCCACACTGCCGGCTATATTGCGGCGGTAAGGACGTATGAAACGTTTCAGGAACCTAAATAGCTCTTTCATTAAGTGAAATCATTGATTTAATGCGCAAAGTTACAAATTTTATACCGCTCAAAATCGGGAAATGCATTATAAATAGGTAACTTTGCGCAATATGTTGATAAGTTTTCGGGAGAATGAATAGAACGGCCTGTCTGATAGCGTTTTCAATACTGTCTTTGATCTCTCTCAGGGGTCAGGGTCAGGAATTCAAGGCCGATCTGAACTTTGACGGTCTGTTTGACAACCGTGAGTACAAGGGCAATATGCTTCCGCAGACCATTTACGGAATGCGCATCATGCCCCAGGTGGGTATCGGTTACAAGGCACATACGCTGATGGCCGGATTCTCCAAAATATGGGAGTTCGGAGCAGACGATGTCATTAACCCCGACATAGTACTCTACTACAAGTACGGAGGTGAAAAATGGAGCACCAGTTTCGGATCCATACCCCGAAGGAACCTGCAGCGCCAGTTGCCCGATGCATTTCTCTATGATTCCATCGCATTTTTTGAGCCCACGATAGGCGGAACCCTTATCCAATACAACGGGAAGTACTGGCAGTCAGAACTCTACTGCAACTGGTTCAGCCGTCAGACTTTCACCAACCGTGAGGCATTCCGCATAGTATGGGACGGATTCGTAGGCACCGGCATGATTGGAGGAGGCTGGTTCGTGGCCATGACCCATTTTGCCAACACCATGCAACACAACCATGCCCTGTATGAGAAGTTCCAGTTCAATCCGTATCTGTCATTTGACCTCTCCAAAGGCAAGGTTTCAGATTTCAGGTTAAAGGCCGATGCCGGGTTATTGTTTACAATAGTAAACTGCCGTGCCGTCGACTTCTGGTATAACCCCATAGGCTTTCTCGGAGACATTCATATGGGATGGAAAAGATTCGACATAAAGAGCACCATCTACGCAGGCGGCAGTCAGATGCCATATCTCAATGACCCTGAGGCCGGTCTTGCATTCCACCGCAGCGATCCGTTCTACAACCACTCCTTCTACAACAAAACAGAACTGGGAATCAGGTTCATTGACGATGAAAACGTGGAATTGGGATTCCGCTGGAACCTGCATTTCACTCCCGGAGCACCCATACACAACCAGCAGCTCATAACGCTCAAATACAGGATAAGCATGATTAAAAGTCTAGTTAATCCGCAATGAAGAAACTCCTTGCCATAATACTGGTACTGTTGTCCGTTACGGGGGCGGACGCAATCAATCCCTTCAAGCCGTACAAGCCGTTGAAGGAGATTGACTACTCCCTTAACTGGTCACTGGGATATGACTCCACAAGCATAGCCTACAAGCCGGAGTCGCTGACCCAGCGTTCATTGCTTCCCATGGGACTGCTGTCCGTGAGCATCCTGTACAACGACAACTATCTGGACAAACGTATAGTCAAGTTCGGTGGCATAACCCAACCGCCGTTGAAATCGGCCGATTTCCTTCAGTACTCACCCGTGGCCATAATGTATGCCATGAAGGCATTCGGTGTAGAGGGACGCAGCGACTGGCCCCGTATGATTACGGCCGATATCGGATCGGTGGCCATCATGAACCTCATAACCCGCCCCACCAAGCATATTGTAAAGAGGGAACGCCCTGACGGCAGGGCCTTCAATTCTTACCCGTCGGGCCACACAGCCACCGCATTCATGACCGCACAGATGCTGCATAAGGAATACGGCGAGACGCTGAGCCCCTGGATAAGTGCAGCCGGATACGGAATTGCCGCAACCACCGGCATATTCCGCGTGATAGCCAACCGCCATTGGTGCTCCGATGTGCTGGGTGGCGCCGCAATCGGAATATTCTCAACAGAACTGGCATATGAACTGACCGATATACTGTTCGGAGAGCAGGGCGTAAAGCACGTTATCACTGTTCCAGACCTGGAAGACATGCCCGTCTGGAAGTTCGGACTCTACTCGGATTACAGCATTCAATCTGATGTATTCACTTCTCAGGGATACGGTAACCCTTACGCCAAGCCTGCCTGTTCAATAGGTATTGATGCATCATGGATGCCCTGGTACATAGGTCCTACACTTCGTGCCGGACTCACCCAGATGAAATGGACAGGACAGGAGGATATCTACCTGGAACATCTGGGAAGTGTAGCCGATGTCTACACAGTGGGTGCAGGCGTGGACATTGACATTCCTGTCATAGAAAGGATTACTCTGAACGGCCAGGCCATAGCAGGCTATTCCCCCAAGGCCAACAGTTACAGTTTCTATGCCGACAAGGAGAAGAATCAGACGTTGGAATGGTCCATTCCGACCGGAATGCACTGCTACGGGAACTTAGGAATAAACGTACGTACATCGGCTTTCTCAAGTGTCACCATACACGGAGGTGTTGATTTTTACGACAAGGTCTGGCGCTCTTATGTATTAGGAGCCAGGTTCAATTATACTTTCTGATCATGAGCAAGGTAATAGCATATATCCTGTTTGGCATTGTATGGGTGATATCACTGCTGCCCATGCCGTTCCTGTATCTTTTTGCCGATATCATATGGTTGCTGATGTACATCTGCCCGCCTCTGAGATACCGCAAAAAGATTGTACAGAATAATCTTGCGCTCTCTTTCCCTGAGAAAGACCGCAAGTGGCTGCACAGGACCGAGCGCCGTTTCTACTACCAGTTCCTGTGTCAGATAATGGAAGGCCTCAAGACGGTATCGGCCAGCAAGCGCTGGGTGCATCGGCACATGGAATTCACAGGATACGATGGTATAAGAAAGGATTTGCTCAAAGGCAGGTCTGTCATAGGATATCTGGGACACATGGGAAACTGGGAACTCATCCCTTCAATGATGCGTTTCTTTGAGGACCTGGACGGTTTTCAGGGATGTCAGGTTTATCATAAACTTGAGAACCCGGTAATGGAGCAGTTCATGCTCAAACTACGCAGCAAATACGGTACTCAGAGCATACCCATGGAGCAGATCATGCGCAGGCTGCTGGAGTTCCGCAATGCAGGCAACACCTTCGTGGTGGGAATGATAGCCGATCAGGTGCCCCTTTGGTGGAACACACATTACTGGACCCAGTTCATGAACCGCAAGACCCCCGTATTTACCGGATCTGAAAGGCTTGCCCGCAAACTGGATACCGAGGTATGGTATTTCCATATCACCCGTAAACGCCGCGGTTATTACAAATGTGATTTCCAACTGATGTATGACCACACCAAGGATCTTCCCGATTTTGCGGTGACCGAAAAGTATATGCGTCTGCTTGAAGACAACATCAAAGAGAATCCCGAAATCTGGTTGTGGACCCACAACCGCTGGAAACGTAACTACGAGGATTATCGCCAGTGGCTCATGCAGCATCAGAACGCAAACAGGCCACGGAACTAGGAAAAATTATTTGCGGCCAAAGTCAGCGGGTATCTCGCCCCACTTCTTTGTATCCCACTTGATTATCTGATTGCGGTAAGTGTTCTCCCTGAGCCAACGCTCAGCACTCTCTATGCGCTGGAATACAGCCTCGGTTTCAGGCGTACGCTCCAACTTGGTGCGGCACTGCTTTTTCTGCACCCAGTCAATGGCGTTACGCGAGTCACTGTAAAGAGGCCAGTCAAGCCCACGGCTCTTGTAAAGTGCAAGGGCGTGAACTATAGCCAGGAATTCACCGATATTGTTTGTGCCCAGAATAGGGCCAAAGTGGAATTTCTCCTCCATATCACCCAGATAGACGGCCCGGTATTCCATCTGTCCGGGATTCCCGCTGCAAGCCGCATCCACTGCCAATGCCTGACGTATAACCTCCGGTGGAATGGTCTTTTCCTTCTTCTTGCGGCCGATATGATCGGGAGTTTTCTTCTCTATATAGTTATCGGGCGGCATGTTGATGGCCTCCTCGGCCTCCGCCTTGGTATCAAAGGCTTTGTAAACGGCACCTTTCCATCCTTCTACCTGCTGTTTGCAGGCCTCCCAGGAATCATAGACCCCCGGATTAAGACCTATCCAGACAACGTAGAATTTCTGTGCCATCTTTACATGCGCTCGGGAACCTCAATGCCCAGCAGGCCCATGCCAAGCTTGATGATCTTGCCAACGTTCTGTGCCAGAACCAGACGGAACATCTTGAGGTCGCGGTTAGGCTCTTTCATGATGCTGAAGTCATGGTAGAACTGGTTGAACTCCTTGGCCAGGTCATAGGAGTAGTTGGCAATGACTGACGGGTTGTAATCATCGGCAGCCTGACTCACTACATCACGGAAACCGTTGAGCATCTGAATCAGTCCTATCTCCTTCTCTGATATCTGAGAGTTGTCATCGGCATAAAGCTTGCTCTCCAGTCTGATACCCTCCTCGGCAGCCTTACGCATGATGGAGCGTATGCGGGCGTAGGTATACTGGATGAACGGGCCGGTATTGCCGTTGAAATCGATGGATTCCTTGGGATTGAAGGTCATGTTCTTGCGGGCATCGACCTTAAGAATGAAGTACTTGAGTGCACCTATACCCACAATACGCATTATCTCGTCCTGCTCCTCCTTGGTCAGGCCGTCAAGTTTGCCAAGTTCGGCCGATGTGGCGCGTGCGGTCTCAATCATCTCGTCCATCAGGTCATCGGCATCGACCACGGTTCCCTCACGGCTCTTCATCTTACCCTCGGGCAATTCTACCATTCCGTATGAGAAGTGAACCAGGTCCTTACCCCACTTGAATCCCAGACGGTCAAGCAGTATGGAGAGCACCTGGAAATGGTAGTTCTGCTCGTTACCGACCACATAAATCATGCGGTCAATGGGGTAATCCTTGAAACGGAGTTGTGCGGTACCTATATCCTGAGTCATGTAGACCGATGTTCCGTCACTGCGCAACAGCAGTTTCTGGTCCAGTCCGTTCTCGGCCAGATCGGCCCATACGGAACCGTCCTCCTTGCGGAAGAACAGGCCCTTCTCAAGACCTTCCATCACGGTTTTCTTACCCTCCAGATAGGTCTGTGACTCATAGTATATCTTGTCAAAACTTACGCCAAGACGACGGTAAGTCTCATCAAATCCTGCATATACCCAACTGTTCATGCGCTCCCAGAGTGCACGTACCTCAGGGTCACCGGCCTCCCACTTTACCAGCATGGCGTGTGCCTCCTGCATCAGGGGTGACTCCTTCTCGGCCTTGGCTTTAGCCTCCTCCTGTGCCTTCTCGTCCAGTTCGGCGTAGTTGGCGGGCAGCAGGCTCTTTACCTCGGCACGGAAGTGCTTATCGAACTCCACGTAGTAGTCACCGATAAGATGGTCTCCTTTTTTACCGGTGGATTCAGGAGTGGCACCGTTACCCCACTTGAGCCATGCTAGCATTGACTTGCAGATATGGATACCGCGGTCGTTTACGATATTTGTCTTTACGACCTTGTAGCCGTTGGCAGCCATTACATTTGAAAGGGCGCCGCCCAGCAGGTTGTTACGTACGTGACCAAGATGAAGGGGTTTGTTGGTATTGGGACTTGAATACTCTATCATTACCAGCGGAGAATCCGGTGTAGCCTTACGCAGTCCGAACTGCGGATCATCATTGATACCGTTCAGCATATCCACCCATGCAGATGTTGAGATAACCAGGTTAAGGAAGCCCTTGATCACATTGTATGAACTTATCTCCTCAACGTTCTCCATCAACCATACGCCAATCTCGCCGGCAGTCTGCTCCGGACCCTTGCGTGACATCTTGAGATAGGGGAATACAACTATTGTCAGATGGCCCTCAAACTCCTTCTTGGTCTTCTGTACCTGGACCGATGAGGCCTCAATCTCCTGACCGTAGAGTGCCTTAATGGCTTGAACGGTCTTTTCAGCTACCAAATTCTCTATTTTCATATTATCGTATTGTGGACCGCAAAGTTACTGAAAAAATGGCTACTTTTGCTGCCCATAACATAGATTATGAATAAGCTACCACCTATAACTAAAAATCTGCTCATCATCAACGTTCTCTGTTGGATGGGCACCATGGCTCTGTCAAAATACGGAATAGACCTTCACAAACTGTTTGGACTGCATTTCTTCCTTGCTCCGAGTTTCAGGATATGGCAGTTGATTACATACATGTTCCTTCATGAAGGATTCCAGCACATATTCTTCAACATGTTCGCCGTCTGGATGTTCGGACGCATCATGGAATTCCAGTGGGGATCAAAAAAGTTCCTGATGTTCTATCTGCTCTGCGGAATTGGCGCAGGACTTACACAGGAACTCTGCCAGTTTGTACATTACGGTCTGGTCTATTCCCATTATGAGGTCGTAGCAATAGGCAACGGAATGACCATGCCCATGATGCAGTTCCTGGACCGCATTCTTACCGTAGGAGCATCGGGCGCCGTATACGGAATTCTGCTGGGTTACGGAATGACCTTCCCTGACAACCAGTTGTTCATAATTCCCTTCCCGTTCCCCATCAAGGCCAAGTGGCTGGTTGTAGGTTATGTCATTCTGGAACTGTGCCTGGGCATCAGAGGCAGCGCTGCTGATAACGTAGCCCACTTTGCACATCTGGGCGGAATGCTTACCGGATTCCTTATCCTGCTCTATTGGAGACACAAGGAACGCAAGGACAACCATATCAAATTTACCTGGTGATGAGTCTTCTGGACGAACTGATTTCCAAATTCCGATCAGGCGACATTGTGACACGTCTGGTGTTCATCAACTGCGCCGTATTCCTGGTCATGCTCCTGATGGATATCAACTTCACCCTGTTTTCATTCGGAGAGGACCGATATGCATACATCGTTTGCAACTACCCATGGAGTCCCTATCTGCTTATCAGAAGACCCTGGAGTATTGTAACGTCACTTTTTGCCAGTTGGGGACTGTGGCATCTGATATTCAACATGATCATTCTGTACTGGCTGGGGAACGTGTTCATGCGGTACTTCACATCAAACAATCTGCGTGGACTTTACATACTGGGCGGAATTGCAGGAATGGCTGTTTTCACCGGCTTATTCATGCTGTTCCCGTCACTTCAGCTTAAAGACTGGACAGGCAGCACCCCGCTCTGCTCGGCCTGTATCCTGGCTATCTGCACCGCTCTTGCTTTCCGTGTTCCTGACACCACAGAGCCCATACCGCTCATAGGCCCGGTCAAGATAAAATACATTGTCCTTGTGATTGGCATAATAGACGTGGCAATGCTGCCGCATGTCAATCCGGCCACAGACCTGATTCACCTGGGCGCGGCAGCCACCGGCTGGGCATTCCATTACCTGCTCCGCAAGGGAAAGGATATAACCGCACCCGTAACTGCAGTAGCAGTCTTGATTGACAGGATCCTTACTCCAGCTTCAAAACAAAAGAAAAGCTCTTAGGCTTTTTAGCCGACGGTATGTACTGAGGCTCTGTCCTGGCGCCCCATGCATCGTTGCCGCCCACTCCAATTATCTCTGAGTCAATGTTGATGTTCAGATAATCACGTTCGGGCAGTTCATATCCGTGACGGGCCTTCTCCAAATCATCCTCGGAGTAATTCCAGATCCTTGCATTGAATCCTTTTGAAGGGCCATATTGCCCCAACTCAGTTATGCTCAATGCAGGCAGTCCAGATCCGGTCAACCGGAGTTTGTCAACATCTGACCTGTTGGAGTTATCCTGCGGATAGACATAATCCGCCATGTACTCATCTAAAGGCAATGAATACTGTCCGTACAATGCTCCCAACTTGCGGTCGGGGTAGTTCTCCCAAGGGCCGCGTCCAACCCATGAAACGTTGTCGTAACCCGAAGGCACTCTCATTCTTAATCCGAACTTGGGCAAGGATTCCACCCTGACGCTGTCAGGGAAATAATCCATATCTACTTCCACTCGGGCCCTGGTATCCAAATCAAGGTAGTATGTCATTTTCAGTGTTGCACCTGTCGGAAGAGCATATGTATACTTGCAGATCAGTGTACCCTGCTGCTTACGGTTACGCTTGTCCTTGTATAGCGAGAACTCACTGGACAGAAGTCTGCGGTCCGATGCAGCCGATCGCCATACGCCCATGCTCCTCTCATAGTCATTACGCAACTGGTTATCATTGGCCGGTTTCCAGAAATATGGCTCCAACGGCCCGGCCAGAACATCCCTGCCCTGATAATTCCAGCCCACCAGTGCGCCCAGGCTGTCAAAAGAGAAGCCTCCTTTTTCAAGATATTTCAACGCTTTCGCGGGTTTTATTTTTTTGCCTTCCATTAAAGTAACACGGGCTAAAAAATCAGCGATATGCACAAACTGGTCATAAGCCACTGTAAAACCTTTATCGGCCCATAAAACAGTCTGTGGCAACGATGCAAATACTGTCATGGCGTATTTAAAGGGACTTCCATAACTATGCTCCGGTATTGTCAAAACGCCGTTTTCATCGGGCTTGGAAAGCTGTATCTGATCCGATTCACCATCTATTTCATCAAAGAACCGGGCACTGTAATCATACTCATCAAGGGATGTGAACCAGTTCATGTTGATTACCCTTACGTGAGTGTTGTCAATCTTTTCAAAGTGCAGAGGCTGATATATGTGCTTTACCTCATAATAGTGCGGATGGGGAGTACGGTCAGGAGCCAGCAGGCCGTTTATCACAAAGTTTCCGTCATTGGGCATATCGCCAAAATCTCCTCCATAGGCCCAGAACTCTCCATCTTCAAGTTCCAGGCCGTTGCCCTTATACGCAAGCGGTGATCCGTCTATGGGCTTGGCTATACCCTGGTCAACCCAGTCCCAGATGGCTGCTCCGGCAATGCTGGGATCGGAATATATTACATCCCAATACTCCGTAAGATTACCGCCTGAGTTACCCATCATATGGGCGTACTCACGCATAATGAAGGGACGGTCAGTAACCCTCTGTGCCATCTGTTTAAGGCGTGCGGGTGACAGATAGCTGTCGTCATAAAGGTCTGAGACTGAAAGGTCCGTATCACAGAATACCAGACGCGATGAATCAAGTTCATCCACCTTGGCACGCATGGCCCGCATGTTCATGCCGGCGCCACCCTCGTTACCCAGTGACCAGAAGAGTATGGACGGGTGGTTATAGTCCCTTTTCACCAGTGATTCGGCCCTATCCACATGCGCTTTCATCCACTGCGGGTCATTACCCATCTGGCGGTTGCGCAGCCCGAATCCGTGTGACTCCTGGCAGGCCTCGTCCATTACGTAGAGTCCGTAGCGGTCACAGAGTTCGTAAAGTATCGGTGAATCGGGGTAATGTGATGTGCGGAGCATGTTGATGTTGGCCTGTTTCATGAGCTTTATGTCAAGCTCGGTCGTCTGGGGATCTACATAGTGGCCGGTACGCGGATGATGGTCGTGACGGTTCACGCCGCGCAGTTTTACAGGCTGGTCATTGATGTACATCACCTCGCCGCGCTTTTCAATGCGTCTAACACCCGTGTTCTGAACAAAACTCTCCACAAGATTTCCTTTGGCATCCAGCAACTCTATCAGACACTCATACAGGTCAGGTTTTTCGGCCGACCATACCAGAGGATGCTCCAGCATACCGGTCATATTCAGGGATACCGTATCACCCGCCTTTATGGATTTGGCGGTATTGGACAGAATCTGATTTACCTCGTTTCCATCGGTATTATTTCCCTTGAGAGAAACTCTGACTGACATCTCATCTGACTTTTTGCGGGCTGTATTTGCCAACTGCACATCAATATTGATTGAAGCGCTGCCGAAATCGGCCGATGGAATGAGCGAAATCCTGTAATCTGATATATGCTGCACAGGGCGTTTCCATAGTTTGACCGAACGAAATATGCCGCTCAGACGCCAGAAATCCTGGTCCTCAATGTATGAGCCGTCACACCAACGATAGACCTCGACCGCCAGAAGGTTCTCTCCCTCCTTGAGGAAACCTAAAATATCGAACTCAGCGGGAGACATGCTGTTCTGGCTGTATCCCACTTTCTGTCCGTTAACCCAGACATAGAAGGCCGAACTTACCGCCTCAAACTCCAGTATCCAGTTGTGTGATTTGATATCGGAAGCATTGAAAACAGTCACGTAACTGCCCACCGGATTGCGGTTCTCATATGCAGTCCAACTGCGGTCATTGGTACGGGTCACGTATGGCGGTTCCCTGCGGAACGGGTATCGGGAGTTGGTGTAGATGGGCGTGCCGAATCCCTGCATCTGCCAGTCACACGGCACATGTATATCGTCCCAACCGCTTACGTCATAACCAACGGTATAGAAATCGGCCGGACGATGGTCAGGATCCGGTGACCAACGGAATTTCCAGGTTCCGTCCAGGTATGTAATCTGGGGATTGGTACTGTGGGTTGAAGGATTACCCAACGTAACGTGATACGGAAGTTTATTGATACCTATAACGTCCGGATTCTCCCAGTCCGGCAGGTTCTGTGCTGTGCCTAAAACTGACATTAACAGCAACAAAGGGGTCAGAACTATTCTCATAATGTCACAAAGATATCCCTTTTGGCTTGCAGACCAAAAAAAAACTCTATATTTGCACCCTTGAAATTTTACGCACACGTGCACAAATAATTAATAACACAATAAAAAAGTATGCAGAACAAAGGATTCGTAAAGATTTTTGCGATAGCACTGACACTGGTTTGTCTGTTCTATCTCTCCTTTACATTCAAGACCCGCAGCATTGAGAACAAAGCTGCCCAGAGCCAGGATGAACAGGCCTATCTTGACTCTGTAATGAACAAAAAGGTCTGGCTGGGTATCTATTCATACAAAGAGTGCCGTGAGATGCAGATCGGACTTGGTCTGGACCTCAAGGGCGGTATGAACGTCATTCTGGAGGTATCGATACCCGATGTGGTTAAGGCTCTTGCCGCAAACAGTCAGGATCCCGTATTCGTACAGACCCTTGACGCTGCCAAGAAGCGCGCCGTAAGCAGTCAGGACAACTTTGTTGACATCTTCGCTCAGGAGTATGCCAGAATTGCCGGTCCCGATGCCAAATTAAGCGCATTCTTCGCCACTTCAAACCTCAAGGAGAAGATCCATTCACAGACTTCAAACGAAGAGGTAATAACAGTACTCAAGGAAGAGGTTACCGCCGCAGTAGGCAACTCATTCAACGTACTGCGTACCCGTATAGACCGTTTCGGTGTAGCACAGCCTAACATTCAGGAACTTGCCGGAAAGCAGGGCCGTATCATGGTTGAGCTTCCCGGTATCAAGGAGCCCGAGCGCGTTCGTAAGCTCCTCCAGGGTTCTGCTAACCTGGAGTTCTGGGAGACCTACAACTCACAGGAGATTGTTCCCCTGCTGGCCCAGTTGAACCAGAAATATGCCGCTATGGGTGGTGACGCTGCTGCAAGT
>JAZMZT010000210.1:0-4735 GCA_045586125.1 Bacteroidaceae bacterium | reverse complement strand
CAATGATTCCTACAACCAGAATACCTACTACGGCATGCATCAGGTTGAAATCCATCACACCAAAGTAGAAGAATGCAAAAACTGCAACCAGAGCCACTATTATACCTATTATGACTATCTTCATTGGAAGGTCACGCTGGGTACGTTCCACCTCGACATTAGTCGAACCTGCGCCGCCCTTGAGTTCACGACCTGCCAGACTTACAGCGCCCTTGATAACCGGCCATGATTTGATTATGCCCAGAATACCGGCCATTGCGATGCCGCCAATACCGATATGACGTGCATAGCTTGAGAATATCTGTTCGGGCTCCATGCTGGCCACGGCATCGGTTACGGCAGGATTGAGTGACTGCAGGAAAGCATCGCCCAGCATAGGCAGGATGGGAACAATCACAAACCATACCAAAGCCGAACCGGCAGCGATGATGCATGCGTACTTAAGACCTACGATATATCCCAGACCCAGAACGGCAGCACCGGTATTGATACTGAACACCAGCTTTGCCTTTGTAGCCAGAGCCGATCCCCACGCACAAACCCTTGTGGTGAAGTTCTCGGTCCACAGACCGAATGTAGAAACTATGAAATCATAGATACCACCAATGATACCTGAAACCACCAGAGGCTTGGCCTGACCGGCACCCTTCTCACCTGAGATAAGCACCTGAGTGGTGGCAGTAGCCTCGGGGAAAGGATACTTTCCGTGCATATCCTTTACGAAATACTTGCGGAAAGGTATCAGGAACAGTATACCCAGAACACCGCCCAGCAGAGAACTGATGAACACCTGCATAAAGTTCACGGTCATGTCAGGATACTTGGCCTGAAGTATGTAAAGTGCAGGAAGAGTGAATATGGCACCTGCCACAATCACGCCGGAGCATGCACCGATGGATTGTATGATAACGTTCTCACCCAGGGCTCCCTTGCGCTTGGCAACTGATGAAACACCTACGGCGATGATGGCGATAGGTATTGCAGCCTCAAACACCTGACCTACCTTAAGTCCCAGATAAGCGGCGGCTGCCGAGAACAGTACCGCCATGAGCAGGCCCCAGCCCACTGACCAGAGATTGGCCTCGGGATAGGCCCTATCGGGCCTCATAATTGGTTCGTAAGACTCTCCTTGTTTTAGTTCGCGATACGCGTTTTCCGGCAGTTCAACCGGTTTTTTATCCTCTTCCATTAGTATTTGTAGTTGGTCAAACAATTCGCGAATATAGATATTATATTAAAAAAATGAGTTACATTTGGTCCACAAAAACCACATTTACTAACTATCAATTATATGAAAAAGGATTTATTATTTGCAGCCGCAGCCGTCATGGCACTTGCATCCACGCCGGTTCAGGCACAGAATTCGAGAATCGTTGAAGATGGAGGTTCAGGCCCCTACAAGGCTATAATGATGGAAGAGGCCTCACTTACCACCCACACTATTTTCCGTCCGCAGGACCTGAGCAAGTTCGATAAGAAGAACCTGCTTCCCGTTATAGTATGGGGTAACGGCGGTTGTGCCAACTCCCCCAGCGGCCACGTCAATTTCCTCAATGAGGTTGCTTCTCAGGGATTCCTTATCGTAGCCATCGGCCCCAGCAACTACCAGCAGCAGGAGGCTCCGCGTCCCGGTCAGACCGGTGATGTACCCCGTATGGGTCAGGGAGGCGGATTCCCCGGTGGCGGCATGCCTGGTGGTGGAATGCCTCCTATGGGCGGCATGGGTGGCCAGCGTCCCCAGGGTGCTCCCGGTCAGGGCGGTCCTCAGGGTGGCGGAATGCCCCGTATGGGCGGTGGAATGCCCGGCGGTATGGGCGGCGGAATGTCAATGGGTGACCCCGCAGGCCTCAAGCAGGCTCTTGAGTGGGCAATCGCTCAGAATGCCGACAAGAACAGCCCCTACTACGGTAAGCTTGATATAGACAACATCGCTGCTGCCGGAATGTCATGCGGCGGTCTGCAGGCTCTCCACATGAGTGATGATGCACGTATCAAGACCATCCTGGTCATGAACAGCGGATACTTCGGCACCGATGAGAGTGAGGACAAGGCCAGTCTTGCCAAGATGAAGCAGAAATCAGTTATCTGGATCCTTGGCGGTTCAACCGATATCGCATGGGAGAACGGAAACGATGACTTCAAGCGCATGTCAGGTTCAATGCCCGCATGCCTTGTAAGCCTTGACGGCATAGGCCACGGCGGTACATACATGCAGCCCAACGGTGGAGACTACGCAAAGGTAGCCGGTGCATGGCTCAAATGGTGGCTCAAGGGCGACAAGGAGGCCGGAACGATGTTTACAGGCAATGAGCCCGGCGTAAGCAAGATGGCTGGTTGGATGATTGAGCGTAAAAACATCAAGTAATCTCCCCTGACAAACAAAAAAAGAACGCGCCCCTCATCAGGGCGCGTTTTCTTTCTTAGCCAATTTAGATTCCCGTTTGGAATCCCTCAACCTAATTATTTATAGTCTGAAGAAAGAATAGTATACCTTGTCGGCCATTGCCGTCTGTTTCTGCTCATTCATATAATTGAGGTTCTCAAACTGGTCACGGTCAAAACTGTAGACAAGTTCCTTATCGCTCAACTTGCAGATGCGTGCCTTCTTTACTATGGTCTCGCCACCATCACTCTCCTCGCAGAATGTAAGGCTTCCGTCCGGACGCAATGAGTAATGTCCCTCCATTGTAACCATATTGGCAACTGTAAGCGGCGCATCACCGTACATTACGTATGAATGCGGGCTGATTACCAGATTCCACTTACGTTTGTTCACAGTAGTGTTCTTATGGATTCTCTTGGCATCACGGTAATATACCACATCAGAGAAATACCAGTTACCCTCAATTCTCCTCTTCCAATACATGAACCTAAGTCCCTGAACGTAATTCCAAATTTTCCTCATAAATAAGTCCTCCAATCAGTTAGTACTAGTGTTAATCAATTATTATCTATTGAGAATTATTCATTGTCATAATCAAGTACACGGCCGTTGAACTTTACCTCCCAGTTGTTTACTGATGCAGTGAATTCAATCGGTCTGTAAACCGTATAGATGTTCATACCGAGCACGAATGTGTACTGTAGCCCCAGTTCCATCATGTCATTCGGAATTACACCGGCCAGAGAAATGATCTGTGACTGACCCTGGGCGCCACGGTAGTGGGTTCCCTCATAATCAAACGGATCTATGTCAAATATCACCTCTACAAAATGTTTACCGTCCTTGAACTCCTCAGGTACTGCGTATATGTAATTGCAGTTCTCCCTCTCAACGGACAGTTTTCTTTCGCCCATGAAATCAGCATTCTCAACACCGCACTTTACAGGATCGTTTCCCTCATAGAATGTAATGTTCTGATGCTTGGCGTTAGGTATCCAACGGCTGTTTGCACCGTCTGCAACAAACAGACCTTCGGCAGGCATTCCATGAAGCACAACCTTTCGGACATGCATAAGTCCCTTGAGCTGATCATCATCGGTCATGTCGCAAACTTTAAAACCAATGCTGTTTGAGATGTGATGAAACTGTAAATTGACTGTCTCGTGATTCTGATCACATCTCATGTCTACAGCATTTGAGGCCAACGGGCCTTTCTTAATATCATTGGGTGTGAAAGATATGGCATATGAGCCATCTTTGTGATAACTCACGCTATTGACATGGGGATAAAAGGCGCTGACCTTCATGGAGCCGCTGGACAGACTTGATGTAATCAGATTTGCGGTTCTTACACCTTCAGTCTCATATACGGGATTGTTGTCAACCAGAATGGTCTTATTCTCGTTGTCAATGCCTACCAGACCGAATGCGATCTTGGAATCCAGATACGCATGGGTCTTCTCCGCGCTGTAATCGGGCACTATCTTGGTATCCATCTCCTGAAGAACCACCACCTCAGACTTGGTCGTCTTGGTTATCGACTTAGTCTTGGTCTTGGTATTGCGGGCCACAGATATATTAAACATGGTCTTGGTCTCCTGATCATAGGATACGACATTAAACCTGTCCTCTCTTGCACATGATGACAGAAGCAACGCTGTTGTTGCAATAATAACTGATGTAATGCCGGTAAGTTTCATCTCGTTGGGTTTGATTTCCGTACCAAAGATAAAATAGTTTTCCAGCGGACAATGTTGGAAAATAGGTGGACTTGCATATTCTGATTAAAATTATTCATGATTTGAGACAAATGTTTAAAAGTGTAAAAATGGACAATTGCTAAAATTTGAACGATTTTGAACATTTTTTCCGGCACTTATGAGCTATTTCTTACCTTTGCAAGCACAATCAGACAATTATGGAAATACTCATCAATAACGGCATTATTCTGCCCATGACGGCCTCTGAGGGCAACAATCCCTACTTCAAAGGCTATGTGGGAATAGAAGGTGAAAAGATTGCTTTTATCAGTTCAGACCCAAGGAAGGCATCTGATTTTGCTGAGAGTCATCCCTCTGCCAGACAGATTGACGCCACCGGCAAGATAGTCATGCCGGGACTGATAAACACCCACACTCATGTGGCAATGGCGCTGTTGAGAGGTATATCGGACGATGTACCCCTGATGGAATGGCTTGAGCAGCACATCTGGCCCATTGAGGGAAAGATGGGTTATCAGGAGGTGTTTGACGGAGCCAGACTGGGCATACTGGAGATGCTCATGGGAGGCACCACCACCTTTGTAGATATGTACCCGTATGAGGAGGCTGTAGCCGAGGCTGCCGAGACCGC
>JAZMZT010000209.1:0-4933 GCA_045586125.1 Bacteroidaceae bacterium | reverse complement strand
GATCTGCTCTCTTACAATGACATCCGCAATCTGGGACGCAGGACAACCACCATTGAGGGTTTCTCCCTGCCGGTTGAGTTCTACTCACCCCAATATCCTGAAGGCGGTGTTTACGGTGATGTCGATGCCCGCCGCACCCTCTACTGGAACCCCAATGTCATAACCGACAATCAGGGCAATGCCCGCGTTGAGTTCTACAACAACAGTTACTCAACCCGCTACACCATCAGCGGCGCCGGAATCACCGCCTCCGGCATCCCCTACATCCTAAATGAAAAATGGTAATAAGCCAGAAGATTGCACAGGGTCTGACCCCTTTGCGTCGTTGCTAAATCTGATAAACGTACTACGTCTATTACGACGAAAAGGGGTCTGACCCTAAAACACCGAACACCCAATCAGCACCAAAAGCTGAGCAGTGAGTATCCGCAAAAACATAGTCAACGGATATACCGTAGAGTAAGCTACAGCCGGAGCGTCATGCTCAGTCTGGCTGTTGGCAAAAGCCAGAGCCGGGGGATTGGTGCTGGCACCAGCCACAAGACCCAGTATGCTGTAGTAATTCATGTTATGACGCTTACGTGCTATCAGAGCCACAACAAATACCGGAATAACGGTTATGAGCAGACCGGCCAGCATGTATGTAAGGCCGTCGCCCGAAGTGATTGTCTCAACGAATGTGGCACCTGACTTGATACCCACGCTTGCCAGGAAGAGTGCTATACCCACCTCACGCAGCATCATAAGTGCGCTCGCCTTGGTATATGTAACCAGACCCAGTTTGTAACCGAACCTGCTTATAAGGATAGCCACAACCAGCGGACCGCCGGCCAGACCCAGTTTAAGCGGTGTGGGAATACCCGGAATTGCAATTGGAATACTTCCAAACAGCACACCCACCAGAATACCTATAAACAATGTGGCGATATTAGGCACATCCAGGCGTTTCATCTCATTACCCACACGCTGAGCCACTGCAGCCACGCTGCTCTCCTTACCTACAACCGACAGGCGGTCACCTATCTGAAGTACTAGGCTGGCCGATGCAAACAACTCCGTACCAGAACGTACCACGCGGGTGATTGTAACGTCGTATATGCTGCCCAGATGCAACTGTCCCAGAGTCTTGCCGTTGAGTTTCTCCTTGGTCACAACGATTCGGCGTGAAACCAGAGGCTCGGTACCCTTAACGTTATCCCACTCAACCTCTACGGCCGATCCCAACAACGTGCGTATAGCCTCGCCGTCATCCTCCGCACTTACCACGCAGAGCTGGTCGCCCAGGTTAACCACACTGTCACGGTGGGGAGTTACCACAACACCTTCATGCATCAGACGTGAGCAAATGAACTCACGGTTGATGAGTCGGCGCAATTCAAGTATGGTCTTGCCGTCCAGGCACTCATTGGTCATCTGCAGATACTGTCTCATGGGCTTGGTGCTGGTATCCTGCTGCTTCATGCTCTCCAACTGGGCGTTCTCCTTGTCATCCTTGACACGGCAGATGGCTTTCACTATCATCGGCACCATAATGACACCAATTACTGCAAGCGGATAGGCACATGCGTAACCGTTGGCAATCTCGGCTGTGCCGCCGCCCATCTGACGGAGCGCCTCCTCGGCGGCACCCAGTCCCGGAGTATTGGTTACGGCACCGCTCAGCACGCCCACCAGCATGGGGAAACTGTCGGGGTCGGTACGGTCAAACAGGAGCAGATAAGCACCTATTGCAACCACGATATTGAGGAATATCATAAGTACAGCCAGACGGTTCATCTGAATTCCGCCCTTGGCGAATGAACTGAAAAACGACGGTCCCACCTGAAGACCAAGGCTGTAGACAAAAAGTATCAGTCCAAAATCCTGAACAAAACTTATAGTCTTGATGTTGCCGGTAAAACCGAAATGAGCCACTACGATACCGGTAAAAAGTATGAATGCCACGCCAAAAGAAACTCCGCGGAATTTGAGTTTTCCAAGCATCATGCCAACGGCGATGACAAAAGAGTAAAGCAGAAGCAGATGGGCTATTGATTCAGTGTCAAACAGAAGCGTCTTAATCCAATCCATTGTAAATCAGTGTTTTGTCCAGATATAATAAGTTGTCCTAATTTTCGGGTGCAAAGTTACTTACAATTTGCCGATAATAGCCGTCTGCACTCTATTATAAAACCTTAAAAATTTATAGTTATTCATAGAATATAAATCTAAAGATTTAAGTAGGTTTACTCAATCTAATTACATATCTTTGCCTGACTATGCGCTCTGCGAGGGCCATAGCAAGAGAATTATCCTATCAAACAAGTAATATTTTATGTCAAACTACAAAGAAAAACTCTTCTCAGAGTTCCCGCCCGTGTCCACCGAGGAGTGGATGGCAAAAATCACGGAAGACCTTAAGGGCGCAGATTTTGAGAAGAAACTCGTCTGGAGAACCAACGAGGGATTCAAGGTACAGCCGTTCTACCGTCAGGAGGATCTGGCAGGCCTTGACACTGAAACCAAACCCGGAGAATTTCCTTACAAACGCGGCACCAAGGCATGCAACACATGGTTTGTACGCCAGGGTATCAGCACCAAAGACATCAAGGAGGCCAACGCCAAGGCACTTGACATCCTTAACAAGGGTGTTGACTCACTCAGTTTCTGCTGCCGCGGCCGTCTGATTGAGGGGGCCGATCTGGAGGCACTGCTAAAGGACATCTGTGCCGATTGCATCGAACTCAACTTCAGCACCAAGCCCCAGCTGGCATGCGCACAGGCTCAGGCTCTGGTTGACTATTTCACCAAGAAAGGCTATGACCTGAGTACCCTGAAGGGCTCAATCTCATACGATCCCATCGCTTCAATGCTCAAGCACGGAGTTGAGTGCGGTCTCGATGACGCCGCCAAACTCATTGAGATACTTGAGCCCCTCAAGAAGTTCCGCGCACTTACCGTCAAGGCTTCAATGCTTACTGACAGCGGCGCATTCTGCTATCAGGAGTTGGGTTACGCACTGGCTTGGGGTAACGAATACATGCGTTCCCTCACCGAGGCCGGCGTTCCCGCCGATAAGGTAGCCAAGAAAATCCAGTTCAACATGGGTATAGGCTCCAATTACTTTATGGAGATTGCCAAGTTCCGCGCAGCACGTATGCTGTGGGCCAAGATAGTCGAGGCCTACAAGCCCGAGTGCCACTGCGGAAAGAACCCCGAGGACGGCATCTGCCGCTGCTCATGCAAGATGTTCATCAACGCAGTCACCACCAAGTACAACCAGACACTGTTTGACCCGTACGTAAACCTGCTGCGTTCACAGACCGAGGCCATGAGTGCCGCTCTGGCAGGTGTCAACTCAATCACAGTAACCCCGTTCGATGCAGCATATCAGAAATCAGATGATTTCTCGGAGCGTCTGGCACGTAACCAGCAGCTGCTGCTTAAGGAGGAGTCACATCTGGATAAGGTGGTAGATCCCGCCGGCGGTTCATACTACATTGAGAACCTGACCGAGGCTCTGGCGGAGCAGGCATGGAAGCTGTTCCTCCAGGTTGAGGATGAGGGCGGTATGCTGGCAATGGTAAAGGCCGGTAAGGTTCAGGAGGCTGTCAATGCCACCAACGCCACCCGTCATGAGAACGCCGCCAAGCGTAAGGAGTCACTGCTGGGAACCAACCAGTTCCCCAACATCAAGGAGATGTCCGAGGGCCGTGCCCCCAAGACCTGCGGTTGCTGCTGCAAGGCAGAGGGTGAGGCTACCATAGCAACCCTTGACAGTTCCCGCATAGCATCAGAATTTGAGGCATTGCGCCTGCAGACCGAGGCCAGCGGCCGCCGTCCCAAGGTGTTCATGCTCACCATCGGAAATCTGGCCATGCGTCAGGCCCGCGCCCAGTTCTCGGGCAACTTCTTTGGCTGCGCAGGCTACGAGATTATAGATAACCATGGTTTCAAGACCGTTGAGGACGGAGCCGAGGCAGCCCGCAAGGCAGGTGCTGATATCGTGGTGCTCTGCTCAAGCGACGACGAGTACGCCGAGTACGGTCCCGCCGCATTCAAGGCAGTTGGTGACAGCGCAATCTTCGTGATTGCCGGTAACCCCGCCTGCATAGAGGACCTCAAGGCCGCCGGTATTGAGAATTACGTCCATGTACGCTGCAACGTACTTGAGACCCTCCGTGATTTCAACAGCAAGCTTAACATCAAATAATCCGTAGTTATGAAACCCGATTTCAAGAATATAGACATCAAGTCCGCAGCCCCCAAGGAGGCTCTTTGCGGATGCAAGACAAAGGCAGGTGCCGATGAGATCTGGAAGACTCCGGAGCACATTGAAGTAAAGCCTGTATATACCAAGGAGGACCTGGAAGGCATGGAGCATCTGAACTATGCCGCCGGTATCGCCCCCAACCTGCGTGGTCCCTACTCGACCATGTATGTGATGCGTCCCTGGACCATCCGTCAGTATGCCGGATTCTCCACCGCCGAGGAATCCAACGCATTCTACCGCCGTAACCTGGCCGCCGGTCAGAAAGGTCTGTCAGTTGCGTTTGACCTTGCCACCCACCGCGGCTACGATGCCGACCACGAGCGTGTGGTAGGTGATGTAGGTAAGGCCGGTGTATCCATCTGCTCAGTCGAGGATATGAAGGTGCTGTTTGACGGCATACCTCTTAACAAGATGTCAGTATCCATGACAATGAACGGCGCCGTTCTGCCTATCCTGGCCTTCTACATCGTATCAGGTCTGGAGCAGGGTGCCACTCTTGAGGAGTTGCAGGGAACCATCCAGAACGATATCCTCAAGGAGTTCATGGTGCGTAACACCTATATATATCCGCCCAAGTTCTCAATGAAGATCATCGCCGACATATTCGAGTACACATCACAGAATATGCCCAAGTTCAACTCAATATCAATCTCCGGTTACCACATGCAGGAGGCAGGTGCC
>JAZMZT010000208.1:0-4171 GCA_045586125.1 Bacteroidaceae bacterium | reverse complement strand
ATTACGTAGGGCGGGATGTCCTTGCTGCAGCCTGAACCGCCCTGAATCATAACGTGACCGCCTATGTGGCAGAACTGGTGTACCAGAACGCAGGCGCTCAGGATTGCAAAGTCATCAATTACAACCTCACCGGCAATCTTGGTACTGTTGCCAAGTATGCAGTTGCTGCCTATAACGCAGTCGTGGGCTACGTGCATGTTTTCCATAAGCAGGTTGTTGCTGCCCACTACGGTCTTGCCCTTGGATGCGGTACCGCGGTTAATGGTAACGTTTTCGCGGATGCGGTTGTTGTCGCCAATCTCGGCTGTAGTGTCCTCACCGCGGAACTTGAGGTCCTGGGGTATACCACCTATTACGGCTCCCGGATGTATCTGGTTGCCGTTGCCTATGCGTGAGCCGTACATGATGTTCACGTGGGGCATGATTATGTTGTTGTCACCAATGACTACGTTCTTGTCGATGAAACAGAACGGGCCTATTTCGACGTTCTGGCCTATCTGGGCCGAAGGGTCAACGTATGCTAACGGACTAATCATCAGTTATTGTCTTTTTTCATTATTTGAATCATGAACTCGGATTCTGCCACAAGTTTGTCGGCTACGAAGGCGTATCCCTTGATTGACAGAATGTTATGGCGTATGGGCGCAGTCCTTACAACACGCATCAGAAGGGTATCGCCGGGTACCACTGCCTGACGGAATCGGGTGTTGTCTATCTTGATGAACATTGCCTCGAAATCCTTGGGCTCTCCGGTAATCTGGAGTGCCAGAGTGCCGCCCAGCTGTGCCATTGCCTCGATAATAAGAACACCCGGCATAATGGGATGCTCGGGGAAATGGCCTGTAAAGTAGAACTCGTTGTTGGTCACGTTCTTGACACCCTCGGCGTAGAGGTCAGTCAGAGTGATGACCTTATCGAGCAACTGCATGGGGAAGCGGTGTGGCATGATGGCCTGGATCTGCTGCAGGTTCATTACCGGCGGAACCGACGGGTCATATGCGGGTGCCTGGACATCGTTCAGGATTATGTTCTTGCGTAGTATGCGGGCAAATTTGTTGTTTATGGTATGTCCGGGGCGGGTGGCAATGATACGGCCCTTGATGGGTTTTCCTACCAGTGCCAGGTCTCCTATTATGTCAAGCAGCTTGTGGCGTGCAGGCTCGTTGTCCCACTGCAGGGGTTTGTGCATTATGTATCCGCGGCGGGTGGCATCCATCTTGGGTACTCCCATTACCTCGCAGATTTTGTCATAGCGCTCCTGAGGCATCTCACGCTCATAAATAACGATAGCGTTGTCCAGGTCACCTCCCTTGATGAGTCCGGCATCCAGCAGTGACTCTATCTCACGTACGAATACGAATGTGCGGCTGCGGGCTATCTCTGTGGGGAAATCATTCATATCATCCAGTGATGCGTACTGGTTGTACAATATCTTGGAATCATATGATATGAGTACGTTTACGCAGAATTCATTGTCGGGCAGAAGTATGATTGACGAACCTGTCTTTTCATCTTTGACCTCTATCTTGTTCTTGACTACGTAGAAGTCCTTGAGGGCGTCAAGTTCCTTGATTCCCACGCGCTGTATGTTCTCCACATACTCTATGGCGCTACCGTCCAGAATAGGGAACTCGGGTCCGTTGACCTCGATGTGGCAGTTGTCTATGCCTGCTGCGTAGAGGGCTGCCAGACCGTGCTCAACGGTGCTGACCTTGACATTTCCCTTGAACAGCACGGTGCCGCGCTGTGTCTCACGTACATTTTCTGCAAACGCTTCAATTATGGGCTGGGTATCAAGATCTGTTCTCTGTATCTTGTAACCGTAGTCTGCGGGTGCGGGATTGAATGTCACGGTCAGGTCAAGACCCGTGTGAAGGCCCTTGCCGCTAAGCGAGAAACTACTCTTTAAAGTCTTCTGTTTGTACATGTTATGCTATTTGTCTTAAAGCATCATTTGCTCTCAAGTTTTGCTTTCAGTTCTTCTATTTCCTTCTGTAGTTGCCTTACTGTAGCGTCCATTTCAGGGAGCTGTTTGAACAATATGGATGAGCGAAGGAAGTTGCGGTATCCAATGGCGGGATAACCCATGATGTTCTGGTTATCGGGGAAACTGCTCAGGGCACCTGTCTTGGCGCCGAAGTTTACTTTGTCACCTATTGTCAGATGGCCCGATACACCGCTCTGGCCGCCAATCATGCACCATGCGCCGACCTTGCTTGATCCTGCAATACCTGACTGGGCCGATATTACCGTATTTTCGCCGACCTCTACGTTGTGGGCTATCTGTACGAAGTTGTCCAGCTTGACACCCTTGCGAACCAGTGTACGACCCATTGTGGAGCGGTCGATACAGGTGTTGGCACCTATCTCAACATCATCCTCAAGCTCTGCTATACCTATCTGAGGTATCTTCTCATAACCGTCCTTGGCGGGTGCAAAGCCGAATCCGTCGGCACCTACAACGCTGCCTGCGTGGAGAATGCATCGGTTGCCTACCTTACAGCCGTAGTAGATGGTTACATGCGGGTAAAGAATGCAGTCGGAACCTACCGATGCGCCTTCACCGATTGTAACCAGGGGGTAAATCTGTGTGTTGTCACCTATTGAGGCGCCGTCCTCAACCACAGCGAACGGGCCGATGTAGACGTTCTTGCCGATCTTGGCCTTATCGGAGACCGATGCCAGTGAACTGATTCCGGTCTTGGCGGGTTTCATCGATGCGTAAAGCGACATCAGTTTGGCAAGTGCCTCATATGCGTTGTCAACCCTGACCAAAGTGGCGCTGACAGGCTGCTCGGGCTTGAAATCCCTGTTTACCAGGACTACGCTTGACTTGGTAGTGTATATGTGCTGGGTGTATTTTACGTTAGAAAGAAAAGAGAGTGCACCCTCTGCACCCTCCTCAATTTTGGCGAAAGTATGAACGGCGGCATTTTCATTGCCGTCAACGGTTCCGTTCAGAAATTCGGCTATCTGTTTTGCTGTAAATTCCATATGTAAGTCTTCGCGTGTGTTATATAAGATTGCAAATATAGCAATATTATTTAATATAGGCCGCCATTTCCTGCTGTACCTCTTTGGCTTTCTGTCCGGCAACCTGTGCAAACTGTTCAGTGCTGTCGGCGTAGATGATTGCGCGGCTGCTGTTTACAATGAGTCCGCACTTGCTGTTCATGCCGTATCTGCATACGTCTGCCAGTGATCCGCCCTGTGCTCCGATGCCGGGAACCAGCAGGAAACTGTCGGGTACTGTCTTGCGTATGTCGGTGAGCATCTCGGCACGTGTGGCGCCTACCACGTACATCATGTTGTCTGCGTTTCCGCCCCACTCAAGTGACTTGCGGAGCACGTTCTGATACAGAGGCGTGCCTTCTGAATCCTGTATGTACTGGAAATCATCGGCCCCCTTGTTGCTGGTCAGGGCAAGCAGGATCACCCACTTGCCGTCATGTCCCAGGAACGGGGTTACGCTGTCCTGTCCCATGTACGGGGCTACGGTTACCGAGTCCACATTCATCTCACCGAAGAAACTCTCGGCGTACATCTTTGATGTGTTGCCTATGTCACCGCGCTTGGCGTCGGCTATGATGAACTGGTCAGGATAGTTGGTGCGGATGTAGTCTATTGTCTTGTAGAGTGCCTGCATTCCCTTAAGGCCGTTGCTCTCGTAGAATGCCAGATTGGGCTTGTATGCGATGCAGTAATCTGCGGTGGCGTCTATTATTGCCTTGTTGAAGGCGAATATGGGATCCTCCTCAGTGAGCAGATGCTGCGGTATCTTCTTTATGTCAGTGTCAAGACCTACGCACAGAAATGACTTCTTGCGCTTGATGTTCCCGTACAACTCTTCTCTTGTCATATCTTGAATCGTTTTGAATTTTCCTTACATTTCAGCCTCTTTCATACGCTCTGCGTTCTCGGCTATTGTCAGTTGGTCTATACACTCCTGTATGTCACCGTCCATGAATGCCGGCAGATTGTAAGAGGTCCAGTTGATGCGGTGATCGGTTATTCGTCCCTGCGGGAAATTGTAGGTACGTATCTTGGCCGAACGGTCACCGGTGGATACCATCGTCTTGCGGCGGGCTGCGATGTCATCCATGTACTTCTGATGCTCGCGGTCATAAATCATGGTACGCAGGCGTGATAGCGCGCGCTCCTTGTTCTTGGG
>JAZMZT010000207.1:0-3230 GCA_045586125.1 Bacteroidaceae bacterium | reverse complement strand
CTTTGAGTTTATGGTAACCTTGCCGCGGATAAGGTCATCGACCTCAACCTCCTGGTCGGGCTCAATGAGAAAACGTACCACATACTGATTGCCTGCCTCAATGAGAGCCTTGACCTCATCGGCCGGCATGGTAAGTGAGTTGCGCATCTGACCGCGTGTGGCGGCGTCATACTGGAAATTGGGAATCTCTGCACGCTTGGCCTCCAGTTCTGCGGGGGTGTCAAAAGCGATGTATGCCTTGCCGGCCTCAAGCAGCCGGTCAACATACTTCCTGTAGATCTCCCTGCGCTCCGACTGACGGTAGGGACCGTAGTTGCCTCCAAAGGAAACACCTTCGTCAAACTTGATTCCGAGCCAGCGGAAAGCCTCAAGTATATATTCTTCAGCACCCGGTACGAAGCGGTTGCTGTCAGTATCCTCTATTCTGAAAATAAGGTCGCCTCCGTTTTTGCGGGCGAACAGGTAGTTGTAAAGTGCAGTGCGTACGCCTCCGATGTGGAGCGGTCCCGTAGGACTGGGCGCAAAACGCACCCTGACGCGGCGGCTGCATGAATTGTCTGTCATCTCTTTCGTTTTAGCGGTGCAAAATTAATCATTTTATCATGAAAAAGCCTTATTTTTACAAGCCAACAAAGTAGTATAATCTTAATGAATGATAAAAGACGCTTTCTAAAGAGCAACCGCAGTCTTCTGGTCATATTGTCAGTGGTTTCGGCTCTGCTTACCGTATACTTCATGCCGGCTCACAGGCAGGAGAAATACTCCTTCACGGTGGGTAAGCCGTGGACCTATGACGTGCTCATAGCACCCTTCAACTTCTCCATCCAGAAGAGTGATGAGGTGTGGCAGGCTGAAGCAGACAGTGTCAAGGCCTCTTTCGCCCCCTATTTCAGCCGGAACGCAAGCGTAAGCGAGACGGCCCTGGCCCGTTTTGACAAATTCTACAATGACAGTCTGAGCAAGGTGGTATGGGAGGAATCGTACCAAAGCCTGCGCCGTCGCCTTGAGAAGGTGTACCGTGAAGGAATAATCTCTTCTTCCGATGAAGAGGTCCTGGCAGGCAAGCAACTGTTCCGCGTCTATGAAGGCAACACGTCATCGTTCGTACAGACCGCATCCGTGCGCAGCGTAAGGGATGCCTACCGTCTGGTCACCGATGCCGAGATGTATGTGTATGACCGATACACACTCCTGCAGCACAACCTTGAGCAGTATATCCAGCCTAACCTGGTATATGACGAGTCGCGCTCGGAGGCAGACCTGACAGCACAGTTGAACGAGATATCCCACTACCGCGGAATGGTAGTAGAGGGCCAGAAGATAATTGACCAGGGTGAGATTGTTGATGAGCAGAAGAGCAACATCATCAACTCGTACCTGAACATTGTCAATGAAAAGAACCAGTCCAAGCGCTTTGAGATGCTGACCTGGGCGGGACGCGGCCTGTTTGTGCTGCTCTGCTTCCTGGTGCTGTTCATCTACCTGAGCCTGTACCGCTTAGACGATATAGAGAACCGTTCCATATTATGGTTCCTGTTTGGATCCATCTCGCTGTTCACGGTAGCCGTGGGACTCTACTGCCAGTACTCAAGCTGGAGCATATTCCTGTTCCCCTGCTCAATGCTGGCCATCATGCTGCGCATATTTCTGGATTCCAGGACGGCCTTTACCGGATACATGGCGTTCGTGCTCTCCACGTCGCTCATAGTCTCCATGCCATATGAGTATGTGCTGTTGCAGTTCCTGGCCGGTCTGACCGGTATCTATTCGCTCAAGGAACTCTCGCAACGCTCACAGATACTCCGTACCTGCCTGCTCATATTCATATCCTACAGTCTGGTATGGACCGCTTTCCAGATGACGCAACTGGAGAACATCCGTGACATAGATCCGCTGATATTCCTCTACTTTGCCATCAACTGCATAGTCATCCTGCTGGTTTATCCGCTGCTGTTCGTGATAGAAAAACTTTTCGGATTCACATCGAACGTGACACTGATAGAACTCTCCAACATCAACAATCCGCTGCTTCGCGAACTGGCCGAGAAGGCTCCGGGCACATTCCAGCACTCAATGCAGGTATCCACCCTGGCATCCGAGGCTGCCACCCGCATCAAGGCCAGCCCCCAGTTGGTACGTACCGCCGCCCTCTATCACGATATAGGCAAGATGGACAACGCCCCCTTCTTTACCGAGAACCAGAACGGCGTCAATCCGCATGACAAACTGACTCCGCAGGAGAGCGCCCGCATCATAACCGGTCATGTGGAGAAAGGTCTTGAACTGGCCGATAAGTACGGACTGCCCGAATCAATACGCGGTTTCATAGCCTCGCATCACGGCAAGGGTGTGGCCCGATATTTCTATATCAAGTACAGTCAGGATCATCCCGGCCAGGAGCCCGATCCGCGTGATTTCAGTTATCCCGGTCCCAACCCCTACTCCAAGGAGACCGCCGTGGTAATGATGGCCGATGCCGTCGAAGCCGCTTCACGCAGCCTCAAGGAGTATACTGAAGAGAGCATAGGTGAACTTGTGGACAAGATAATAGACACCCAGGTTCAGGAGGGTTACTTCCAGGACTGCCCCATCAGCTGGCAGGACATAAACCGTGTAAAGGAGACTTTCAAGGAGAAACTCCGCACCATGTACCACACCCGTATCAGTTACCCTGAGGCTACTGTGGGTCCGGATCAAAAGAAACAGTAATACCGCTTACATTCTGCGACAGGGTGTTGTCCAGCGCTTTGGACAGCAGCGCACGGCTTTTGTCTACCGTGATTTCAAGCGGCAGTTTTATGATTATGCGCCGTATGTACCTGTACATGACCTTTGCAACGGGAGGGGCATCGGGTCCCAACACCTTGTCCTCACCCAGCACTGATGCCAGTTGGCCTCTCAGTATCAGGGCCGCACGGTCTACCTGATCGGGCTTAACGCCTTTCAGGGAAATGGAAATGATTCTGGAGTAGGGGGGATAGCCGAATGCGTTACGCTCCTCCATCTGGTTCTGAAAGAACGACTCGTAGTCATTGCTGCGTACCAGGTTCATGACGGGTGCATCGGGCTGGCGGGTCTGTATAATCACCTTACCGGGAACATCCTTGCGTCCGGCACGTCCGGCCACCTGAGCCATCAGCTGGTATCCGCGTTCGGTCGAACGGAAATCAGGGTAACTCATCATGGAGTCGGCCTGCAGTATGCCCACCACGCTGACCCGGTCAAAATCC
>JAZMZT010000206.1:0-2254 GCA_045586125.1 Bacteroidaceae bacterium | reverse complement strand
AAGGAGTTGAATTACTAAGTTGTCTTCCTAAGACCGCTTGGCCTCCGACTTTCTTGAATGTACTGTTGTCTATCTGGACGTACTGACTGATGTCACTCAGGTCATAGCACACAATAGAGAAACGGTGTTTCTGCGGGTTGAGTCCCTTGATGCGGCATATACGCTCAATGGGACGCTCCTTAAGTGCGTGGCATCCTATGGCGTAGGCGGTATCGGTGGGGAATACAATGACTCCGCCGCCGTTCAGGACATCCAGAATGCGGTCCAGATCGCGCTGGCTGGGGTTCTTTTCGTAAAGTCTTATCAGCATATGCTATCCTTAATGTAACGGGTAATACCCTCAATATCATCAGGGTGGAACCAGCGTGTGTTCTCGTCACGCTTGAACCACGTCATCTGTTTGCGTGAATAAATACGGGTGTTCTGCTTTATCTTCTCAATGGCAAACTCCAGCGTCCAGGGCTTGCCTTCTGGGGTCAGGGCGCCGTCCATCCAACTGAACAGCTCCTTCATGCCCACCGTGTTGAGTGAGTTGAGCCCGCGGCGCGGATACATGCGGCGTGCCTCGTCAATCAGACCCTCGCTGACCATCTTGTCAACGCGGCGGTTGATGCGTTCATACAACTCCTCGCGTGGTCGTATAAGGCCGATGCGTACGATATTGAACGGACGCTCGGCCTTTTGTCCTTTGCGCAGGTCGGAGTAGGGGTGACCGGTCATGTAGCAGACCTCAAGAGCATGCAGAACACGCTTGGGATTCTTTCTGTCCACCTGTTTATAGTACTCCGGATCCAGCAGTTTGAGTTCCTGAACCAGTTTGTCCAGTCCCTCCTTCTCATAGCGCTCCAGAAGGGGCAGCCGGATATCGTCCGGAATGGTGGGAATCTGGTCTATACCATAGCACAGGGCATCTATGTACATCATTGAGCCGCCTGTAACCAGTAAAACGTCATGGCTTGCGAATAGTCTATCCGTGAGCGCCATGACATCCTCTTCGTATTTGGCGGCACTGTAGTAGTCATCCAGACTGAGGTTTCCTACCAGGTAATGCTCGGCACGTGCCCTCTCAGAGGGAGTAGGGGCAGCCGTACATATGGGAATGTCAGCATACATCTGCCTGGAATCGGCCGAAATGATAGGGGTATGAAACAAATCGGCGAGGGTCAGACATAATTCGGTCTTGCCCACGCCGGTTGGTCCAAGTATGATGACTAAAGTCTTCACTCAATAAAGGTCGTCAATGGAATCCAGGCTTACAGTACCGCCTTCAGCGCCGCCTTCCATGCCGAATCCTTCCTCATCAAGTTCATCGGAATCAAATCCTTCATCGCCGTAGAAGTTCTCATCGACGTCAATGGCGGGGCCGGACTTGGCCATCTCGTCAAAGTCAATGGTCTGTTTGGGAGCATTGCCCTGGCTTGCGGTGCAGACGGCTTCCTTAAGAGTCTTGCCTGTTATAATCTCCTTTAATTCAATGAAAAAGCAACGTTCTGTTAAAGGGTCGAAGATGTAGATGAGACGCTGCTTTTCGTCCTCAATCAACTCGTCAAGAGGGGTATCGGCCATAACGAAATTATCCACCTCGGAGCTGGTGTTCATCTCCTCGCGGGTAATCTCCTCACGCTTCTCCCAGTTGTCCTCGCAGATGAAGAATGAGGTCATCTGGTCATCGGGATATCCTACAGATTTCAGGATTGCATTGCTGAAATCCAGGAATGACGCTGATGAATTGATCTGGATTTCACGATAGAAGTCATCGACCTCATCGGAAATGAAAATGAATCTGTAAACCATATCGATATGTTTTTATTTAGTCGTAATAATTCCTCTTTCTGATGACTCCACGAAATTGATGATGTACTGAACCTCGGGGGTCTGTGATATCGGGTCCTCCTTGAGGGCTGCAATAGCCTGGCTTACGTTCAGACCGTTCTGGTAGATGATACGGTAGGCGTTGTGGATGGCCTCGATAGTCTCGTTTGTGAAACCGCGACGGCGCAGACCAACAATGTTCAGACCGGCGTAGATGACCGGATGACGGCCGCCTATTACGTAGGGCGGGATGTCCTTGCTGCAGCCTGAACCGCCCTGAATCATAACGTGACCGCCTATGTGGCAGAACTGGTGTACCAGAACGCAGGCGCAAGCTGCTACTGCATAAGCGGCAGATTCGCGTGCTCGACCAGCGCCTGCGCACCAAGGGTCTGGCGCTGGTGCCGCTGGAGCTGTACTTTGACGAGCACAATCGTGTGAA
>JAZMZT010000205.1:0-3342 GCA_045586125.1 Bacteroidaceae bacterium | reverse complement strand
ATTGGCATGTGTATGAAATTCCGTTTGTTACATATCGTTCCCGTCTTTCTGGTTCTGACCATGGCATCATGTCAGAAGCAGGAGTACAAGACTCTTGAGGACGGCGTCATAGTAAACGTAAAACAGCCCGTCAAGTGTGGTCCGCAGAAGGTAAGGCTTACCGTTATGTCGGACCGTATCATTCGTGTCAGCGCTACTCCTGACAAGGTTTTTCATGATCGCAACAGCCTTATAATCCTGCCCGATGCCGCTAAGCAGACCGGCTTTGCAGTACGCAACAGTAAGGATGAGGTGGAACTTCAGACCGGCGGCATGAGCGCCATAGTAAGAAAGGCCGACGGAAGGGTGCGTTTTACCGATGCCGGCGGAAACAGGTTGTCAAATGAGTCTGAGCCTGCCAGGTTTACTCCGATAGAGGTGGACGATACGCAGGGTTATTCGACAGTGAACCGTTTTGATACCTCTGATGATGAGGGCCTTTACGGACTGGGACAGCATCAGTCTGACCAGTGGAACTACAAGGGTCAGAATGAGGAACTTTACCAATACAACACCAAGATCAGCATTCCGTTCGTGATTTCATCAAACGGATACGGAATCCTGTGGGATTCATATTCACAGGGCAGGTTCGGCAATACGGAACCCTATCAGCAACTGAACCGTCTGTTCAAACTCTATGACAAGGACGGCAACGAGGGCAGTCTGACCGGTACCTATTCAGGAATGCGCGGACGCACCCAGACAAGACAGGAGGATTCAATCTATTTTGTTGATTCAGAGACGGTAAAGAATCTGCCGCGTTTGGGACAGAACGTTCTTTATGAAGGCGCTTTGGAGGCTCCTGAGTCAGGCACATATGATTTCATTCTCTATTATGCAGGTTACATCAGGGTGTTCTTGGGTGATCAGGAGGTCGTCAAGGAGCGCTGGCGTACGGCATGGAACCCCAACTCATACAAGTTCAGTTTTGATATGGAGCAGGGTAAGAAGTACAACCTGCGCATTGAGTGGCGCCCCGACGGCGGCACGTCATACTGCGGTCTGCGTGCATATGCACCCGTTGAGCAGGAGCAGAAGGAGAAACTGACAATGTGGAACGAGATGGTCCAGGAGTCCGATTACTATTTCATATCGGGCGACAACATGGACAACGTCATACATGAACTTCATTCACTGGTGGGAGGTCCCAACATGCTGCCCAAGTGGGCTATGGGATTCTGGCAGAGCCGTGAGCATTACCATACCCAGAATGAGGTGATTCAGACCGTAAGGGAATTCCGCCGCAGAGGCATCGGCCTGGACAATATCGTTCAGGACTGGAATTACTGGAAGGAGGACGAGTGGGGCTCACATGAGTTTGACGAGACCCGCTATCCCGATCCCAAGGGCATGATGGACCGCGTTCATGACATGCACGCACATCTGATGATCTCGGTTTGGCCCAAGTTCTACGCATCGACCGAGCATTACAGGGAATTTGACTCTCACGGCTGGATGTATACCCGTGCCGTTGAGGACAGCATACGTGACTGGGTGGGCCCCGGTTACATCGGCTCATTCTATGACGCATATGCAGAGGGTGCCCGTGAACTCTTCTGGAACCAGCTTAAGGATCATCTGTACGGCTACGGCATTGATGCCTGGTGGATGGATGCCAGTGAGCCCAACATACGCGACTGCGTGCCCATGGACTATTGGAAGGCCCTTTGCGGACCTACTGCGCTGGGTTCATCGACAGAGTATCTGATGGCCTATTCACTCATGAATGCGCAGGCCATTTACGAGGGTCTGATGAAGGAGGATTCAACCAAGCGCGTGTTCCAGCTGACCCGTTCGGGATTTGCTGGACTTCAGCGTTACTCGACCGCTTCATGGAGTGGTGACATAGGTACCCGCTGGGAGGATATGCGCTCACAGATAACCGCCGGCATGAACTACTCGCTTTGCGGCAATCCCTATTGGACAATGGATATAGGCGGTTTCTGCGTTGAGAACCGTTATGCCAACGCCCAGCGCTTCTATGACCGCTCACATGTGGAGACTGCCGACCTTAAGGAATGGCGTGAACTGCAGACCCGCTGGTATCAGTTCGGTACATTCTGCCCGCTCTACAGGGCGCATGGCCAGTTCCCGCTGCGTGAGGTTTGGAACATTGCCCCGGCTGACCATCCGGCTTACAAGTCAATCGTGTACTACAACAGGATGCGTTACCGCCTGATGCCTTACATCTACTCTCTGGCAGGACAGGCATGGCTGAACGGAAGCGTAATCATGCGCGGCCTGGTTATGGATTACACCGAGGATTCCATTGCACGCAACATATCGGACCAGTATATGTTCGGACCTTCACTGATGGTATGCCCGGTTTACGAATACGGCGACACCACAAGGGCGGTATATCTGCCGGAAGGAAAGATCTGGTATGACTATTACACCGATTCTACATATTGGGGTGGGCAGACCATTGAGGCCGATGCACCCTACGAGCGTATTCCGCTGTTCGTTCCTTCAGGGGCCATACTGATTTCAGGCAAAGATGTCCATTATGTCGATGAGCACTCCGCCGATGTCCTGACTGTTGACCTCTATGCGGGCAGTGAGGGACATTTCCTGCTCTACGAGGATGACGGTACCACAAACGCATATGAGAACGGTGCATTCTCCGTCATCCCCATATCATTTACTGAGGACGAGCATGCCTGTTTTATCAATATTGGCAGGATAGGAGGTAATTACAAGGCATTCCGCGGCAAGCGCATATTCAAGGTGCGTTACCATATGCCTGACCGGGTAGCGGAGGCAGACATAGAGTATGACGGCGCAGGCTTTGTCAATTACACTATGGTAGTGAGATAATAACTTTAAACAAAACAATAATAGACTTATGAAGAAGTATCTGTTAGGCTATGACATAGGCAGTTCCTCAGTGAAGGCCAGCCTGGTGTCAATTGAGACAGGAAAGAGTGTAGCATCGGCTTTCTATCCCGACAGCGAGGCCCCCATCAAGGCTCTCAATCCGGGTTGGGCTGAGCAGGAACCCGATGACTGGTGGACATACCTCAAGAACGTGACCGCCAAGGTTATGCAGATGTCAGGTGCCAAGGGCAATGAGATCGAGGCTATCGGTATCTCATACCAGATGCACGGTCTTGTATGCGTTGACAAGAACGGCAAGGCTCTGCGTCCCGCTATCATCTGGTGTGACTCACGTGCAGTTCCTTACGGTGACAAGGCTTTCCGCGAGATAGGTAAGGGCCAGTGCCTGACCAACCTGCTCAACTCACCGGGTAACTTTACCGCAGCCAAGCTGGCATGGGTAAAGGAGAACGAGCCCAAACTGTA
>JAZMZT010000204.1:0-20150 GCA_045586125.1 Bacteroidaceae bacterium | reverse complement strand
CAAGGCTCAGGAGTGGCTGGGCAGTTCATTCGATGAGAAGACCCGTGAGGAGGTCAAGGCCCTCATGGCAAAAGAGGACAAGTCAGATCTGATTGACGCATTCTACAAGGATCTGGAGTTCGGAACCGGCGGACTGCGCGGTATCATGGGCGCAGGTACCAACCGCATGAACATATACACCGTGGGTATGGCTACCCAGGGTCTGGCCAACTATCTGAACAAAAACTTCAAGGAGCGTAAGGAGATATCGGTCGTAGTGGGACATGACTGCCGTAACAACGGCCGCCTGTTTGCCGAGACCGTAGCAAACATATTCAGCGCAAACGGCATCAAGGTTTATCTGTTTGATGACCTGCGCCCCACACCTGAGGTATCATTTGCCATCCGTTACTTAGGCTGCCAGAGCGGTGTGAACGTGACCGCCAGCCACAACCCCCGCGAGTACAACGGCTACAAGGCCTACTGGGAGGACGGCGCACAGGTGCTGGCTCCGCACGATACCGGTATAATCGATGAGGTTGCCAAGGTAAAGGTGGCCGATATCAAGTTCAAGGGTAACCCCGCTCTGATCCAGATCATAGGCGAGGAGGTGGATAAACCCTATCTGGATGCCATTGAGGGTATCTGTATAGATCCCGCTCTGGTTAAGCGCAACCATGACCTCTGCATAGTTTACACTCCGCTTCACGGATGCGGCCGAGTAATGATACCTCGCTCACTCAAGCAGTGGGGATTCACCAACGTGAACTGCGTTCCCGAGCAGATGATTCCGGACGGCAACTTCCCGACCGTAGTATCACCCAACCCCGAGTATCCCGAGGCTCTGACCATGGCTCTGGCACTGGCCCGCAAACTGAATGCCGACGTTGTAATGGCATCGGACCCCGACGCCGACCGCTTAGGTGTGGCCTGCCGCGATGACAAGGGTGAACTTACCCTTCTGAACGGTAACCAGACCGCAATGATTTTCCTGTACTACATCATAACACAGTACACCAAACTGGGCAAGATGACCGGTAAGGAGTATATCGTAAAGACCATCGTAACCACTGAGGTTATCAGCCGCATCGCCGAGAAGAACAACCTGGAGATGTTTGACTGCTACACCGGTTTCAAGTGGATTGCCAAGGTTATTGCCGATGAGAACGCCAAGGGCAAGCACTACATTGGAGGCGGTGAGGAGAGCTTTGGCTTCCTGGCCGAGGACTTTGTACGTGACAAGGATGCCGTATCGGCCTGCTCACTGATGGCTGAGATTGCCGCTTGGGCAAAGGAGAACGGCAAGACCCTGTGGGACCTGCTGCTGGATGCATACCAGGAGTACGGATTCTCACAGGAGGGTGCCGTAAGCGTGGTTAAGCCCGGTAAGAGCGGTGCCGATGAGATCAAGACCATGATGGAGCAGTTCCGCGCCAACCCGCCCAAGACTCTGGCAGGTGAGAAGGTGGTTCTGATAAAGGACTTCAAGCTGCTCAAGCAGACCGATGCACAGGGTAAGGTTACCGACCTGGTAATGCCCGAGCCGTCAAACGTGCTGCAGTACTTTACTGCCGCAGGTGACAAGATATCGGTCCGTCCTTCAGGCACCGAGCCCAAGATAAAGTTCTACATGGAGGCTAAACTGCCTATGGCTGACAAGAAGGATTACCTGAAGGTTCAGGCCGAGGCTATGAAGAAGATTGACGCGTTCAAGAAGGATTTGGGAATCTGATACGCAGATGATATTTATGAAAAGGGCATTTTTGACGATATTGTTGTTTACGGCCATTACCTCCGCCTACGGGCAGGGTTACAGGACATTGTCGGTCTGGCAAAACGGTGAGGCAAAGGAATATCCTCTAGTCACCTTTGACAGTCTGGCGGCTGCCCAGAGGGAGGGCAAGGCCATGATTTATTACAACAGGAATCAGAACTATTCCAAACCTAAGGTTGATTCCATAGCCTATGACGGGATTGACAGCATAACAGTCTGGAATCCCGAGATAGAAAGCACCAACCGCAGGACTGTGAAGGAACTGATCCTGGAACGTAAGAGTATTGTGAGTTTCAAGAAAACATCATACAAGAAGACAGGTAACCACAATCCGCTGATGGGACACAAATTCGGCGCCGATCCGTTCGGAATGGTTGACGGAGACAGGCTCTATGTCTATATGACTGATGACCATCTTTATAAGTCAACTGACGGAAACCCGATTACGGATGCTTGGGATTATACTGACTGTAAAAATGTGACCATCATTTCATCGGATGACCTGGTCAATTGGACGGATCACGGTACTCAACCCGTAGCCGGTATAGGAGGTCCTGCCTCATGGGCCGTGAATATGTGGGCTCCCTGTGCCGCACACAAGACAATAAACGGCAAGGAGAAGTACTTCATGTATTTTTCCAACAATTCAAGCGGTATTGGTGTGCTTACTTCTGATACCCCCTATGGTCCCTGGACAGATCCACTCGGTAAGGCTCTCGTTAACCACAATACAGAGAACTGCTCAGTTTCGGTTGTCCCTTCTGTTTATGACCCGGCTGTGCTTATTGACGATGACGGAAAGGCATATCTTTATTTTGGAGGTGGCATAGATAATCTGAATGCAGCCGATCCGCGTTCGGCGCGTTGCGTACAGTTGGGTGATAATATGACATCAATTGTCGGAACTCCTATAGAGATAAGGCCTCCTTGTCTGTTTGAGGATGCTGGAATCAACAAGGTAGGTGGCAAGTATCTATACAGTTATTGTTCCAATTTCCAGGCAGACGGTGGTCCCGGCAGAGGAAATGTGGGCTATATGGAGTCTGACAATCCTCTTGGTCCGTTTACCTATGTAGACTGCTGTTCTGATAATCCCGGTGGTGCGTCATGGGCAGGTGGTGGAGGAAACCATCACCATGCATTTGTGGAGTTCAAGGGCAAGTATTATGCTCTCTATCACACCCGTACGCTTAAGAGTGCCATGCGCAGTTCTAATCCGGATATTAATGACAATGTGGAGTTGCGCAGTACATGTTTGAGTGTGCTTAAAGTTGATACGGTCAATGCAAGGATCACCAGACTGACTACATCTGACATAACAGAGCAAGGAGTTTCACAACTTAAGAATTTCAATCCCTATCAAACTGTTCCCGGGGCGACTATGGCTTGGGAGAATGGTGTGACTACAAATTATAACAAAAGAACAAATGTCTGTACGGCCGAATTCAAATCCGGCTCATGGATAGGACTCTCCAAGGTGGATCTGGCCGAAGGTCCCGTGGGTTTTACCGCCAAGGTCAAGGGTCAGGGAATACTTGCCGTATTATCAGACGCTCCCAGTTCATCGGGTACGATGATAGCCATTGCCGAGTTTGACTCACCGTCGGAATACGCTGAGATACGTGTTCCGCTGGTCAATAGGTTAAAGGGAGTACAGGATGAACTCTACATCACCTCAACAGGTAATATGAGTCTTGAATCATGGTCATTCGTAAAATGAAGAAGTTAACAAAGAATATCCTCTGTCTGTCTGTCATACTGGCAATCGTGACAGGCTGTACCGGCCCAAATAAGCCGGTTACCGTGCGTCTGGTATCCACATCCGATATCCACGGACGGATATTCGATGAGGACTGTCTGACCGGTCAGCAGAGAGAGGGCAGCCTTGCCAAGTTGTCTACTTTCATGAGCAGGCTGCGCAAGGAGAACCGTAACGTAGTCTATCTGGATGCCGGTGACAACCTGCAGGGCGCAGTTGATGTATATCAGGACGTAACAGCCCAGTTCTCAAGGACCAGCCTTCCGGCCGAGGCCCTGAACTACCTTGGGTGCTTTGCCACGGTTCTGGGAAACCATGATTTCTCAGTGGGTCCCACCTGTTACGACAGGTTCCTCAGGGATCTGAACTGTCCGGCACTGGGGGCAAATGTCTACTATGAGACCCCGGGCGATTATCTGGCACCCTACAGGATATATGAGGCCCAGGGAGTCAGGATAGGCGTTCTGGGCATGTCAACCCAGTTGAGTAATCTCCAGCAGCCCAATGACCGCAGGGAACTTGACGTGGCCGATATCATTGAGTCTGCCAAATACTGGATGCCTATTCTGAAAGGCACCAAGAAGGTTGATGTGGTAGTGGGCCTGTTCCACTCAGGTTATGACGGCGGCCGTAATGAGGACGGAGTCACGGAGAATGTGGTCCGCAAGATAGTAAATGAAGTACCCGGTTTCAATGTGATACTGTACGGACATGACCATAGGGCACGTTGCCTCAAGACGGTAGACTGCAACGGAGATTCGGTTCTTGTGCTCAACACGGGCCCGTTCCTGACCAATGCAGGTTTGACAACCCTTACCGTTACGGGAGCAGGAACTGACCATCCCGTCATTGAGACCAAGGGTGAACTTGTGAATATCACATCCGAGATTCCTGACAAGCGTTTTGCCAAAAAACTGTCGGGATGGTATGAGGATCTGAAGGAGTATTCTGATTCAATTGCAGGAGTGCTTGCGGCCCCGCTTGAGGCAGATTCCGTACTTTGGGGAAGGTCCACGCTGATGGATTTGCTGCATACCGTACAGATGCGTTTTGTGGGCGCCGAGGTCTCACTTGCGTCACCCGGATACAGCAAGTCATTTTTCCCTGCCGGCCCTATCAGGGTGAAGGATATGTTCAGCGTCTATGACTCGGACAACTTCATGGTATCGGTCATGATGAAGGGCAGTGAGATCCGTAAGGCGCTTGAGCAGTCTGCAAGCCAGTTCTACAATACCGTCAAGGACGGTAACGGAGGCATGCTCAAGTCACGCCGCCGTTCCATGAGCAATCTGGTTACGGCCGCCGGCATCAGGTATGAGATTGATGTCACAAAACCTGAGGGCAGCCGCATCAACATAATCTCCATGTCTGACGGACAGCCGTTCAGTGATGAGAAGATGTACAGGACCACGATAAACTCTTACCAGTACTTTGGAACTACGCTGAGCCGTACCATCGGCATCACCACGCAGGAGATGCGTGAGCGCCTGAACGGTTCGTCACCGGCCGATATCCGGTACTACATGATCACCGCTCTGGCTCTTAACAAAGAGACAGGTCAGGAATACCGTGTGCCCAAGGCTACAGACTGGAAACTTGTACCCCGTGACATAGTTGCGGGATGTCTTGCAAAAGACACTGTGAGCAGTAACAAAACAGATACAAATACGTTCCTTAACAGGACTAATTAATAATATCATTAAGACTATGAAGAAAATAGCTTATCTGCTGATTGCGGGAACAGTCCTTTCGCTGTCAGCGTGCAAATCAAGTCAGAACGCCTATAAGGAGGCATATGAGAAGGCAGTTGCAGACGATGGCGCAAAGGCAGTCATCGAGGAGCCGGTAGCATCAGAAAATGATACTCCCACTGCCGAGGATGTTGCCAATATTTCCGTACGCGAGGAGAAGGTATCGGTTGTATCGGGCGAACAGGAGATCAAGGCATACGGCATAGTATGCGGCAGTTTCTCGCTCAAAGCAAATGCCGATGCTCTCAGAGAGCGCCTTGTGAACGATGGCTATAAGGCAGTCGTTGTGGTTAACGAGGCAGGCAAGACCTACCGTGTGGTATGCGCAAGCTTTGACACCAAGGAGGAGGCTGTTGCAGAACGTACCAAGTTCAAGGCCAGATATCCTGACAATCAGGATTTCCAGAGCGCCTGGATTCTCTACAGAAAGTAACCTTGGGCAGGATTCTTGCTATTGATTACGGTACCAAACGTACCGGAATCGCGGTGACAGACCCGCTGCGCATAGTGCCGGGGGGATTAAAAACCGTGGCTACGCATGAGTTGAACGCTTTCCTGGCTGACTATTTCAGCAAGGAGAGCGTAGATGTCGTAGTTGTGGGTTATCCCACCAACATGAACGGAGAGGAATCGGCCAGCATGAAACAGATACGTCCTTTTGTGGACAAACTTGTCAAGCAGTACCCCGACAAGAAGGTGGTCATGTTCGATGAGCGGTTCACATCGGTCATAGCCCAGAGGGCGATACTTGACTCGGGTATAGGACGTATGGCACGCCGCAACAAGGCACTTGTGGATGAGGTGAGCGCCACCATCATCCTGGAGTCGTTTATGGATTCAAAACAATATAAAGAAATATGATTTTACCTATCTACACGTATGGACAGGGCGTCCTGAAAAAAGAGGCGGAAGAAATTGACAGCAGCTATGAGGGTCTGCCGCAACTCATTCAGGATATGTATGAGACACTCAGAAAATCCGAGGGTGTGGGACTTGCCGCTCCCCAGGTGGGCCTTTCAATCAGACTGGTGGTAGTTGACCTTGATGTCATTTCCGATGACCAGCCGGAGTTCAAGGACTACTTCCGTACGTATATCAACCCCTACATTGAGGAGACTGACGGAGCCATGGTTCCGTATGAGGAGGGTTGTCTGAGTTTCCCGGGCATTCACGAGAAGGTTAACCGTCCCGAGCGTGTCCGCGTAAGTTGGCTGGATGAGAACTTCCAGGAGCATGACGAGTGGTTTGAGGGATTCCCCGCACGTGTCCTGCAGCATGAGATAGACCATCTGGACGGCAAGTGTTTCATAGACCGTATGTCACCGCTGCGCCGTCAGATGAACAAGAAAGCACTGAGTTCCATCGCCGCCGGAAAGTTCAGTTGTGACTACAAAGTCAAGGTAGCACGTAAGTAATAATGAGAATAGGGCGGGCCGTCATTGCCTTAACTGCAGCCTTATTGGGCATATTTGCTCCGGTAAAGGCTCAGATAAACACCGACCGTATGATGTCGGTGGCCAGGACCGCTCTCTATTTTGATGATTACGTACTCTCCATCCAGTATTTCAACCAGGTAATAAACGCCAAGCCGTATCTGGCCGAGCCCTATTTCTACAGGGCCGTGGCCAAACTATCGCTTGAGGATTTCCGCGGTGCCGAACAGGACTGCAGCCAGGCTATTGACCGCAACCCGTTCGTGGTGAACGCATATCAGGTCAGGGGACTTTCACGCGTCTATCAGAACAAGTATGAGGAGGCTATGGCCGATTTCCGCGAAGGACTGCGCCGTGACCCCACCAACACCGCGATGCGGCACAACCTGATTCTGTGCCTGATGCGTATGGACCGTAACGAGGAGGCTGTAAAGGTGGCCGATACCCTTATTGAGGAATCGCCCAAATATGCACCTGCCATGGCCATGCGCTCCGATCTGATGTGGGAACAGGGTGACAGCCTGGGTGCGCTGGAGTGGGTGAACAAGGCCGTCGATGTAAACCGATACGACCCGTCCATGCTGCATCGCCGCGGAGTGATGCTGGCCCGCATGGAACGTTATGAAGAGGCCGAATCAGACCTGGACCGTGCCATATATCTGGATCCGGGTGACGCCGGTTTCTACATAACCCGCGCAATGGTGCGCTATTGCCGTGATAATCTGAACGGTGCACTGTCAGATTACGATATGTGCATAAGGATAGACCCGGGCAATGTGACCGGTCATTACAACCGCGGTAACCTGCGTGCCCAGATAGGTGATGACAACCGTGCCATAGAGGATTTTGACATTGTCATTGCCGCCGAGCCCGACAACCTGATGGCCGTCTTCTACCGCGGCATACTGCGTGACCAGACGGGCGATTACCGTGGGGCCGAGCAGGATATCACCAGGGTGCTTGAGGAGTATCCGCAGTTCACCCAGGGTTATCAGATGCGCAGCGAGGTGCGTGAGAAACTGGGTAACCACCGCGGAGCCGAAGCCGATGCGATGGTGGTGCTGCAGGAGCAGAACCGCCGTTTCAACAACGCCATGGGATACGCATCAGACGATGATGAGAAGGAGGATAACGGCAAGACCAGGGAGAAATCTGACAAGAACGTGCGCAACTACCGCAAGATCATAGTTGACGACAACCTGGAGAACTCAACCGGATACGCAAGCGAGTACCGCGGCAAGGTGCAGAACCGCAATGTGGATGTCAAGTATCTGGAGCCGTTCCGCTTTACATTCTATAAGGATAACAGTCAGACAGTCAACGCCGTACATAGCAGCAAGGCTGTCGATGAACTCTCTGCGTCGGGATGCTTCATGTCAGAACTGATGCTTGAGAACCGTGAGGTTCAACTTACCCAGAGGCAGATAGACAGACTCTTTGCCGATATAGGATTGCGCACTCAGTACTTATCGGACAATACCGCCAATGCGGGATGTCTGCTGCTGGCCAGAGCCGTTGACTTTGCCCTGCTGCAGGACTTTACCAATGCCGAATCGGACCTGAATCAGGCAGTGCAGGTGGATCCCGACAACTGGGCAGTGTGGTTCTGCCGCGCACAGGTAAGGGCACGCTCAGTCGAGATAAGGCGCGCCGAGCAGGAGACCGACCGTGAGGTTGGTTACCAGTCGGTACTGAGAGATTTGACACGCGCCATTGACCTGGAACCGGAATTCGCTTACGCATATTACAACCGCGGCACCATCTATGCCATGGCCAATGACATGCCCGCGGCACTTGTGGATCTGGACAAAGCCATCAAGTTGGACGAGACTCTTGCCGAAGCCTGGTATAACCGGGGCCTGGTTCTGGTACTGATGAACCGCATGGATGAGGCCTTCCGTGACCTGAGCCGCGCAGGCGAACTTGGCATATATTCAGCGTATAATATCATCAAACGCTTCTCAAAGTCCGAATAATTTGATAAATTCGCACGCTCAATTAGAAATTACTATAAAACAACATGATAAAGATTACGTTTCCCGACGGTTCCGTACGCGAATATGAAAGCGGCGTAACCGGTTATGAGATTGCTGAGAGCATCAGCCAGAGACTGGCACAGGATGTGTTGGCCTGCAGTGTAAACGACCAGATTACAGAGCTCAACCGCCCCATAACCACCGATGCTACCATCAAGCTGCACAAGTGGGAGGACGAGGAGGCCAAGCACGCATACTGGCACACCAGCGCCCACCTTATGGCCGAGGCTCTGCAGGAACTCTATCCCGGCACACAGTTCGGTATCGGTCCGGCAATCGAGAAGGGATTCTACTATGACATAATGCCTCCTGAAGGCGTAACCATCAAGGAGAGCGATTTCCCCGCCATTGAGGCAAAGATGAAGGAACTTGTCCAGAAGAAGGAGAAACTGGTCCGTGAGGAGATCTCAAAGGCCGATGCACTCAAGTTCTTCGCTTCACGCGGTCAGAGTTACAAGAATGAACTCATTGCCGACCTGGAGGACGGAACCATCACCACCTACACTCAGGGTAACTACACTGACCTGTGCCGCGGACCGCACCTGGTTGACACCGGTGCCATCAAGGCCATCAAGCTGCTGGCTACATCGGCCGCATACTGGCGCGGTGACGAGAAGCGCCCGCAGATGACCCGTATCTACGGTATCACATTCCCCAAGCAGAAGATGCTTGATGAGTATCTGACACTCCTGGAGGAGGCTAAGAAGCGTGACCACCGCAAGATCGGTAAGGAGATGGAACTCTTCATGTTCAGCGACATGGTAGGTAAGGGTCTTCCCATCTGGTTGCCCAAAGGCACAGCACTGCGTCTGCGCCTGCAGGATTTCCTTTCACGTATACAGAAGCGTTACGGTTACCAGCAGGTAATCACTCCGCATATCGGCTCAAAGCAGTTGTATGTAACCTCAGGTCACTGGGATCACTACGGCAAGGACAGTTTCCAGCCCATCACCACTCCTGAGGAGGGTGAGTGCTACCTGCTCAAGCCTATGAACTGCCCCCACCACTGCTGCATATTCAAGTCACAGCCCCGCTCATACCGCGACCTGCCTTTGCGCATTGCAGAGTTCGGTACCGTATACCGTTACGAGCAGAGCGGTGAGTTGCACGGACTGACCCGCGTACGCAGTTTCACCCAGGACGATGCACATATCTTCTGTCGTCCCGATCAGGTTAAGGGTGAGTTCATCCGCGTAATGGAGATCATTGAGATCATCTTCAAGGCTCTTGATTTTGACAACTTTGAGGCTCAGATATCACTGCGTGATCCTAACGACCACGAGAAGTATGTAGGTAGCGATGAAGTTTGGGAGAAGGCTGAGAGCGCTATCGTTGAGGCTTGCCAGGAGAAGGGCCTGAAGGCTACCGTCGAGTACGGCGAGGCTGCATTCTACGGTCCTAAGCTGGACTTCATGGTTAAGGATGCCCTGGGCCGCCGCTGGCAGCTGGGTACCATCCAGGTTGACTACAACCTGCCTCAGAGATTCGAGCTCGAGTATATCGGCTCAGACAACCAGAAGGAGCGTCCGGTTATGATTCACCGCGCACCGTTCGGTTCAATGGAGCGTTTCGTTGCAGTGCTCATTGAGCATACCGCCGGTAAGTTCCCGCTGTGGCTCATTCCTGACCAGGTTGCTATCCTGCCTATCTCAGAGAAGGCTAACGAGTATGCCCATAAGGTTCAGAAGGAACTTGAGGACAAGTATGAGGTTCGCAGCTTCGTTGATGACCGCAACGAGAAGATTGGACGTAAGATCCGCGACAATGAGGTAAAGCACATTCCGTACATGCTGGTAGTAGGCGAGAAAGAGGCCGAAATGGGTGAGGTAAACGTACGTAAGCAGGGTGCTGAGAACCTTGGAAATATGAAAATTGACGATTTCGGTAAAAAAATTGCCGATGAAGTTAATTCTATGATAAATAAATGGTAATTTTGCGCCCGCTTGGAATAATATGAAGAAAGACAACTTAAGCGATCAGTATCAGGTCAATGACGAAATCCGTGCCCGTGAGGTACGTATAGTCGGTGAAGGCTTTGAGCCTAAGGTGGTATCTCTGCGTGAAGCTCTCAAGATTGCCGATGACATGGAACTTGATTTGGTCCTGATTTCACCGAATGCGGTTCCGCCGGTTTGCAGAATAGTTGATTTCTCCAAATTCATATACCAGCTTAAGAAAAAGCAGAAGGAGGCCAAGGCTAAGCAGGTCAAGATTGACGTCAAGGAGATCCGTTTCGGACCCCAGACCGATGATCATGACTACAACTTCAAGCTCAAGCACGCCATAGGTTTCCTGCAGAACGGCGACAAGGTTAAGGCATACGTCTTCTTCCGCGGTCGTTCAATACTGTTCAAGGAGCAGGGTGAGAACATCCTGGCACGCTTTGCAAAAGACCTTGAGGAGTACGGAAAGCAGGAGCAGGCACCCATTCTGGAGGGCAAGCGTATGACAATATTCATTTCACCCAAGAAGGGTGGCGCCCCCAAGAAAGCTGATGCACCCAAGCAGGAAGATAATAATGAATAAACGACCGATAAGCCCGGGCATGGTGCTTACGGTTATAAATAACAAACAAAATTTTTAATAACAATGTTGAAATCAAAGACTAATTCCGGTTCCAAAAAAAGATTCGCTCTTACCGGATCGGGCAAAATCAAGAGAAAACACGCTTACCACAGTCACATTCTGACCAAGAAGACTAAGAAGCGTAAAAGAAATCTGGATCACTTCACACTTCTTGATCCGGCTAACGCTAAGCAGGTTAAGTCACTGCTCTGCATGAGATAATCTAATCCCGATTAATCAACAGTCAAAAACAGAAAACTATGCCGAGATCAGTAAATCACGTTGCTTCTAGAGCAAAGAGAAAGAAAATTTTAGGTCTTACCAGAGGTTACTTTGGTGCAAGAAAGAACGTTTGGACCGTTGCCAAGAATACTTGGGAGAAGGGTTTGACTTATGCTTTCCGTGACCGTAAGAACAAGAAGAGAGAGTTCCGCGCACTGTGGATCCAGCGTATCAACGCTGCTGCCCGTCTGGAGGGTATGAACTACTCACAGCTCATGGGTGCCATCCACAAGGCTGGTATCGAGATCAACCGTAAGGTGCTGGCCGACCTGGCTATGAACAACCCCGAGGCTTTCAAGGCTATCGTTAAAAAGGTTAAGTAAGCCAACAGCTAATAGTTAAAAAAGTGTCCGGATGGTTGTCCGGACACTTTTTTTGTTACTTTTGTATGACCGCACCGGGTTAGATCGGGAGACTCATCAAACAATTAAGACTACCGGGATTGCTTCGGTTTCCAATGGCGGGCCACGCCCCTTAGGGGGTAACCTTCGGTCGGTGGATTACAAAGGAGGCTGGGCGCTCAAAACTTATTTTTCCGGAGTTCTCATCACATCACCGATGCGGTTTTTTTTCATAATACAAAGGGCTGGTCCTTCAGGATCAGCCCTTTGCGTCAATATATAGTTTGGCATTTATTCGAGTATCAGGACCTTTTTCCCTTTCATGATATTGATACCGTCCTTATACTCGTTTACACGCACTCCGCCCATATTGTAGATGGGTCCCAATGTGCGCATGTCTTCATCGGTTACATATTTAACTCCGTCCTCAACCAGACAAACAAACTCAATCTTGTCTATGTTGCAGTATGCTCCGGTTATTGTGATTCTTATTGTGTATTGTCCCTCATACAGTTTACCGCTGATAATATCAGTCGTGGTGGTCTGATAGGTGTCCCAACTTCCGTTGTTGGGAACTGATACGTTTGCCAGTACGGTTTCTGAACCGTTCTTCATAAGTCCGATCCTGAAGCTTGAATTGCTACTACCTGAACTTACCGTTGCCTTGTAGCCGTATGATCCGTTTTTCTTTACGTTGACGGTGTATTCAAGCCACTCTCCGTTGGCAGTGTAGCCCAGCGCGTATCCGCCGTTGCCGGTAACAATGTCAACGCCTTCGTTGTCAGTGCGGTAATTGGCCTTGCCTTCATCGTTTGAATCGCTGTCATGGAATGAAACACCTTCGCCGCCCTTGTCAAACTGCTCTATCTGGAGAGTTCCCGGGAGGTTTGTTCCTGAGCCACTGTAAGGGGTGCGTTTGTTGTTTACCTTGAGTGAGAGTTTGGCTATTTCAGACTCGTGGCCCAATGTGTCCACTGCAATAGCAGAAACGTTCACGGTACCTTTGGCTGATGGCTTGTAGTTGTACTGGAACGGTCTTGTCTTTACGGTTGTTGCCAACGAACCGTTTATGTAAACTCTTACGTTTGCTATGGCGCTGTCCCTTTTTGCGTTCGCAGGTGTGAACTTGAGTGTGGTGTTCTCACCTACAGTGGCAGGCGAGGGGGTGGCAGCAATCTTCACGTTCAGGGTGTTGTCCACCTCAACGTGCTTGAAGACTATCTTGTCTACATTACAGTTGGAACCTGTGATGGTAAGACGTATTATCTGGTCACCCTCCTTGAGCGGGATGAGTGTTCTGCCGCTAAGGGTCTTGTAAACACTCCAGTCGTTGCTGGCGGTCTGGGGAACCGAGATGTTCTCTGTCAGGCTGGTGATGCCGTCTACGTCACTGAGTTCAAGACGGAATCCTGAACCTGTGGTACCCGATGATGCTACGGCCTCATATGTGTAATAACCGGCCTGTGCCACGTTTACGGTATACTCCAGCCACTCGTCAGTGCCGGTGTAACCTATGGCGTTGCCTCCGTTGCCGTTTACAACGTCAACCCCTTCGGATGTGCGGAAACTGGCGTCACCCTGGTTCTGTGAATCATTGTCGTGATAGGTCACTCCGTCACCGCCCTTGTCATAGTTCTCGGCCTGAAGTGTTCCGGGAATTGCTATGGGCTGTTTGCCGTAAGTGGCGCGCGGGTTATATGCTGTGAAACTGCCCTCACGCTGGTATGTCTTGCCGTCATGGGTGTAGACGATTGCCTTCAGAGGGTAACTGCCGGTTGACGCAGGTACGTATGTGGCAACATAAGGAGCCTCGGTCATTATTGTGTCAAGCACGTTCTTGACGTAAAGCTTTACGCTGTCAATGGCTATGCTCTGGTCTACCATCTGGGCGGTAACGGTGATATCAAGAGATTCGCCGCGTGTGGCCTTCAGTTTGGAGGGCTTGATGTAGAGTGAAATCTGTTTCTTCATTCCCGGGAACGGGCTCTTGGCGGTCTTGGCCTTTTCGGTTGCCATATACTCCTTAAGCCAGGTCATTGCCGGACGCTCGGAGTTGTTCTTGTAGAGACCGGAGTGGTCAACCCAGGTTGATCCGTATATATATCCCCAAAGGGTTACGCCTGCGCAATAATCGGCCTCCCACATCAAGGGGAATATGCTCTGATACTGTGCTTTCTGCTTGGCATCATCCTCTACGTTGATATCCAACTCAGTAATGTACATTGGTATCTTTACTGCATTCTGGATCTTGGTCATTGAATTCTTGAGATTGTCATAGCTGATGTTGTCAACATCATGTGACTGGCAACCGTAAGCGTCAATGGGAGCACCGGCATCACGCAGTGTGCGGATAAGATCTATATATGCATCCGTATCGTGCTGGAAGGTGTTATAGTCATTATATATAAGGATGGCGTTGGGCCAGCGCTCGTGGGCCAGCTCAAAAGCCTTGATGAGCCAGTCATAACCTGTCTTACCTCCGCCTCCGAGTGACTCCTTCATAAGCGGATTACCCTGCTGGTGCATTCCTACGGCCTCATTTACAACATCAATCATGGGCAGATCGGGGTAATGCTCCTTTACCTTGTCAAACCAGTTTACTATGGCATTGTAGCGTTCGTTTACAGACAAACTGCTCGTAAACCAGCTGGGATACTGGGCTCCCCATACAAGAGCATGGAACTTATAGGTGAAGTTGTGATTCTTGGCGTAGTTGAACGGAGTATCACTTCCCCAGTTGAATCTGCCACGTGTTCCCTCAACGGATCCCCACTTGGACTCGTTCTCAGGAGTGATCTGGTTCCAGAGGGTGTAGTATGCGGGCACGCCGCCTCCTGCATCGACCGAATACCTGGTGGTGATGTTACCCAGGAATTTGTTGGGGTTCTGGGATAACTGTGCTTGGGATGTGGTCGTCAGGAGAAAAGAAAAGACTAGAATAGACAGGATCCTTCTCATAATAGTTTAGCGGTTAATAATTAGAGCGATAGACGGGGCACGATCCCGCGACCTTCGGCTTGGGAAGCCAACGCTCTACCAACTGAGCTACTATCGCGATTGTGTATGCAAATGTAATAAAAAAGGCCGCTCAATTGAGCGACCTTTATCTATTTTATTCAACCTCAAGGGTAACGATACTTGCGGCGGGAATCTCAAGGATGAGGTCTCCCGTTTTCTTGTCTATGCGGGCGCCGTCAAAATCGGCCAACTTGATCTTATCGGGATTCTCAAATGTGTTGTAGTTGCTGGCCTTGTCGCTGGTAAGGATCTTACCGGTTACCTTCTTGGCCTTGATGCCGTCCAGTTTTACGGTTACGCTCTGAGCCTCGTTCAGCTTAACGTTTGACATTGAGATATGCAGCTTGCCGTTCTTGGTCGATGCAGTTGAACTGAACAGCGGCAGAGGACGGGTTGCGGTCTCATCAGGATTTGCGGCATAGCGCTCGTTAGGAGTCAGCTTAACCTCAACACCCTCCAGGTCAGTGGGGATGTAGGTTGCATCCATGTGAGGCTTGTACATATCAAATATCCAGTATGTAGGAGTGAGCACCATCTTGTCATCCTTGGTCAGGATCATAGACTGAAGCACGTTGGCCACCTGGGCGATGTTGGTCATCTGGATGCGGTCGCAGTACTTGTGGAACACGTCAAGAGAGAGTGATGCAACAAGAGCGTCACGCATAGTGCTCTGCTGATAGAGCTGAGTGCCGGGCTCCGGTTCCCACCATGTTCCCCACTCATCAACCAGCAGCGGAGTCTTGTGCTCGGGATCATACTTGCTCATGATAGCCAGATGCTTCTGGATAACGGGCTCAATGCCGAGGCACTTGCCAAGACACCAGTAGAAATCCTCATCGGTAAAGTCCAGAGCGGGCTTCTTGGCACCAACCCAACCTGATACTGTATAGTAGTGCAGGGAAACGGCGTTCATCATTGAACCTACCTTCTTCATCAGGACCTCGGTCCACTCGTAGTCGTAATCGGTTGCACCGCTGGCAATCTTGAAGAGCTGAGTGCCGTTAAAGTCGCGGCAGTAGGTCTGGTAACGACGGAAAATGTCTGAGTAATACTCAGGCAGCATGTTACCGCCGCAGCCCCATGCCTCATTACCTATACCTATATATTTAACGTGCCAGGGCTCCTCGCGACCGTTCTGCTTGCGCAGCTTGGCCATAGGACCGTCGGCGGCGTTCATATACTCAATCCACTTGGCAGCCTCCTCTACAGATCCGCTACCCACGTTCAGTGAGATATAAGGCTCGCAGCCTATCAGCTCACACAGGTTAAGGAACTCATGTGTACCAAAGCTGTTGTCCTCAACAATGCCACCCCAGTTGTTGTTTACCATAACGGGACGGTTCTCCTTGGGGCCGATGCCGTCCATCCAGTGGTATTCATCGGCATAGCAGCCGCCCGGCCAGCGCATTACGGGAACCTCAAGTTCCTTAAGTGCAGCAAGCACGTCATTACGGTAACCGTTGGTATTGGGAATTGATGACTCCGGACCAACCCACAGACCGCCGTAGATGCAGGTACCCAGATGCTCTGAGAACTGTCCGTAGATGTTCTTGTTGATTGTGGCACCCGGTTTGTCGGCGTGGACATTGACCGTAACTTCATTCTTTGCGCTTACTGACAGAGCTGCCGTCAGTGTGAGCAGGAAAAAGATTTTTCTCATTTTATATAATCAATTGTAGTTTCTAGGTTTTACAAAGATAGTGTTATCTTTGCAAAGTATGAAAAAGGGATTATTGATAATTGCTGCATTGCTCTCCTTTACGGCGTGTTCATTCAACAAACCCGTATCGGAATGTCCCGACTACAGGATTTATATCCGTCCGTCCGACACACGTGAAACCGTCATACAATCCATCCTGGAGGCCGATCCCCAGGCAAACGCAAAACCCCTGAACTTTCTGCTGGAGCACCGTGACTACGATGAGCACATCCACACCGGATGCTACACCGTAAAGAGCGGAGCCACTCCAAAGCAGGTGTCCGATATGCTGCTGAGCGGCAACCAGACTCCTGTGCGCCTGACCATCAACAGCACCCGTACCATCGGCCAGATGTCACGCGCCATAGCAAACCAACTGATGGTTGATTCGGCCGCCATAGCCAGCCGCCTGACCAGCCCCGCATTCCTGGACTCAATGGGATACACCCCCACCAACGTATTCTGCATGATCATCCCCAACACCTATGAGGTCTATTGGAACTCATCGGCCAGCGCCATTCTGACGCGCCTGGTAAAGGAGCGCAACCGCTTCTGGACCGATGAGCGCAAAGCCAAGGCCAAATCCATAGGACTCACCGAGGATGAAGTCATCATACTGGCCTCCATAATTGAGGAGGAGACCGCCAAACTTGACGAGTTTCCCATCATAGCAGGCGTCTATATGAACCGCCTGAAACGCAAACTGCCGCTGCAGGCTTGTCCTACCGTAATCTTTGCAATGGGTGGCGAGCGTCCCAAGCGTGTTCTCAAGAAACACCTGGAGTACGACTCACCTTATAATACATATAAGAATCCCGGACTGCCTCCCGGCCCAATACGCTTTGTCAGCACACAGTCAATCAATGCCGTGCTCAACTATACAAAGCACAACTACCTCTATTTCTCGGCTAAGGAGGATTTCAGCGGATCACACTATTTCAGCACGACCCTGTCACAGCACAACGCCTACGCAGCACGCTATCAGCGCGCTCTTGACAAGGCCGGCATCCGGTGATACCATTGGGGACGGTTCCGTTTGGTACTGTTTTTCGCGAAACAGTACCAAACGGAACCGTCCCCAATGGTACTGCTTCAAGCTGGTTGATGCTGGGGGCGGAGCAGGTCGTTTACGGTTTTTACGGGATTGAAAGTGGATAGGGAAACCTCGACGAAGAGGGTGTTCCAGTCGCTCATGGCGCCGTTCCAGAGGCCGGGCAGTTCAAGGGCCTTGAGTTCGCGGCCGTTCTTGGACTTGCTTGATATGAATCCGGTGGATTTGTCAACGTAATCGGGCAGGTTGAATGAGCCTCCCTTGTAGTTGCGGACGGCGCATACCAGGTCAACCGGGTTGAAGTGGGTGCCCTTGGTGAACATCTCCTTCTTGGCGGGATCATTCAAATCAATCTGTGAACTCTCCAGGATCTGCAGCGATACGGTGCCGTCGGCATTGTATGCCAGGAACGGGCCGCCGCCGGGCTCGCCTACGTTCTTTACCATGCCGCATACGCGTATGGGGCGGTTCAGTTTGCCGTGCAGCCATTCTGCCAACTCCTTGTCAGTCTTGCCTGCAAGGTTTTTGCATCGGCAGCAGAGTGTGTTCTGAACAAAATCAGTGATTTTCTTGAGTTGGGCATCGGTATACTTCTTGGTGTCAAGCAGACGCAGGTATTCAAATACCTTTTCCTGGATGCTTACCAGGATTCCGGCCAGAAGTTTCTTGTAAGTGATTGTATCGGTCTTGAAATGATCGGGAACCACGTTGTCAATATTCTTGATAAAGACGATGTCGGTGTCCAGGTCATTGAGGTTCTCGATGAGGGCGCCGTGACCTCCGGGACGGAACAGGATGGAGCCGTCATCATTGCGGAAGGGGGTGCCGTCGGCAGCGGCGGCAACGGTGTCGGTGCTGGGCTTCTGCTCGGAGAATGAGATGCTGTAGGTGGTGCCGTAGCGTCTGGAGAGGCTCTTGGAGCAACTGTCGGCAAGAGTCTTGAAAAGTTGCTTGTGCTCAGGCGATACGGTGAAGTGTATGTGTACCGAGCCGTCTGAGCCTGTTGCGTACAAGGCGCCTTCAGCCATATGCTCCTCAAGCGGAGTGCGTGCGGCGGCTGCGTATCGGTGGAACTTGAGCAGTCCCTTGGGCAGGGCGCCGTAGTTGAGGCCTTCAGCACCCAGAAGGTTGGAGACTACGGCTTTGTATCGGCCATCGGCCATAAGGTCCTTTATGGATTTGCCTTCATTCTTGAGGCAGGCCTCATCAAGTTCCCTGTAAAATGCGAACTTTTCTATGTTGTCAAAAAAGGTCTTCTCAAACGGGGTGGTGGGGACGTCATAGGATGCGTCCAGGAAACTGAAAAGATCCTTGAACATGCGGCTGGCGGCACCGGATGCAGGTACGAACTTGGTGATGATGTGCTTACTGCCTGTGCAGTAGGAATCCCAGGTCTTGATGTACTTGGCTGTCTGACTCTCATCGAGTGCTATTATGCCGTTGCCGATGGATGCGGCTGCATCCAACTCCAGGAATGGAAAACCGTTCTTTATGAGCTCCAATTGTGCTTTTACTTTTTCGGCTGTTGTTCCCTTCTTTTTAAACTGTTCCAGATCTTTCTCGTCAAACATATATACAAATGGTTTGTAAGTCCTTTTTAAGGACTCAAATGTAGTGCTGTTTTTTGGATTTGACAAAGAAAAGCGACTCATATTGAAGAATGGAAAAAAATTAATAATTTAGCACCCGTTAAAACTGTAACTATATGAAGAAATTAAAGTATTTGCCCCTGTTTTTGTTTGCTGCGCTGGCTATGCCCGCATGGGGCGAGAATGCAAACGAGGATGAAAAGTATCCTGAAATAACTTTTGAGAAGACTACCGTTGACTTTGGTCTGTTTGACAAGGAGCACGGTGACAAGGTCTGCTGGTTCGTGTTTACCAATACCGGTAACAAGGAACTGCTGATTCTGTCAGCCAATTCAACCTGCGGCTGCACTGTTCCCGAATACCCCAAGAATGCCATACAGCCCGGTCAGAAGGATTCCATAAAGGTTTCATACAACGGTTCTACCCGCAGGGTGGGTAAGATGAAGAAGACCATTGCGCTGACAACCAACTGCAAGGTCAACTCATGCTACCTTTACATCATGGGTGAGATGGTGGATGAACTGGTGGCCGATAGGATCAAGCCTGAAGAGAAGTAACAATAAGAGTGTCGGCATCAGGAACCTTGAACTTCACTGAATAGCCGTCAAAATCAAATCCGTACTCACGTTCAGGGTCATCCTGATAACGGGGACGCGGATCTTCAGCAAGAATACCCCGGAGCGCACTGAGCGTTCCGGGGTTTATTTTGGCCTGCAGGTGCTCAGGGATGATGACGTTGAGTTTATGCATGCTGACGCTGCCTGTGAATCCGGCGGTGGCATCGGGTACGCAGTCTGTATAAGGTATGTAGGGCTTGATGTCGTAAATGGGCGTTCTGTCCATAAGGTCGGCACCGCTTACATGCAGTACGGG
>JAZMZT010000203.1:0-1670 GCA_045586125.1 Bacteroidaceae bacterium | reverse complement strand
CGGTCCACCATCTTCTTGAAACCGCGCAGAGCCAGCGGAATGAGCGCAAGGGCGGCAAGCACTCCTATCACCTGCAGCACATAAATCACCTTGGGTGCCGTTACAGCCATACCCTTCATGGGGCCGAATTCAAACAACAGTGCAATAATTCCTGCTATCAGATACATGCTGATCCACATTGCCATCAGCTTGACAGACATTTTCTTAGTATTCATCCTATTTGCAATTATTTTAAAGGAGTGCGGTCCTGAATGGAGCGCCCCAGTGATACTTCATCGGCGTATTCAAGGTTGTTGCCCACAGCCACACCGCGAGCAATCACGCTCAGCTTTACGCCAAACGGCTGCAACTTGCGGGAAATGAAAAAGTTGGTGGTATCGCCCTCCATTGTGGGACTCAGCGCCAGGATAACCTCCTCTATGCCTCCCGCCTGCACACGCTCCACAAGGCTGTTTATCTGCAGGTCCTGCGGGCCCACACCGTCCATGGGCGAAATCACTCCGCCCAGCACGTGATACAGTCCGTTGAACTGCATGGTGCTTTCAATGGCCAGCACATCCTGCACGTTCTCAACCACGCAGAGCGTTGATGCATCACGCTTGGGATTGGCACAGATGGCGCAGGTATCGGTGTCCGATATGTTATGGCACACCTTGCAGTAGCGGATATCCTGCTTGAGTGTGGAGAACACACGCCCAAAGGTACTCACCTCCTCCTCAGGTTTGGAAAGCATATGCAGAACCAGGCGCAGGGCGGTCTTACGGCCTATGCCGGGGAGTTTTGCGAACTCACCCACTGCCCTTTCCAACGCTGCCGACGGATATTCCTTATTCATTTATTATGACTCAATACACTGCAAATTTAACGGATTCGGCCAAAAATTCGTACTTTTGCACACACAAAACCCACACAGGATGGAAATAAAGAGCGCCGAATTCGTAATCAGCAACACGGACGTGAGCAAATGTCCGCAGCACAGCATGCCCGAGTACGCATTCATAGGCCGCTCAAACGTGGGCAAGTCAAGCCTCATCAACATGCTGACTAACCGCAAGGGCCTGGCCATGACATCGGCCACACCCGGTAAGACCCTACTTATCAACCATTTCCTTATCAATAAGAACTGGTACCTTGTGGATCTGCCCGGTTACGGTTACGCCAAACGAGGCAAAAGCCAGCAGGAACAGCTTACCCGCATCATCAACGACTACATCCTGGAGCGCCCCCAACTGACATCGCTCTTTGTCCTCATAGACAGCCGCCACGAGCCCCAGAAGATAGACCTGGAGTTCATAGAGTGGCTGGGCGAGAACGCCGTTCCCTTTGGAATCATCTTCACAAAGGCCGATAAACTTGGCCGAGGCCGCCTGACCGAGAACGTAACCCGTTTCCTGGACACCCTCCGGGAGCAGTGGGAGGAACTCCCGCCCCACTTCATCACCTCATCACTGGATAAATCCGGCCGTGACGATGTCCTGGATTACATCTCCAGCATAAACCGCACAATAGCAAAATAGTACAATTGGGGACAGACCTAGGGCGTTAAGTTAACTTTAATCTTTTTTCTCGGTTTTTGCCGACAATTCCATCTAATTATTCTTACAAAAATGATAAAATTATCGGCTTAAATATTTGTTTATATCACTGATTATTAGTAACTTTATATAGTT
>JAZMZT010000202.1:0-11409 GCA_045586125.1 Bacteroidaceae bacterium | reverse complement strand
CCTATCTGGCAGAGTCCCACTCCGTGGCCCCAGCCTGCTCCGCATAGCACAAAACCTTTAAAATTGCCGTTTTCATCGGCGGTTTTCTCCACTACGAACGCGCTGCTGAACAGGTGCGATTCTGACAGCGTGCGACGAATCTCCAATTCCTTTCCTATTGTTACTGTGCTCTTTGTGCCCTCAATCTCCAACTCGTATATACGGCCGGACGGCCCGCGCTTTATGGGGCGAAGGTCAACTATATCGCCTATATCCATGCCGGATTTACGACGGAATATGTCCGATATCTGAGTGGTTGTATATTCTACAGTCCAGCGGTAATAATCCGGAGTCTCCAGATCATAGCCGTTGAGAGACTCTGAGAGTATATTTCCGTCGGCCGAGTTGCAGAATGACTTGGGCTCGGAAAGAATCCACTGGCGTGCGTTCTCCTCAACGGTGAGGTCGGGCAGTGCGCCCTCGTTTATGCTGCTGTCGCGCAGGGCAACCAGATAGGGCTTGTGCTCATCCTGCCAGCAGGTCTCAAACTCTTCGGTTATGCCTCCGCAGCATTTGCTGAAACGGGCATCGCACAGATGACCTTCACTTACCAATGTTTGGCCGAACGTGTCCTTTACGGCAGCCTGGGCTGCTGCGCTTATTATGCGTGTCCGGCCCTGATAGCGCTGGCAGTGGTCATCGGCACAGACATCAAACAGGGTATGCTGGTCATGATCATACCACTTTATGATGCGGTTCAGGATATGGTCATTGGTTATGGGCTTGGCGGTATCGGCCTTATGATAGGGCGAACGGAGTTGTGCCAGTACCCAGCTGCGGGAAATCACGGCGTGGGCACGCAGGAACTCGCGGCTGGCGGTGGGCTTCATTTCCGATGATATCACGCTTGTAAGGTATTCCTCTACCGGCAGGATGTTGATGGCCCGTACCAGTCCGTCCTCAACGATGAACTTGAGCTGACCGGAGAATGTCTGTTCCTCCTTGCGCTCCCAGTGGAAACCAATGCCGATGGTTACATCGTGAAGGGTGAATGTAGCACTGTGGTCATTTGGCTTAAGCGTAAGGCTGTCAATGAGCACTCCGTTCCAACTCAGACGACCCTGGACAGCGCTGATGCTCATCTCACCCTCATAACTGCTGCGGCCGTCGGTGTAACTGTCATTGAGACAAAAACGTATCTCAGGGGCGGCCATTATGCCGACCCTGATCTTTGGTTGCTGAGGGGTGACCTGACGGTAAATGTCAAGCACCTGCCTCTCAGTCAGTGACTCAAAATCCTCCTTGCGCGGAGTGATAACCATACCGAACATGTCAATTCCTCCGGGGCTGACCAGAATCCTGCCTTCCTGGGCGTAATAGCAGTCGGGACGGTGCTTGCTGCGGGGGATGACGGCGGTTATTACCTGACCGTCGCGGTTGAATGAGAGCACGTTCATACGGGGCTCATAATCACCGTCATAGACGGTCATGCCGCTTATATAATCCCACAGCCGGGCAGGGTCAGATCCCTTGATTACAATCACCGGGAATCCGAACGGCTGTATCGTTATGGGCTCATCCTTGGTGGGAGGCTCGTTCTCACGCAGTTTGTCCAGTAGCGGAATTCCCTCTGAACGTCCTATCTGCATATGCAGGTGGTCCGGGGCCGATGCTCCGCTGCGTGGGCCGTTGTAGAATATCATGTATCCGGGTTCCAGTTGCTCGGCTATCTGCAGCATCTTCTCATAGCAGTCCTGGAATTTCTGGGGCCGATGCTCACGGCTTACCACACAGAAATGCTCGCGCAGTATGGGGTAGGGGTTGAGCAGCAACTCAAAGCCTTCACCTGCATCAAACGATATCTGCTCTACGGGTCGGTTCTCCTTGCAGAGAAAACAGGGGCGTACGGTTGTCTGTGCCGGAGCAACCTTTGCCGTGGTGGATATGATACGTGCAGGGTTGTGCTGCAATGCCAGGCCCGATGATGACAGTACACGGGTCTGTACCTGCTCCAGATTGTCAAAAGCCTGTTTGGCGGCCGGCCATACGGCCAACTGCTGCTCAAGGCACTGGCCAAGGTGCTTGAAAATGTCTTCCATCAATTGCTGCGGTTAGATATGATACGTCTCTGCAACTCGGCGGTGCGGAGCGAGTCTTTGTAAAGATTGTTCGCATTCACCTTCTCGGGGCTCAGGGCAGCGTCGCTGTTACCCTCCCAGCGGCGGCACAGGTAGAGTTCGTCAAAGATGCGTCCCAGACGGTACTCTCCGGCTATGCGTATTGCTACTGCATAATCCTCACCGTAACTTACGTTGGGGAACCCGATCTTACGTACTACAGGGGTGTAGAATGCACGCGGAGCACCCAGCCCGTTTATGCGCAGGGCGTTGTTGGGTCCGTTCTCATCGGTCCACTCCTTATGGTCTATTATGCCGGGAGGCAGGGTCTCCAGGTCAAAGTTGCACATGCGGTAACTGCCAATCACCATCGAGTAGCCGCCCTCACGGAACTTGTCAACAACTTTCTGTAGGGTGTCAGGTCCGCTGTAAAGGTCATCGCTGTCCAGTTGGACTGCAAAACGGCCGCAGCGTTCATCGTTTACGGCCAGGTTCCAGCAGCCGCCTATGCCCAGGTCGGTGCGCTCGGGGATTATGTGTACCAGACGCTTATCGGCCTTGGCAAGGTCAGCGAGTATCTGTGTGGTGCCGTCGGTAGAGTGGTTGTCAACCACAATCACGTTGTACGGGCCGTCCAACTGCTGGCTCAGGGCCGATTTCACTGCATCGGCCACGGTGCGCTCGCGGTTGCGGACAGGGATGATGACCGATGCCAGCACGGGGAAACTGCCCTCATCGGTGTTTACGGATGCTCCGGCTCCGGGTTTGAGGTAGCCGTCAATCAGTCTGAGATGCTCGGTGCAGGCGGCCTCCATCTCTATCTGGACGTCGCGGTTGCGCGGGTTCACGTAGTCAAACTGCTTCTGGCCCGATGTGCGGAAATCAGTCTCAGCAATGGTGTAGAGAGGTTGCGGCATACGTACTATGGGCAGGCTGCGCTGTATGGTCAGGCGCATCTGGTAGAATCCTGCGGTTTTGAACTCCTGACCCTGGAACTCCAGGACTGCCTCTATTGCGGCCGGTGTGATCAGCACCAGCGCGCCAAAATCAAAGTCATCCCTCAGGCTGCCTGCCTGGATGTCTATGAGCGGTGCGGGTGCGATTGCATCGGCCCCCATCGTCTTGACGTAATCCGAATAGACCATGCCGGCTTCCGTGGAATCGGCATGCTCTTTCATCCGATTGGCTGCATCATCGGTTATTGTAACTTCCCTGCCGCTAAGATTGAGCAGGATATATTGGCCGCGATATGTTTTCAGAGTCTCTCTGACAAACTGCGTTGAACTGCCGTATTGGGGTAAATCAATGGTGTGAATCATATCAGCGAAAATAATGAATTATTTTAATACCTTTGTAATCTTTTAGGACGTAATACGGACAACATTACGTTTTTAGGGTAAAGAAACAGGAAAAATGGCTCTAAGGAATCTGGTTGGAATGACATTGGCACAGTTGCAGCAGGTGGCTGTTGAGAACGGTATGCCCCTGTTTACCGCCAAGCAGATGGCTGACTGGCTCTACGTAAAGCAGGTGCGCTCCATTGACGGCATGACCAACCTGTCTCTCAAGCACAGGGCCAAGCTGGCCGAGAACTATGAGGTGGGTCTGGCTGAGCCGTCGCACAAGGCTGCATCGGCCGACGGTACTGTCAAGTATCTCTTTCCGGTTCAGAACGGTCACTTTGTGGAGGCCGTGTACATTCCCGATGATGACCGGGCCACACTCTGCATATCCAGTCAGGTGGGCTGCAAGATGGGCTGCGTGTTCTGCATGACAGGCCGCCAGCACTATACCGCCAGCCTTACCGCAGGTGAGATACTCAACCAGATACTCTCACTGCCGGGTAAGGAGAACCTGACCAACGTGGTATTCATGGGTATGGGTGAGCCTCTGGACAATCTGGAGAACGTGCTTGCCGTACAGGAAATCATGACTGCTCCCTGGGGATTCGGCTGGAGCCCCAAGCGTATCACCATATCAACCGTAGGTCTGCGCCGTGAACTCAAACAACTTATTGAGGGCTGTGAGTGCCACATAGCGGTAAGCCTGCATGCTCCCACGCCTGAGAAACGCCGGGAACTCATTCCGGCCGAGAAGGCGTTCTCCATGACCGAGATGCTTGAGGTTCTGCGCCGATATGATTTCAGCCACCAGCGCCGTCTCTCATTCGAGTACACCATGTTTGACGGTGTGAATGACTCCATGGACGATGCCCGCCAACTGGTCAAGACATTGAGCGGACTGAGTTGCCGCGTGAACCTGATACGTTTCCACGCCATCCCTGACAGCCCGCTGCGTCCGGTATCGGAAGAGAAAATGACGGAGTTCCGCGACTGGCTTACCGGCCACGGCGTGTTTGCAACTATACGTGCAACACGCGGTGAGGATATATGGGCAGCCTGCGGAATGTTGAGTACTGCTAAAAATGAAAATTCTAATTCTTAAAGCATAAGATTATGAAAAAGAATATCCTGAAAGTTTGCATGATGCTGCTGGCGGTAATAGTCACCGTTGCATGCGGCGGTAGGGCACAGGAGGCCGGAAATACCCCGGATGGTACCCAGACAGAGTTAAAAGCCGCCTCCAAGAGTGGTAAGGCTGCTAAAACCGGTAAGACTGCAAAGAAAAATAAGAAGAAAAAGAAGTCGGTGTTCACTCCCACATCTGCAGGCTCTGCCTATGAGATACTGCTGGTAGGCGGTGCCGAGGACTTCAGGAACGGCGCGGTAGATTCATTGTATGCCGTCCTGTCAGACGACGTAGTAGGCGTGGCCCAGTCAGAGCCCAGTTTCAAGGTTATCCGAATCAATCAGGGTGACCTCTCCAAGACCCTGCGCCTGTGCCGTAACATCATTCAGATAAAGATTGATCCGTCACTTTACACCCAGGCCAAGTTCAAGTACTCAAGGGATGTATATGCCGCTCCCCAACTGGTAGCCACGATACAGGCGCATGACGCCAACCAGTTCAAGGAGTTCGTATCCGATAACCGCGACATGATTGTAGACTTCTTTACACGTGCCGAGTTGAACCGTCAGATTGAACTGCTCAGGGAAGACCACCAGCCGCTTGTACAGGAGGCAGTCAAGAAGGTGTTCGGTTCCGATATCTGGGTACCTGTTGAGTTGAACAGGGTAATAACCGGACGTCACTTTGTATGGGCACGCTGCCAGAGGTTTGTAAAGAGGGTGGAGCAGGAGATGAACATTGTGGTTTACTCCTATCCGTACCGCGACGTGAACACATTCACTGAGAAGTATTTCATTCACAAGCGTGACTCAGTGATGAAGGCCAACATACCCGGTCCCAAGGACGGTCAGTACATGATGACCACCAAGGGATTCACCATTGTGACCGATGAGGTTGTCCATAAGCACTACGCACAGGTGGTACGCGGTCTGTGGAACATCAAGGACTACGACATGGGCGGCCCGTTTGTATCGGTTTCACGTGTTGACGAGAAGAATCAGCGCGTTGTCGTAGCCGAGGCATTCGTGTATTTCCCGAATCATCCCAAACGTGACTATATCCGCAAACTCGAGGCTGCGCTTTACACACTGCGTCTGCCCGATGAACTGGATCTGGAGAAATTCAGTTACGACCTGGATGAGATCATAATAACCCCCGATAATTAATGAGCAAAAGATATGAGTGAAAGGATAGTAGTAGGCATCACCCAGGGTGATGTGAACGGCATAGGATACGAGGTTATTCTCAAGACATTTGAGGACCCCACCATGTTTGAGTTCTGCACGCCGGTGGTGTACGGTTCGCCAAAGGTGATGACTTATCACCGCAAGGCGATTGATTCACCCACCAATTTCAATGTTGTGGACAGCGCACGTGACGCACAGCCCGACCGTCTGAATGTGGTCAACTGCAATCAGGAGGATGTCAAGGTTGATTTCGGCATACCCACCGAGGAGAGCGGACAGGCTGCTTTCCAGGCTCTGGAGCGTGCCGTCAAGGAGTACCGCGAGGGTCTTATAGATGTGCTGGTCACCGCGCCCATCAACAAGAAGACTATCCATTCGGAAGCATTCCATTTTCCGGGACATACCGAGTATATCGAGGCTCAGTTGGGTGAGGGCAACAAGGCTCTGATGATTCTCATGAACAGTTCAATGAGAGTGGCTCTCGTAACCGTTCACGAGCCTATCGCCAAGGTTGCTTCACTGCTCAACAAGGACCTCATCAAGGAGAAAATGAGAATACTGAACACCTCACTCAAGACAGATTTCGGAATAGAGATTCCGCGCATTGCGGTTCTTGCACTGAACCCCCATGCCAGCGATGACGGACTCATCGGCAAAGAGGAGAATGAGGTCATCAAGCCTGCCATTGATGAGGCTGTGGCTGAGAAGATCCAGTGCTTCGGCCCCTTCTCGGCCGACGGTTTCTTTGGCAGCGGCGAGTTCCGTAAGTTCGATGCGGTTCTGGCCATGTATCATGACCAGGGACTCATTCCGCTCAAGGCTTTGGATATGGATTGCGGCGTGAACTTTACCGCCGGCCTGCCCGTGGTACGCACATCGCCTGACCATGGTACTGCATATGACATAGCAGGTCAGGGTGTGGCCAGCGAGGCCTCGATGCGTGAGGCTGTATTTGCAGCCATCGACATATTCCGCTCACGCCGTAACGAGGAGGAGATACATGCCAATCCTCTCCGTAAACTCTTCTTTGACCGTCGTGACGACAGCGACAAGCTGAAACATCTGGACGCAGGTAAGGAGTAAAATCCTGAGTATCTTATGCGTTTCGGCATCATTTCTGCAGGTGAGGGTAGCCGTCTGGCATCCGAGGGATTCAGTCAGCCCAAGCCGTTGGTGCCCATATGCGGCGTTCCCATGATAGAGCGCCTGGTCCGCATCATGCAGAGTTGCGGGGCCGATAAGATTGCCGTTATAGTAAACGGACAGGATCCCGAGACCGTGAGCCTGCTGAAGGGCCTGCCCGTAGACCTTGTGGTAAAAAAGACCCCCACACCCATGCACAGCCTGATGGAACTTGCACCCTGTCTTGAGGGTGACCGTTTCTGCGTTACCACCGTCGATACCGTATTCTCCGAGAGCCGTTTCCGCACCATGATGGATGAGTTCTCCCGCAGCCCGCTGGACGGACTTATGGGAGTGACCTCACTGATAGATGATGAGAAGCCTCTCTATGTGGGGGTAGACAGCGATATGATGATTACCGGTTTTCATGACTCACAGGATGATTGCGCGTACGTATCGGCCGGTATTTATGCTTTGAAGTCCCATGCACTTGATGTGCTGAGGGGATGTCTTGAAAGCGGACAGACCAGGATGCGTTATTTCCAGCGTCAACTTCTGGAGGCCGGGATGCGTCTTAAGGCATTCGATATGGGGCAGGTGGTCGATGTGGACCATGTCAGTGACGTGGCCCGCGCACAGGAGATAGCAAAGTTATGAGATACCTTGGAGTAAGCCGTGCCCAACTGTATTCGCCCAATCGTGTATCGGGCGATACTGCAGTTTTCCAGGCAGTAGCATCGGAACTGGAGCGTCACGGCCATGAGGTGATCTGCATGAACGAGCAGGAACTCAAAGCCATCCCGGATGGCATAGACGGCATATTCCATATGGCTCGAAGCAGCGAGGCGCTGGCAGTCATAGGCAGGGCCGATGTCCCTGTAACCAACACTGTTCTGGCTGTCTTGAATTGCGGCCGGGCCCGTCAGACGGAGTTGCTTCAAGGCTCCGGACTTATCCCGGAAAGCCTGACCTGCATGACCGACGGCGTACCTTTGGGCTGGAACATATTCCCCTGCTGGATTAAGCGTGCAGACTGTCATGCGGTTGACCGTGATGACGTGCAGTTTGTACAGGATGCTGGAGATTGTAACAACGCCATGCTGGGATTCCGGGAACGCGGCATCAGGGATTGTGTTCTGCAGGCCCATGTTAAAGGATGGCTTGCCAAGTTCTATGGAGTGAGAGGTTACGGACTCACCGACTGCTATGCCGCAACCGCAAAGGAGGGCAAGTTCGGCCTGGAGCGTTATAACGACCAGCCGGACCAGGCCTTTGTCGACATGGATGTGCTGACGGCTGTGGCTGAGCGCGTATCGGCCCTCTTGGGAGTTGAAGTTTACGGTGGTGATGCCGTAGTGAGCGATGACGGAAAGATTACGATAATTGATTTCAATGACTGGCCCAGTTTCCGGACCTGCACGGTCGGTGCGGCACAGAAGATTGCGGACCTGATAATGAACAAAAGATGACTGAGAAGAAGAAAAGAGCGGTTGAGGCAACATTCAAGTCAAAGGATACCGAGGAGTGGCTGGATATCTGGTTTACACGTCCCATAGGACTGGTTATTGCCAAGGCATTCGGAGCGTTTGGAATACACCCCAACGTAATTACCATTATTTCAATCTTTCTGGGTGCATTTGCAGGTTTCTGCTGGTGGCACACCACTATGGGCTGGACCCTGCTTGGCATAGGCATGCTCATGCTTGCCAACTTCCTGGACAGTGCCGACGGTCAGCTGGCCAGAATGACCGGAAAGAAGACTTTGTGGGGCCGATTGCTGGACGGATTTGCTGGCGACGTCTGGTTCTTCTTTATATACGTTTTCATAGCCTGGAGGCTGACTTTTGAACTTATTCCTTTTGGTAACGGCCGGTTCTGGGGCATCTGGATCTGGATAATCATGCTGGTAAGCATGGTGTTCCACTCACGTCAGGCTGGTCTGGCCGATTATTACCGCAACATATATCTGCTGTTTCACGGTGACCATTCGGAACTCAACGACAGCCGTGAACTTGCCGCCGAGCAGAAATCTACTCCCTGGCGTGAGCGTTGGTTCTGGAAGATATGGCTATTCTTCTATCAGGGTTACACCCGCACTCAGGAGAGCATGACCCCGCGGTTCCAGAAGTTCCGTGCATCGGTCCGTGAAAAGTACGGAAAGGAAATCCCCTCTGAACTTGGACAGGAGTTCTGCCGCCGCACCTACCACATTCTCAAGTGGACCAACATATCCACATTCAATACCCGCGCCATTGTGCTTTACATCGTGTTGCTTATAGGTATGCCGTGGATATACTTTGTGTTTGAGATCATTGTGATGAACATAATATTCCTCTATATGAGAGGCTCCCACGAGCGTGTATGCCGGGATATGATGGATAAGATATGAAAAAAGGCTGGCGTACCATATTTTTCCTCTTTGGACTGGCAGCGGTTGTGCTGATGCTCCTGACCTTTGATGCGGACTGGAACCGCGTCAAAGAGGTGCTGTCGCAGGCCGGAATATGGTTCCCGGTGATTATCCTGCTCTGGGGCTTTATCTATCTTATGAACGCCTGCTCGTTCGGGCTTATAATCAATGACGGGACGGGCAGGAGAGTGCCGTTCGGAAAGGTCTTCCAGTTGACGGTTTCCGGATATGCATTGAATTATGTCACTCCGCTGGGTCTTATGGGCGGCGAGCCGTACCGCATACTTGAACTACAGGGTTATGTGGGCGGCAGGAAAGCCACATCGGCCGTAATCCTTTACTCCATGATGCATATATGCTCCCATTTCTGTTTCTGGCTGTCGGCAGTAGTGCTCTATGTGGTGCTGCATTTTACGGCCGATGACTACGCACTGGATATGTGGATGTGCATCATGCTTGGCGTTATGACGGTGGTGTTTGCGGCAGTTCTGTGGGTATTCTCACTGGGTTACCGCAAGGGATTTGTAGTCCGGGTATTTGGGCTTCTGAGCCATATACCGTTTGTAAAGAAGTGGGCTGCCGGATATCTGGACAAGCATCGTGCCGACCTGGAGGATGTGGACAGTCAGATTGCGTTCCTGCACACGCAGCGCCGCGCACCTTTCTGGTGGTCACTGCTGCTGGAGTATGCCGCCCGCGTGATATCGTGCCTGGAGTACTGGCTGCTTATAGGTCTGCTTGTACCGGGATTCACCTTCTGGGACAGCATACTGGTCATGGCGTTCTCATCACTCTTCAGCAACCTGATATTCTTCTCACCCATGCAGATGGGAGGATACGAGGGTGGCATGGCTCTTGCCGCGGGAGGCGTTCAGGTGCCCGGCGCGTACGGACTCTACACCGCACTGGTGGCCCGCCTGCGTCAGGTGGTATGGACCGTGATAGGCATAATAATGATGAAAACGGGACACAAGAATGATTAAGGGAATACTCATTGATTTTGGAGGAACCATAGACTCTGACGGCATCCACTGGTTCAATGCATTCAAGGATGCTTATGATATGGTGGCCGATATTCCCAAGGAGCTCCTCTGGGATGCTTACGTCCATACTGAGCGTACTCTAGGCCGCAATCCCATCATCAAACCGACCGATTCATTCTGCAAAACCCTGCAGACCAAGATTGCCCTTCAGACAGAATATCTGCAGACCAAAGGCATAACCGTTACAGCCCAGGATACCATTCTGGATACCTGTTACAACAGGGTGGTCAAACACATCTCCACCGTCTCCAAACCCGTCCTGGAAAGAATAAAACTGCCCATGGTGCTTGTTACAAACTTTTACGGCAACATGCACACGGTGCTTGAAGAGTTCGGACTAAGTCACCTTTTTAAAGACGTAATAGAATCGGCCGTAGCAGGAGTCCGCAAACCAGATCCCCAGATCTTCCGCCTGGGAGTAAAAGCTCTTGGCCTGGAACCATCGGAGACAGTAATGATAGGTGACAGCCTGGAAAAGGACATCCTCCCCGCCCAATCCATCGGCTGCCAAACCATCCTGCTGCAGGGAAAAAGCAGGTCCGAAGTGCAGTGCACCCCGGACCTGGCTGTGTCTTCACTAGCAGAAATAATTCTGTGAGGTCTACATATGACGCTTTAAGTATTTCTTGCCGTTGATTATGTAGAGACCGGGCTGCAGTTCTTTTATGTCGGTAGCCATTACCTTGCGGCCGGTTATATCATAAATTTGCGTGCTGCCTTGTTTAGTATCACGACTCTGATAAACCGGCTCCACAGCGGTATCAATTGCAATGTTCTTGAACAACTTCCAACCATCGGCTTCACGATATGTGCTGACAGCGCTTTCCGGCACGTAAAGTGTGGCGTTATTGAATACACTTTCAGTGAACGGACCGCAGTATGACTCTTGCGGGAAGTCATTACCTATCGGTTCAAAGAATATCCGGTCAAGAAGTAGTTCTGTGGAATAGCTTGGATAATTCTCGACTCCTGACTCAAGCCATATTTCAATCCTGTTACAACTATCAGGAATAATAAGATTATCAGTAATCAATACAGAGTCATATGAGGTTATATCATTAATTAGGTATTGAGGTACCTCC
>JAZMZT010000201.1:0-3696 GCA_045586125.1 Bacteroidaceae bacterium | reverse complement strand
GCTGTTCTTGAAGGTCTGCTCAAAAGCAAGGAACTTCATGATGCTCAGGTTAACGCTTGAGTGGAAACGTACACCACCTTTGTACGGGCCGATGGCGCTGTTCATCTGTACGCGGAAACCGCGGTTTACATGAATCTCACCTTTATCATCCATCCAAGGCACACGGAACATGATAACTCTCTCGGGCTCAACGATACGCTCCATGATCTTCTGATCCAGGAGGTAAGGGTTCTGAAGGATATAAGGAGCAACGCTCTCTACAACCTCACTAACTGCCTGATGGAATTCCTTCTCACCGGGATTCTTGGCTATAAGCTCAGCCATGAATTTGTCAACGTAATTCTTTACCTGTTTGTCCATAGTTTTTGGAATTATTTTGTATAATTTGTTATTTTGCTACCAAAATCGTTTGCAAAGTTACCATTTGTCATCAAAACAGACAAAGAATACGCAAATTTTTTCATGTTAATAATGCAAAAAATTCAAAATGATATGCATAATGTCAGAAAAACAGCCGTAATTCACTCGTTTTGGGCATAAATATGCATAACATCAAGCTCTTTACATTCATTTTGTCATTAAGACAGCAAAACCGCTTTTTTGTTGTATTTTTGTAACCATATTAGAAAAGGATATGAAGATACTTGTAACGGGAGCAGCCGGATTCATCGGCTCAAAACTGGCTTACCGGCTGGCACAGCGCGGTGATGAAGTAGTGGGACTTGACAATATCAATGATTATTACGATGTGCGCCTCAAACTGGGACGTCTTACCCAATGCGGAATAATTTCCCACAGCGGCCGATTCATAGACGGCTCCGTCCGCGAGAGCACCCTGTTCCCCAATTACCGTTTTATAAAGATGGATCTGGCCGACCGCGGACAGATGGCGGAATTCTTCCAGCAGGAGAAGTTTGACGTAGTAGTCAACCTTGCCGCCCAGGCAGGAGTCCGATACTCCATCACCAACCCCTACGCCTATCTGGACAGCAACCTGGTAGGATTCATGAACGTACTGGAGTGCTGCCGCCACAACGATGTCAAGTATCTGGTCTATGCATCGTCATCATCGGTCTACGGTATGAATGACAAGGTTCCTTTCAGTGAGGATGACCGCGTGGACAACCCCGTAAGCCTTTACGCCGCCACCAAGAAGGCCAACGAGCTTATGGCCCACTCATACAGCAAGCTGTACGGCCTGCCCACCACAGGACTCCGTTTCTTTACCGTATATGGCCCCTGGGGACGTCCCGATATGGCACCCATGCTGTTTGCCACAGCCATAAGCAAGGGCGAGCCCATCAAGGTGTTCAACAACGGCAACCTTAGCCGCGACTTCACCTATATAGATGATATAGTGGAGGGTACCATCCAGGTTATAGACCATCAGCCCAAGGCCGATGAGTGCCCCAACAACGTACCCTGGAAAGTCTACAACATAGGTTGCTCCAATCCTGTCCAGTTAATGGATTTCATCAACGAGATTGAGAGCGCCCTGGGCATAGAGGCCAACAAGATATTCCTGCCCATGCAGCAGGGCGATGTGCTCAAGACCTATGCCGATACCTCCAAACTTGAGCGAGAGTGCGGCTACAAGCCCTCCACCACCCTTCACGACGGCATCGGCAAGTTCATCGACTGGTTCAAATCAGACCTCAATCCACTAAAGTAACCAAGCACAAAAGGGACGGTTCTATCTGTGCTCACCAGTTCTCTTTCAGAATGTAGGGAATGCCGGAGGCAGTGATACCGGCAGCAGTGATCGTGAACTTTCGGGTAAAGCTGTTGTTGTAGAACTCAACCCGGGCACGGCCGTTCTCATCGGTTATCACGTTAGCGTTCCAGTAGAGTGTACGTCGCGGATCTATGGAGCCCAGTATCGGGCCGTCCGGATATTCAGGCGAGTAGAACTGGACGGGTTTGGTAAAGCCCTTGACCGTTGTGGTACGGCGTCCCAGATTACGGATATCACGGTAAGAAAGCAATTCCTGGTCCTCCTTGACCTGTATATCAACCAAGGTCCGCCTCTCACTAGAGAATGCCACCCAATCCCAATAGTTTATGGTATCACTTGCCTCCATACCATCCTGTCCCATTTTCAGTCGGGTATTTTCAGGCTTCATTCCCACATGACTTCTAGCCCACCTACTCATCAGAGGGGTCAGTTCATCTATTTCATACGGACGCATCGGCCTGTCAAAAACAATTACGCTTTTGACATCTATCATATCAATCTGTTCAGGTATGTCAAACGGTTTATGTTCCAACACCTTAGACATGTTGTGTATATAAAAGAACGGCTGATACAACGACGCCGAATTGTCCATTCTGATACCCTTATCCAAAAAGTATCCATAGAGATTAGTGGTGTATTCGCCGTTATCAAGTTCCAGTTCGGCATCCTCCTCGGCCTCGAACGATACGAATGTATCATAATCAATAAACCTTCGTTTTCCGCCAGTCTCCTCAATATCGACATCATCAATCATTCTTCCCAACCGGCGGCGCTGTTCATCGGTCAGGTCGTTATCCGTGTAACTGACCTTATAATTATCTACAATGGGTTTATTGTGACTTAGGTCAATCTCCTGAATCATGAAAGGTCTGACCTGAGGTCTGTCGGCGCGCTCAAAGCGAATGCGCTTGCTCCGCTCATACTTGGAGTTGCCGTTTGCCTTGGTTGACATAAGATTGATGGTAAAACTGCCCCTGCCGTAAAAATCAGACATGTCAAAACCAAAATAACCGGTGGAATCAGTCTGGTAATCAAAAGACTCAAACATCATCTTGTCCTCCTCCGGCTGGACCGATGCATACACGCCTATGTCTGATACAGGCTCACGTCGGCCGTATGACAGTATCCATCCGTTCATGGTGAGGCCTTCCTCCACGCGGTGTCTCTCCACAAACTCTTTCAGGCCGGTCATATACTGCCACTCGTAGCGCTCCCAGCCCTGAACCAGTGTCAGCAGATTCAACGCCTCACGATGCTCATTGTCATCACTTTCCAGATACCACGCAGGATCGTGTATGTAACCTCTCAGGTCCGATGACAACAGCAGGTTGGTCTGAAGATTTTCCGTACGTCCGCCACCGTAGTCCGTAGCGTCACGCACCGACAGGCAGAAACGGTCACGGAAAGGATTGCCCTCCTGGTCCGTGAGTTGGAACTCTATAACCTCCTTGCCGAATGCCTGACGTGACATGCTGTCGGTATTGACCTGAATTGCAGGAGTATGTAACTCACCTTCGCCGTTAAATATGCTTCTGGATGAAAGAATCATTCCTTCGCTGTTATACAGGGTCATGCGGCATACACCTACAGGCCAGTCAGAACAATCAATCTCAAACTGAGTGTCACCTATCTCCTTTATCTCTTTAAAGTAGATAACCTGACCGCGGCAGGTTACTGCAAGGGCCGTCTGCTCGCCCACACGGTCCTCGGTGCGCCATATGCTCACCTCCATACGTGAGCCGGACAGCATATCGGATATCATGGAATAGCCGCTGCTTACAGCCTTTGGCAAACCGGTGCTGACACCATTTCCGTCGGATGTTATGAAATCGGCAGATTCGGATCCCTTGGGAATGAAAACGAATGATCCCATTCCGTCATGAACGGTCTTTACGGAATCTGCAAGTCCCTGAACCTTAAGCGACCCGTTTATGCCGAATCCGTCAACGCCGATAGCCTTG
>JAZMZT010000200.1:0-6190 GCA_045586125.1 Bacteroidaceae bacterium | reverse complement strand
CCAATAGTCCTGACCCTCCAGATAGTATCCGTCGCAGAACTTGAGCACCATTACGGCCAGCGTATTCTTGCCGCTCTTGATATAAGGTGTGATATCATACTCGCTGGGTTCCTGGGCGCCCTCATTGTAACCGACCTGCTTTCCATTTACCCATACGAACGAACCCGATGCCACTTTCTCAAAGCGCAGGAACACCTGATTGCCTTTCCAGTCAGAAGGTATGGTGAACTGGGTGCGGTATGCGCCGGTAGGGTTCACATCCATCGGGACATTTGGAACACGTACTGCAAAGGGATTTGACAGGTTCATGCGGTTCTGGGCCATACGCTTCTGCTGCTCGGATGCATCAGGGTCATCCAGAATATTCTGGAAACGCTCCAGCATAGATAGGGGCTGGCCGTTGGGGAAGGGGGCCGATACGTTTCGGAACATTGCCTGGCCATATCCCTGCATCTCCCAGTTGGACGGCACCTCTATGGTTCCCCAATTGCGGTCATTGAAAGAGCTCTTAAAGAAATTCTTGGGCACCTCAAGAGGGTTCTCATAAAGGTTGAACTTCCAGGTTCCGTTAAGTGAGATGTTACGCTCCGGAATGTGGAATGCACGTCCAGGCTCCTGATTGAGCCCAAAGACTTCAAGGTTCTCAACATAGTAGGGCAGGTTATCCATGAACTTGGGGTCCTGCTCTTTGGCAACGTTACATGAACTGAGGACTATTGTCAGTCCTAAAGTAATTAGGCTTAGGTTTCTCATTTGCAGGTTATTTTAGGAAACGGATATCAAAAATGCGGGGTGCCATGCGGCCTTCAGGGGCGCGCAGTGTGACGCGGATCTTCTCCTTGCCCTGGTAGAATCCTACCGGAACATCATACTCTTTGCGTACAATCTCAGCCTGGCCGTTTGCCGGGAACTCGGTCTCGGTAATGAACGGCATATCCTCAATGAGTATCTCAAGGGCGCGGTTCTGGAAGTTCTCATTGCCCCAGTAGCCCAGTGAGAGGCTCAGGTTGGTGTTGCCGTCAGGGTAGAGGTCAAAACTGAATGAGCCTCCGCGGCGGAATGTGCGGTAGGGCTTGTTATCCTCATTGCCGGTCATTGAGTTCTGGCTGGTCATCTTGTGGTCAGCCTCGGGCTGCTGCTCACCTGGAACTATGGCATCTACAGTGCGGCGGTCCAGTTCCAGCATTGCGGCCTCATCGGCCTTGATCTTATCGAGCATCTTGCCGTAATCATCCTGATTCAGTGACAGGAAGTAAATGGCGTAACGGCTGTCATGCAGGCTGAAGAAGGGCTCAAGTTCAACACTGGCAAAGCGGCTGTTGTCAAACAGGGCGTTTGCGGTGTAGTGCAGAGGCTTGCCTGCTACGGGCTTGAGGTCTGCAACCTTCTGTTCCAGTTCTGCCCGCGAACCTATCATAATGGGAGTCTCGGCTACGGGTACCAGTGAGCCGTGAGCTATGTGACTCCAGCGGCCGTCATCGGCTACCAGACCGGCCAGATCCTGGTTTCCTGTGCGGGCTGCCAGTACTATGGGGCCGTGTTTTACTGCCAGATACTCGGTCTCGTGGTCCAACTCCTGGATGGTGGTCTTCATAGGCATGCTTATCTCAACTACATCACCTTTCTTCCATTTGCGCTTGATGGTGACGTATGATGAAGGCTTGACACCCTGGGATACAACCTTGCCGTTTATCCTGATGCAGAACTCATTGGTTGTCCACTCGGGGCAGCGGATGGCCAGACTGAACTTGCGTTTGCGCTTCAGGTCTATGGTCAGTTTTGATGATTCGGAGTAGGGGAACTGAGTCTCCTGAGTGATGACGGCCTTGTTCTCGGGCCAGGTCAGGCGTGATGCCACGAACAGGTTCACGCGCAGTTCATCGGCTCCAGTATGTGTGTAGATGAATTCTCCGTACTTGCCGTGATTCTCCATTCCGGTACCTACGCAGCACCACATGCCCTCATTGACTGCTGAGTAAACGCGGTAGTGTGCGGGGCGCAGCGGTGTGAAGTAGACGTAACCGCCGTGCTCGGGATGCTGGGTTGAGAGGATATGGTTATACATGGCCAACTCATAGAAATCGGCATACTCGGCCTTGGGATCCATTGCAAAGAGGAACTCGGTGAGTTTGAGCATGTTGTTGGTGTTGCATGACTCGGGACCCTCGCGGTGCTCCACGTAACTCTTGTAGTCCGATGCAGCCGGGAAGTGCTCACTGCGGCTGTTTCCGCCTATTACCACTGAACGGTGGTTGGCTACGCGGTCCCAGAAGAACTCGGCAGCCTTCCTGGCACGTGCATCGTTGTCAAGGGCGGCCACACGCGCGTAACCTACGGCCTTGGGCACCTGGGTGTTGGCGTGCTTGTTGTCCAGGTTGTCGTTGCCATCGGCCATATTCTCAAATATGTCCTTGTGGCGGAAACGCTTGGCGGCCTCTATGTACTTGCGGTCACCGGTAATCTGGAAGGCATCGGCAAATATCTCGTTCATGCCGCCGAATTCGGTACCGGTCATCTGCTCCATCTGGTTGTCGTCCAGATCGGCTATCTCGTCCAGACCCCAGTCACAGAACTTGATGAACATATCCTTGGCCTTCTCAATGCCGGCATACTGCCAAGCGTCGCGCAGGCCCGCGTACATCTTATGTACATTGTACCATGGCACCCATGCGCGGCGGAACAGTCCGAAGTCACCTTTCTTGAGGTTACCCCACAGTTCCTTGCTGTTGGGTACACCGCCAACGTAACCGTTTCCGTTGGCTGTCTGGCAGCGTTCCAGTTCATCGATCATATAGACCAGACGGTCATAGCACTCCTTGTTGCCGGTGGCGGCGTAGTGTATGGCCAGGGCCGATACGTAATGACCTCCCACATGGCCGTCCAGTCCTTCCCAGTTGGGGAAATACTCGGCCTTCTTGGGCAGTCCTGCCTCATGGAGAAACGGTGCCAGCAGGCGGTCGGTGTCATACTCCAGCAAGACCTTTACGTTAAGGTCCATGGCGTGTTTGAACGGTCCGTCAAGCAGTTCTACCTGATTCAGGTTAAAGGTGTTGTGATACAGCTTGTCCTGCGCTGAGGCAAATGTGGCAGCCAGGGCAAATGTGATTATGATTAATGTACGTTTCATATTTGGTTAGTTATTGTTTCTTACTGTCCTTTGTAGGGAAACCTGCGCTTCAGTTCTTCGCTGAACCAGTATTTCCACCATTCACGGTCATGACCTCCGTTGTATACCCATGAGTTGACCTGACCGCCGCGCTTGCGGATGTCCTTGAGCAGGTTGGGGAAGTAGTCATCCATGCCTACCTCCTCTTTTGATCCCCAGCATATCCTGTATGATGTCTCAGATGTGAGCATTCCATACTCACTGATATTTGAGAATACGGGTGAATAGCACCAGTACTCGCTGATGAGTCCCTGCTTGCGCATGCTAAGGGTGATGCCGAAATCGGCGCTGTTGGATGTACCAAAGAATATGCGGTTTGCGGCCGATTTTGATACAGGCGCCTTCTTTTCTATATAAGGTATGAATTCGTCTACAAAGAAGTTGAAATGATTCTCATAGATTTGGGCCAGAGTGTTGTCATTCTTGGCCAGTGTTTCTATGTACTCGGCATTGCGGAATGCTATGTTATAGCCGGGAACGGTCATTTTGTTCTCAAAGGAGCAAGCCACCACAACAGGGCTTATGGCTTTCATCTCTACGAGTGAGTCAATCATCCTGCCGAATCTGCACTCCTTGAAAACCAGACCGTCTGCCATGTATATTACCGGCAGTTCGTCTTTGGACTTTGTACCCGCGGGCAGGTAGATGCCTCCATTGCGTACCTTGCCATCCTTGCACTTTATCTCGAATTCACTGAATTCAGACGTCTGGCTGGCTTTCTGACCGCACGAGAGCAGGAGTGAAAGTGAAAAAAATGTTGCAAAAAGTATGAATATCTTTTTCATAATCAAAAACAGTGTTAATGTTATCTGCAAAGTTAGGAAAATTAAGTTGAGATTAAACCATAGGGCACTTTTTATGTCTAAAAGTAAATTATTTGTTAAATTGTCAATTTCACATTTAACCAACACGAAAACCCTTTATAGTAAAGGTGTATTTTCATTAGTGTGCATACAATCAAAACAAAATAACTACAATCAAATGAAAAGAATTGCCATTCTGCTTGCATTTCTTGCCACATCGGCCACAGCGCTTCTGGCACAGAATTTATCAGTAAAAGGTACTGTTTACGACTTTGATTCAGGTGACGTGCTGTCACCCGCAGCAGTACAGATCTATCAGATTGCAGGAAATGATTCCACCTACATCGGTGGTACCTCTACCGATGACGACGGTGCATTCGTAGTAGGTAACCTCAGCGCAGGTAACTTCCGTGCAAAGGTTACATTCCTGGGATATGATGACGTTTACAAGAATTTCACCCTCAGATCAGGTTCCGGTACAACAGACCTCGGTAAGATTACCATGAGAGGTGGTCAGATGCTTGAAGAGGTTGCCATCAATGCTGTTGTGGCAAAGGTTCAGATGATCAACGATACCGTTATGTTCAACAGCGCAGCCTACAAACTTCCTGAAGGCTCATCTGTTGAGGACCTTATCCGTAAACTTCCCGGTGTGCAGATTGGCAGTGACGGTAACATCACCGTAAACGGTAAGTCTGTATCAAGAATCCTTGTTAACGGTAAGGAGTTCTTCAATGACGATAAGACAGTTGCTCTGACACAGCTCACAGCCGATATGATTGAAAAGGTAAAGGCTTATGAGAAGCAGAGTGACCTGGCCCGCCAGACCGGTATTGACGACGGTGAGGAAGAGACAGTGCTCGACCTCCAGGTTAAGAAGGGTATGGCCAAGGGTTGGTTCGGTAACCTTTCAGTAGGTGGCGGTGCTCCTCTTGAGAAGGAGGGCTTTGATCTTGCAGCACTCTATCAGGTTAACGCTTCACTTAACCGTTTTGATGAGGACAAGCAGTTTACCGTTATGGGATCTGCAAGCCAGTCTTCAGGCGGTATGGGTGGCTTCGGCGGCATGCGTATGGGCGGCGGTGTCGGAATGGGCATGGGCGGCATGGGCATGGGCGGCGGCTTCGGCGGCATGATGGGCGGCGGAGGCGGCGGCGTCAACAAGAGCTACTCAGCCGGAGCCAACTTTGCTATGAACCTTGGTGAAGAGGTTTCTTCAGACAACTACAAGTGGGAGTTGGGCGGTAGCATCAACTGGAGCCACAGCGACAACCAGTCAAGCAACAAGCAAAATGTTCAGGACCTTAACAACGTTACTTGGGAAAGAAGCGTAAGCTCTAACGGTAGCGGTAGCAACAGCCTGAGCGGCCAGATGCGTATTGAGTGGAATAAGGACAACTATACAAGTCTTCTTTTCCAGCCTCAGGTTTCATACAGTAAGTCTGACAGCTGGAGCGAGGCCAAATCTGCCAAGTACAGAAGTGATCCTTGGAGATTGATGTCAGATCCTCTTGACTCAACCACAATTTATGACAGAGTAACTTATCCCTATACAAAGTATGATATTGATCCCAACAGCATTGACCCTGTTGCAGACTTTGTAGATTCTCTGTATGACTACTACGCAAAATCTATCTGGAATGCCCAGAACAGTAAGAACAAGAGCATGAGCGAGAGCAAGTCCGCAAGTGGTAACCTGCAGTTCGTAAGACGTTTCGGAAACCGTGGACGTAACGTATCAGTTCGTGGTTCTTACAACCTGAGTCACTCTGAGAGCAAGTCCAACCAGCGTAATGAGCAGATGTACAACAATGAGAATCCTATGACTCATACTCTGAACAGGACTGAGAACAATATCAGAAGATACAATGACAACCCCAGCGACAGGAACAGTTTCAATATTCAGACAACCTATTCTGAGCCTATTGCAACCGGTACTTACCTGCAGTTGAGCTATCAGTACTCATACAGCGAGCAGAACAGTGACCGTGCAACATACAATGTTCCTTCTGCTACATACGGTATAGACAGTTGGGATTATACCATCAATGAGAGTGATAGAGATACTCTTCAGAGTACCAATTCATACTACTACAACTACGACCAGACTATCCAGTTGCAGTTCCGTAAGAATGCAACCGATCAGTCTTACAACTTCACTGTAGGTTTGTCAATCCTGCCTCAGCACTCAAAGATGAACTATACAGGTATGGGACTTAAG
>JAZMZT010000199.1:0-12802 GCA_045586125.1 Bacteroidaceae bacterium | reverse complement strand
TCTTCCTAAGACCGCTTGGCCTCCGACTTCCGACATCATGATGCACACCATGGAGCGCTATTTCTCACATGACGATGATATGAATATCACCGATGCCATTGCAGAGGGATTGCTCAAGACTATGATTGACGTTGCTCCCCTGGTACTCAAGAATCCGGAGAACTACCGTTACCGCGCACAGGTGATGTGGGCCGGCTCACTGGCACACAACGACCTTACAGGCTGCGGCCGCATAGGTGACTGGGCAACACACCAGCTGGAACATGAGTTGAGCGGCATGTTCGATGTAACCCACGGTGCAGGTCTTGCAGCCGTATGGCCCAGTTGGGCACGTTACGTGATGGGCTGCGGCGTTCAGCGTTTTGTACGCTTTGCAGTGAACGTGATGGGTGTTGAGAACGACTATACCGACCCGGAAGGTACAGCCATCCGCGGCATTGAAGCCATGGAGCGCTTCTATCACTCCATCGGCATGCCCATCAACATCCACGAACTCATCGGCAAGGAGATAACCGATGCCCAGATCAAGGAGATGGTCCGCAAGTGCAGCCATGACGGCAAGGACACCCAGGGCCAGTTCAAGGTACTCACCCCCGATGACATGACAGCCATCTACACATTGGCCAAATGAGGAAACTGCTGTTCGTGATACTGATAATCCTCCCCACCCTTGTGCGGGGCCAGGATTTTCTGTCCGGCAAGGTCATTGACAGCCAGACTCATGAACCGCTTTCCTATGCTACAGTCTATCTGAACGGCACCACCAAAGGTACAATCACCGACAGCCTGGGCTGTTTTGAAATCAGAAACGTAATGTTCCCCACAACCGTGGTAATCAGTTTTGTGGGTTACAAGACGCAGGTTCACGAACTGTCACGCAATCCCGGCGGCATGATGATTGAACTTAAACCGGCCGATAACCTGCCCGAGGTCGTGGTCACCGCCAAAGGCGAGCGTGAGCAGAACATGGCTTATTTCAAGAGCATGTTCCTGGGTGACGACCGATGGGGCCGACACGCAGTCATCCGCAACCCCGACGCTCTGATGTTCAGCCTGTCATCGGACAAAAGGACATTCAAAGCCTTGGCAGGTGAGCCGTTGATCATAGACCTGCCTCTGCTGGGATACGAACTGTACGTAAACCTGATCTATTTCAATGTTGAGCGGCAAAACGGAAATGCGGCCTGCGACATACTGGGATACTTCTTTTTCAGGCCCTACGGTTCGGACCGCATTACACAGAGGCACCTCAAGAACCGTCTGGCAGTCTATTATGATTCCAACCAGCATTTCCTGAGGTCACTCTATCAGAACCGCCTGGCCCAGAACGGTTACGTACTCATGGCTGCAGATGCCGCCTCATTCCAGTTTGAGGACGTGGTAAAATATGAGGTAATTGACGCCTCGCTCTATACTGACAGTATTCCCGGCGACATGATGCGCATTCACGGCCTGTCAGACAAGAGACTCAAGATAATGTTTTACCACAAACTAGACGGATCGCCGTTGGATCTGACCAGAAACAAAAAATTGCTGCATCCCTTCTCAAAGTCAGGAATGCACCTGTTACTGGACACCTGCACATTCCATAAGGACGGTATAGCGACCGACAACAGCATCCGCTTTACCGGTGACATGTCCCAGAAACGCATAGGCGCCTCACTTCCTGATGATTTTACAGTTAACTGAATAATTCTCAGACAGTATGGAAACATTCCTCAATCTGGTAGCAAAGGACCTTTACCTTAAGTGCTGTGACGGCAAGTCGGGACTGGCCGACGTAACGGTGGTTTTCCCTAACCGGCGCGCCAGACTGTTCTTTGATGATTGCCTGTCGGCATGCTCTACGCAGCCTGTATGGTCACCGCAGTACACCACCATTGAGGAACTTTTCCGTTCACAGTCCCTTTTGCGCCCGGCTGACCGCATTGAGATGGTCACCCTACTCCACAAGATCTATCAGGAGGTGCTTCATACCGATGAGTCGCTTGACAGTTTCTGGTCATGGGGCGAGCTTATGCTGGCTGATTTTGATGATATAGACCGTAACCTGGCACCCGCCGACCAGCTGTTTACCCTATTGCGTGAGCAGCGTGAACTTACAGACACATCATTTCTGAGTGAAGAGCAGAGGAAAGCCCTTGAACAGTTCTTTGGCGAGATGAAAAACGCCCGTCCCACACAACTCCGAGAGCGTTACCAAACCGTATGGAGCGTTCTGGGAACTATCTATGAACGGTTCGGAAAACTGTTGGCCGATAAAGGCTTAGGCTACAACGGAATGATACAGCGCCGTGTCATTGCAAATCTTGACATGGAACGCTTAACCGCCCGAAAATACGCCTTTGTAGGATTCAACAGCCTGGACGGCGCCGAGAAGGAACTGTTCCGCGCCATACAAGAGTCCGGCAAGGCACTCTTCTATTGGGATTACGATCCGGCATACACCGAGAGCAGCCTGCTACATGAGGCCGGCCGTTTCCTGCGTGACAACCTCAAAGAGTTCCCAAATGAACTTCACCGTGAGCTGTTCAACAATATGCACAAGGCACGCCTCACAATCGTGGAGGCATCGACCGATAACGCCCAGGCACGTTATATACCCCAATGGCTTGAATCACTGCAACTTGAAGGCAAGGCTGGCAAGGATACCGCCATTATCCTGGCCGATGAAAACCTGCTGCAGCCTGTATTGCACAGCATACCGCAGGAGCAAGTCAGCAACGTGAACATCACCATGGGTTACCAGCTGTCAGAGACATCACTCTACAGCCTTGTGGCAGCCCTGATAGATATGCAGCGTCTGGCTGCCAGGAACAAAGGACGTTTCAGCATTCAGTCACTCAACCGCGTGCTGGGCAACCCGATGACGACAACCCTTTGTGCCGATGCCCCCGCAATACTTGACGATCTGCGTGCCAGTCGCCGCATGTTCCCAGACACCACAGCCCTTACCTCCGGCAAGGAACTTGCAGTGATGTTCAGCACTGTAACTGATAACCTCTCATTGCTGCAGTACCTGCTCAGTGTGCTCAAGGCACTGGTGCCCGTAATCCGCGAACATCTGGATGACACCCTGTTCCAACCCCTGAATCAGGAGTCACTCTACCGTATATACACCCAGATAAACCGTCTCTACTCTCTTATGGAGTCGGGCGGTCTGGATATAAGCACCGATACGCTGTGCCGTCTCATACGCTCCGTGCTGTCCTCCACAACAATCCCGTTCCATGGCGAGCCCGCTGTAGGAATGCAGATTATGGGACTGATCGAGACCCGCAACCTTGATTTCAGGAACGTTCTGCTGTTATCGGCTCAAGAAGGTGCATTACCCAAATCCGGCCAGAGCGCATCATTCATTCCTTATAACATACGCGTGGCGTTCGGGCTCACCACCATACAGGACAAAAGCGCCGTTTCATCGTACAATTTCCACCATCTGCTGCAAAGGGCTGAGAACGTGACCATGGTCTATAACGGCAATGCCGATGCCAAAGGAATAGGCAAAGGACAGTTATCACGTTATCTGCTGCAACTCATTGTGAGCGGAGCCTCCATAAACCGCATCACGCTAAAGACAGACCGGCGGGAGACAGACGTAGAGCCGTTCAGCGTATCTAAGACACCGGCCGTCCTGGAAGAACTTTGCCGCAGGTATGACTACTCCAACCCTATGACTTATCTGTCGCCGTCGGCCCTGAACAAATACATGAACTGCCCCCTCCAGTTCTATCTTGCCCAGATAGTTGGCCTTAAGAAGCCTGATGACACCGACACCGAGATAGACTATGCCATGTTCGGAACACTGTTCCACAAGAGCGCGGAACTGGCATACAACTATCTTTCATCAGCCAGTCAGACCATAACCGCCGCCGCCATTGACTCACTGCTTAAAGACCACAAACGTCTTGAAGGATTCGTACAACAGGCATTCAACGACGATTATTTTGCACGTAAGGCCGTTGACAAGGCTGACTACAGCGGCATCCAGTCCATCAATTATGAAGTGATTCTCAAATACCTGCGCCAGGTTCTGCGCATGGATAAGGAGTTGTACGCCCCGTTCAATTACGTAGGCAGTGAGGATAAGGGCTACCAGCATGTCATAGAGGTACCGGACCCGTTGAACGTAGGGGCAATGAAACAGATACGTCTCAAGGGTATCATTGACCGTCTGGACTGCAAGGACGGCATACTGCGCATTGTAGACTACAAAACAGGTTCTGAAAAGAAACAGCCCAGATCAATGGACATTCTGTTCCCTCCCACCTCAGCCAGGGACCGCAAGAGCCAGGCCTTCCAGATATTCTACTATGCCTATATCATGAGTTTCCAGCCGCAGTTCAGCAAATACCGTCTGGCCCCCACTCTGCTCTACACCCGTTCATCGTCCAAACCCACGGCCGATGACATCTACTACCATATAGGAAAGGATGTTCTGACTGATTTCAACGCCCAGTGCGGCCAGGAGTTCGGGGAGAAACTGATTGGACTCATATCGGATATTTTCAATCCCGATATACCGTTCAGTCCCACCGATGATAAAGAAGCCTGCAGCAAATGCGACTTCGGTCACCTTTGCGGCAGGCTCTGATACAACCTTAAAGTTTTATTTCTTATCTGGCCAGCGGATTACCAAGTTCCGATGCCTCCACGTCATTCTCGTCCAGCTTGAATATCATGAACTGCTGGTTGTCCTTGGTGAGCGGTTTCCAGTCACCGCCGTCAGGACCGCAGGGATCACCGTACTTGGCAAAGTTGGACCAGGCTGTGAGCATCTTCTCAGACAGATCCCAGTCACCCTGGGTCCAGGGACGCCAGCAATGCTTCAATGACTTGAATACAAACCACAGGTCCGATGAGTGGAATGCACCACGCAGTCTGTTGGTTACCAGAGGATTCTCACCGGGCAGCGGACGTGCAAACTGGTATGCGTATGCCTTGCCGCCCATCTCCTCACGGTTAAGGCAGAAATCCACAATCTGCGTACCCATGTTGCCTGCATCGTTCAGGGTATAGCCAATCAGGTAAGGAACCTGAGCCAGCGATCCGTCTAAGCAAGCATCATCGAATGACTCGGTCAGAACATATCCGTCTATATAAGGTGATATTGGCGATGCGGTCAGTATGCTGCGCTTTCCGGTTACGTTGGTGTAGAGTCCACCCAGAGCGAATATGGTCTCGGTGCTGGCACCGCGCAGCTGACGCAGTGTGGTCAGGTTAGCCCAGTCGCAAACCTCCTTGGTCGATGCCTCAGCTTCGGCCAGTGTGGTCATACCCTGTTGAGGCATTCCCATTCCCATACCCATTCCGCGACCTGCAGGAGCAGTAGCAGCCTGCGGGCGGGGCTTTACAAGTCCGCTGCCACTCATTATTACAGCCTTGTTGAACAGGCCCTTGGTCAGGGGTGATGCGCTCAGGAACTTGACGCTGCGTGATCCGGCGCTCTGTCCGAATATCATCACGTTATCGGGGTCACCGCCAAACTGGGCGATGTTCTTCTTGACCCATTTCATAGCCTCAATCTGGTCCAGAGTACCCCAGTTGCCGGTTGCATGCTCGGGATCCTCGGCCGAAAGCTCAGGATGTGCAAAGAATCCGAACGGACCTACACGGTAGTTGAACGATACCAGCACAACATCCTTGTTAGCCCACTCCTGACCGTCAAACTCAGGCTCCGAGCCCCAGCCCTCGCGCATGCCGCCGCCGAATATCCAGATGGCAACAGGCAGTTTGGCATCGGTCTGACCCGGTTTCTTGGTCCATACGTTAAGATAGAGGCAGTCCTCGCTGTAGGGAGCCTCATCGCCGTAACCCCACTCAGTTGTGTAGCCGCCGGGATAATGGGCTGCCTGGAATGGCGGATGACCGAACTTGTCACAGAGTTTTACACCTTCCCATGGAATAACGGGCTGCGGAGCCTTCCAGCGGTTCTGGCCCGTAGGAGGTGCTGCAAACGGGATTCCGCGGTAAACGGTAACTCCCTTGATATCGGTAGGAACGCCCTGTATCTGTCCACCCTCAATGGTGAGCACGGGGCCACCGTCCTGAGTGCCGCATGCCACAAGAGCCAGCATGCCGGCCAAAGCAAAAAACAGTTTCTTCATAAAGCATTTGGTTTGATGACGTGAAAGTAATAAAAACTTTCTAATTTTGAACTTAATATGGCAAACAACCTCACTGAGCAGTTTATACGTGAGCATCTTACGGCCGATGTCCGCACATTGGCATTGGGCAGTCACCCTCACGGAGTGGACATGCAGTATGCCCTGACGCAGATTTCCGGCTGGCAGGCCGCACGTCTGAAAGTGCCGCTCTGGGCTGCCACAGAGGGTATTGTCTATCCTAAGCATCTGTCTCTGGAGCAGTGCACATCACAATACATCGCTCAGTATAAGGCATCTTTCATCGAGGACCTGCTTGGCTCCGGATTCAAAATGGCCGATATCACCGGTGGAATGGGAGTAGATTGCTTCTTCATCTCCCGCTCAGCCTCACAGGTTTACTACAATGAGATGTCGGCCGAACTCTGCGACTGCGCCCGTGCAAACTTCAAGGCTCTGGGACGACCGGAGATTGAGATAAGTTGCAGTACAGCAGAGGATTATATTGCAAGCCTGACTCCTGACAGCCTTGACCTTATCTACCTGGACCCCGCCCGTCGAGGCGATGCCGGCCGCAAACTGGTATCCATCAGTGACTGCCAACCCGATACCGTAGCGCTCCAGGACGACCTGCTGCGCATAGCCCCCAACGTAATGGTCAAGCTCTCGCCCATGCTTGATGTCAGTAAGGCTTTGACAGAACTACACAACGTAAATCGCGTTTTCATCATAGGATTGGAGGGAGAATGCAAGGAGATTACCCTGCTCATGCAGCGCGGTTTTGAAGCCGAGCCCACCATCACCGCAGTGGACATAAAAGCCGACGGAACTCCGGAAAGTGCGGTTTCATCGGCCAAAAGCACCGATAACGCCCTGCCTCTGCCCATTGCAGACCCGGAGCAGTTGCAGCCCGGCACCTACATCAGCGAGCCATCGGCCCCCTACATGAAAAGTGCCCTGTTCCGCACCATCGGCAGCCAGACCGGCACCGTCCTGCTCCACCCGGACACCCACCTGTTCTGGAGCAAGACACAACCATCGGCTTTTCCCGGCCGCACATTCCAACTAGTAGGAATTATCCCCTTTGACAAAAGGTCCCTGTCTGCATTGGTCAAGACCCAAGCCAATCTCTCAGTAAGGAACTTCCCCGAGTCAGCCCCCCAACTGCAACGCCGTCTCAAACTCCGCGACGGAGGCTCCCGCTACCTCATCGCCACCACCCTAGCCGACTCACGCCGCGTCCTCTTGGACCTGCGCAAATCCTGACTCCACACTTTGGCAAAAACCGTTGTATCTTTGCACCCCGATGAAACAAGAGCGTAACAGTCTGATTGGTTTGGCAGCCGGAATAGCGGCCGGAGTGTCATACGGAATGAACCCGCTGTTTGCCAAGCCGCTGCTGGCCGATGGTGTCTCCATACCCACTATGCTGTTTTTCCGATACGCGATATCGGTAGTTATAATGGCGATGTGGATGAAACTTAAAGGTGAGACCTTCCGCGTCAAGGCCAATGAGTTCAGGCTGCTGGTGGTACTGGGAGTGCTGTTCTCCCTGAGCAGTCTGTTCCTGTTTGAATCATACAGGTTCATTCCGTCCGGGCTGGCCACCACCCTGGTCTATCTCTACCCCATCTTTGTGGCGCTGATAATGGTAGTGCTCAAGTCATACCCCAATTGGCAGACCTGGATTGCAATTGCCGTAACGTTTGTGGGCGTGATTCTTCTCAGCCTGCCCTCCGGAAAAATGACACTCCATGCAGGCGGAATGATTCTGGCGGCCCTATCGGCCCTGAGTTACGCTTTCTATCTGGTAATAGTGAACCGCTCCACACGCATACGCCACATATCCGAGCACACACTGACATTCTACGCTCTAACGGTTGGCACCATACTTTTCATCTGTTATCAGCCCACCAGCGACGTATCATTCATGAATGGCATAAATTTCTGGAAATCAGTCCTTAATCTGACGGGGCTGGCCATATTCCCAACAATGATTTCCATGCTCACACTGGCCATAGCCACCCGTTACATCGGCCCCACCCGGACCGCTATCCTGGGAGTGTTTGAGCCCGTAACCGCCATACTCATCGGCACACTGCTCTTCCTGGAGCCCATCACCCCGCGCATGGTCATCGGCATAACCCTCTGCCTTGCCGCCGTACTCTTCATGTCCATCATTCGCTCTTGACTACATCGGCTGGATTGGTACGTGAGGTGACAATGACACGGTGACCTACGGTCAGCAGGATAAGCACAGCCATCCCCATCAGGGCCGATGCATATATCCACCAACTCACGGGAGCCGTCTTGGCAAACTGCTGCAGCCAGGGTTTCAAAGCGATAGTGCCTGTTGAGAATGCCAGGGCCGATGCCACCGCAAGAGCCACACCATACTCCTTGAGCAGAATATAAGAGATCTCTGCGATCTTGGCACCATGCACCTTACGTATGGCTATCTCGCGGCGGCGCTCCTGACAGGACAGCGTAACTACCATATAAACGCCGGACACAGCTATCAGCATACAGGCCACAGCCAGAATCAGCATTATCTTAAGCAGATTATCGGCCGGCTTAATGAATTCTGACAGCCAATCGTCCATATATGAGCATTTTACATTTAAAGGTGCATCCTTAAGAAGGCTGTCCAATGCCGTAGAGAACTCCTTTCGCATATCGGGATTGATCGATACGGTCATTCCATGGTTGCCATTGTATTCTCCCCTACGGTACAAGCCCATCCAGTGTTCCTGCATATTGTTCACCACAAGCGGAATGGGATCTGACAACGGACCATCCAGATACACATCCCCTATTACCGCAACGATGGTTTGCGTGAGACCAGCTCGCCCCGCATGATAAACGGTCTTTCCAAGATGATCTTCAAGCCCCAGCTTACGGCACACATTCTCTGATATTACTATCTCATCGGTTCCGATAACATCCGGCAGACTGCCTGCTATAACCTTGAATCCGTATGCATTATTGCCCACGTTGTCTATGGGCAACTCTATAACGCGGACCTTGAGAGTATCATCAGGGCTTAACTGTATATCATATCCTTGAGAATATTTGTTTAAGGACACCAAACTATAGTTCAGGAATCTGCACTCATTAACCATGGGCAATGCATTCAATTCCGTCCTGAGCCAGTTAAGATATTGTTCACGTGTCTGTGCTATCTCCTGCTTTATACGGACCTGCTCATCCCATTCAGGTAGTTCCATGTAGTTTACTTTGGTCCAATAGATATCATCATCACTTCCCACATCCAATACCGCCACACCGTTGGTCCCTATACCCCAGAATTCACTTCGGACATAATTTAGCTGATGTATTATCACTGCCGTAAATAGTATGCAGAACATGCTTATGGTGAGCTGTACCGTCATACCTGTTATTCTGAAACGCCTGCTGCGGGAAGTTCCTTGTGTCATTGCTGCACTCAGGGATCCTTTCAGCATATAGGTCATTGAAATGACACCTGCAATCATCGAAAGCGCAAATATCACCGCCATGACAGCCGCGCATCCCCATAATATCCGGACGGGCAGACCTCCTATCAGGGTATACTCCGAGAACGGATCCTTAACCCACAGTATGACAACTATAGCTATGGAGAGTGCTATCAGGAACATCACAGCCAGTTCAACACACATCATCTGTAACAGTTTCCTGAAAGATGAGCCGCATGAAAGGCGCAGTCCCATCTCCTTTCTTCTGCCAGTGATACGTGACACCGTCAGAGTGATACAGTTCACCACTGCACATAATATAAGGAGCAGGCTTATGAGCATAAAAATCCTGATATGTCTGATATCCATCGGACCCTTTATATTCTTGAGGTGTAACTTGCTCACATTGGTCAGATTCAGTTTGTATTTGTCATGGAAATAGGCCACGAACTTATCTAAATCAACACCTTTGCGCACCTTGATAAATCCCATTGGACCGTCATCTGACATGCGATAGTTATTCACATATTCATCACTCCATTCTTTTGGCGTGAAGCCGATGTCATCCAAAGGGTTATTTATGCGGAATATCCTATTATTGGCGTTACGGGATACTTTCAGGAACGAATGGTTGATGTCGCTGAAAACGGCAACCACTCTGTTACCGGTTTCATCGTCATCATCACCTGCCATTGTAACATTGTCCAGGATTCTGTTATACTGACCCACTGTAAGCAGCCTGCCTATGGGATCAGTATTGCCAAACAGTTCCTTTGCTACGCTTTCTGAAATTGCTACACCATGCTCCTTTGTCTGTTCCAAATCACCTGCCACTGCTCTTATTCCAAACATCTTCACGAAATTATCATCCAGACTCATCCAATTGGCCAGGAACAGATTAGCCGTGCCCACCATCTCGACCTGTGGATCATTGGCGATTATGCTCAGTGCAATTTTATTTACCGGAGTATAGACCTGATTCATAGTCAAAGTACCGGAAACGGCGAACATTCGTTTCCAGTCCTTATACTGCTTGTCATATGTGCTGTCAAACCAATACCAGTATGCAGACAGGGAGAATGCTACAAAACCAACGGAAAGCCCCAGTATGCAGATAGAATTCTGGAGCGCATATTTGCGTAAGTTACGCAGGGCAATCTTGATGTAATGCAAAAACATAATAAGGACTTTTGTTTTGCTCCAAAATTACTTCTCCGCAGGGCCATTCTCCTAGAAAAAAGAGCCCAATCAGCAAAAACAGCGCAAAATCGTCCAATTTTTTGACACTCCCTGCCCCACAAGCGTTGTGAGCGGGGCCGATGTGGGACACTTTGGCAAAATTTTGTAAGTTTGCAAAACAAATTTTGCTCATCAAATGAAAAAGGGAATTATCGCATTACTAACCATCTGCCTGGCAGCAACCAACGCAACGGCTGTAGAGGTGCCGCAACTGGCCAACGTCCAGGCCCGTAACATCACATCGCTCAACGGAGAATGGAATTACATAATCGATGTGCAGGAGGAAGGCTACTATGATTACCGAATGAACCCCACCGCATGGGGATTCTTCAGGAACGCCAAGCCCCAGCGACCCGAGGACCTAATAGAATATGACTTTGACAAGGCCGCAGTCATGAACATACCCGGCGACTGGAACACCCAGAATGAGCAGTTGTTCTTCTATGAGGGAACCGTCTGGTTCAAGCGCTCGTTTGAGTGGCATCGTAAGGCCGATGACCACAGGACCATACTCTACTTTGGTGCAGTCAATTACGAGGCCCGCGTGTGGGTGAACGGCAGGAACGCCGGTTATCATGTGGGCGGATTCACCCCGTTCAACATGGACATTACGGACCTGCTTACCGATGGTGATAACTTTGTGATTGTCAAGGTGGACAACAAGCGCAAGGCCGAGAATGTCCCCACCCAGATATTTGACTGGTGGAACTACGGTGGCATAACACGTGACGTATTGCTGATCGATGTGGCACCCGTCTATATTGAGAACTACAAACTCAGTCTGGACAAATCGGCCCCGGACCAGATAAGTTTCAACGTCAATCTCAATGAGAAGTTGGCCGGCCGGCAGATAACGCTGAGCATCCCCGAGCTCAAGATTACCAAAAAACTTGTGACCGATGACAATGGAACCGCACAGGTACAGTTCAAGGCCAAAAAGCTGCAGCTCTGGTCACCCGATAACCCCAAGCTCTATGATGTAGAGATTACGCTGGCCGACGAGACCATCAAGGACCGGATAGGTTTCCGCACCATCGAGACCAAGGGCAAGCAGCTGCTGCTGAACGGCAAGCCCATATTCCTGAAAGGTATAAGCATCCATGACGAGAAGCCCAACGGCGGAGGCCGCACCAACAGCGTTGACGATGCCCGCACCCTGCTCTCCTGGGCCAGGGAGTTGGGCTGCAACTACGTACGTCTGGCCCACTACCCCCACAACGAATATATGGTACGTGAAGCCGAGAAGATGGGCATACTTGTCTGGTCCGAGATTCCGGTCTATTGGACAATAACCTGGACCAATCCCGATACCTACGCTAATGCCGAGCGCCAGCTTACCGATATGATACGCCGCGACCAGAACCGCGCCAACGTAATCATCTGGAGCGTAGCCAACGAGACTCCCCACAGCCCCGAGCGTGACAAGTTCCTGAGTAGCCTGGCCAAGACCGCCCGCAGCCTGGATAACACCCGTCTCATATCGATGGCTATGGAGGTGACATCGGCCTCCAACTACAAGAACCGCCTGCAGGACAACATGAACGAGTACGTAGATGTGATTTCGTTCAACCAGTACATCGGCTGGTACAGGGATGTCAATGACGCGCCCAAGATGGAATGGGAAATCCCGTATGACAAACCGGTCATAGTAAGCGAGTTTGGAGGCGGCGCCCGTTACGGCCTTCACGGAGATAAGAACGAGCGCTGGACCGAGGAGTTCCAGGAGAACCTCTACATAGAGAACCTGGCCATGCTGGACAAGATAGAGGGTCTGGTAGGCACCACCCCCTGGATCATGAAGGATTTCCGCTCACCGCGCCGCGTACTGGACGGCATCCAGGACTACTACAACCGCAAAGGCATCTACTCCGACAAGGGCGAGAAAAAGAAAGCCTTCTACATCCTCCAGACCTGGTACAGCACAAAATGATACCATTGGGGACGGTTCCGTTTGGTACCGTTTTGCGCAAAACGGTACCAAACGGAACCGTCCCCAATGGTATC
>JAZMZT010000198.1:0-1597 GCA_045586125.1 Bacteroidaceae bacterium | reverse complement strand
GGGTCTGGAAGTCTCCAAGGAGAACCCCATCTACCTGGATCTGCCCACCTTCACCGGTTCCGAGTCCTACAAGAACCGCTCCAACGCTTACAAGCAGTCCGTTGAGGCTGCTCTGGGCGGCTGCGTCGTCATCAACCTGGTCGAGTGTGTTGACTCCAAGACCTGGTACTATGCCGGTTACTATCCCAGCACCGGTGCTGAGGGCAACTACGACATCTGCGACGTTTCCGGTTGGGGTCCCGACTACGGCGATCCCCAGTCCTATCTGGATACCATGCTGCCCGCTTACGCCGGCTACATGACCAAGGCTATCGGCCTGTTCTAAGGAATTGTTTGCTGATTATTAAACTCTGTTTCGCTTAAGCGGATGTGGGGGATGGACGTTTGTCCATCCTCCTATCCGCATGTTATAGGCAAAACACAGGACGCACTTTTGGCGCAGGAAATACTGCCCTCAGTATTCCTCGCAGCCCGATTTCGGGTTGTCCGGACACTCCGGACGCCCGCTGCGGGAGTGTTGAGGGCAGTACTCCCTGAGTTGCACCGCGTTTCAGGGTGGACATCGCCTGTTGCAGCGGCACGCCGGTGTCGCGCATCATCATAATTGCAGTGAGATGAGAGATGATATATGACAAAATATTTGATTAGCAGAATACTGCGAAGCGTAGTATCCATTGTCATCGTTGTTGCGGTGGTTATGGTGCTGGTTTACTCTTGCCTGGACAAGACCATGATTTTCCAGAGTGATCCGGTCTATTCCAAGATGAAGAGCAACAGCAAAGAGATCTACATGATGCAGCAGTGGGAGCGTTACGGTTATGTGGATTACATCCCTTATACCGACTGGCTGAAGGAACTGTTGGCAAACGGTGAGATCGATCAGGAGACTTACGATAAGGTCTGTAAGTTCGGCAACAAGGCAGAGAATGACACGCCTGAAGTGGCTGAGTACGTGCAGAAGTTTTATGACTACTACAAGGCTCAGGGCTACAAGGAACAGTGACTGCCGGCCGACATGAAGATGGGCACGAAAAAGTACAAGGATGGCGGCGCGCCCGTGATCTATGTGTACCGTGATATCCCCGTGATGACGCGCCTTGTCCGTTATCTGACTCAGTTGGTTCAGATCGACGATATCAACTACGTTGAGAAAGAGATTGAGAACAGAGGTATAAGCTTTACGCTCTATGATCCCGTATACGGCGGGGAGAAGTTCTCTCCTGCCATTATGGGTAACGGTACGCAGTACAAGTATCTTCTGTATACGGACGGCAACTTCCCCTTTATTCATCAGAATCTTGTGCGCATGAACCTCGGTTTCTCCTACAGCATCAACCGCGGTATTGACATGTGGCAGACGATGACCGGTGCACAGGGCTCTTTCAAGAACAGCCTGGTTACTTATCCCACCGGCGTAGTGGAGGAGACTGCTGACAACCTGCACATGGCCACCTATCTGGAAGGTTCTCTGGAGAGCGGTACCGATCTGCTGCGTACCTACTTCGTGGATGACTATACCCAGGTGACCACCAACAAGGCCGGCCTGTCCAAGATGGGTTACTCCTTCGTGATTGGTATCTTCTCGGTCATCATGGTC
>JAZMZT010000197.1:0-3432 GCA_045586125.1 Bacteroidaceae bacterium | reverse complement strand
CGGTGACCGTGCCGAGGGTGCTGTTGACGTAAACGTTGCAGTTGACTGCGAGGCTACAACAATGATCTATCATGACGGTTACTACTATCTGCTGGGTACTCACGGAACTTGCTGCGACGGTGTTAACTCAACATACAACATCATCTGCGGCCGTTCAACCAGCCCCACAGGTCCGTTCATCGATAACGTTGGCCGTGATATGATTGAGGGTGGCGGCAAGATGGTTATCGGTGCCCGTGACGGTTATACCGGTGCAGGTCACTTTGGCCGTTACATCATTGAGGAAGGTGTTGAGAAGATGTCATTCCACTGGGAGGCTGACTACTATCAGAGTGGCCGCAGCACCCTGGCTATCCTGCCTATCGTATGGCGCAACGGCTGGCCTGAGGCTGGTTACAACGTAAAGCCCGGTGTATATGAGATTGAGTCAGAGCGTCGTGGTTATGCTCTTGAGATTGCTACTGAGTACGTTCGTCTGGGTGGCGGTCGTGGAATGTTCGGTGGTGGCGGCAACCAGCCCAACACTGTAGTTCCCTTCCAGAAGCTTGAGGACGTTATCGGCAACTGGCCTAAGGGCAACATCGATGTTCGCGTTATTGACTATCAGTTCCGTCCCAACCAGAAGTGGGAGTTTGTAGCTATGGACGAGGGTACTCTGGGTACTCCGTACTACAAAATCGTCATTGCCGGTACCAACCGCGCTCTGGCTGCTACCGCTGGTAAGGAGCTCACCACTGTTCCCGAGTTCACAGGTGCACCTGAGCAGCTCTGGAGCGTTGATCAGCTCGTTGACGGTACATATCGTATCTGCCCCAAGGCCGTTCCCGGCACTGATGAGAAGGTTTGCCTTATCTCAGTTGGTGACTCAAACGCTTCACTCGGCAAGTTCGATATCAACGACGTTAACTGCAAGTGGAATCTCCGTCAGTATTAATCTGACAGACTTTCAGATAAAAAGAGAGGCCTTCGGGCCTCTTTTTTTTGTACTTATGTTTTTTTGCCGTAATATTGCAGTGTTCTAATTACCAACAAAATCTTTTAAGCTATGAAACAAAAGACCATGAGGCAGTCTTCAGCCCTGAAGAAGACACGTGTTAACCAACTCTTTTTACTAACCCTTCTCACATTCGGACCGTTCCTTTGCTCCTGCTCTGAACGCATTCATGTTGTTCCGGTCATTGAAGATCCCGGCAAGGTTCCTGTGACCATCAGTGTCAGCAACCTGGTACAACCCGAGTATGCGCGGACCAAGGCAATGGTTGATGTAGGACAGGTCTGCTCCAATCTGAGCTTCTGTATTTATCCCGGCGAGGGAGAGACATTTGAAAGGATGCAGATCAACCAGAAGATTGATGAACCTGATTTTGGAACTGTGTCCAGGGAAGTGACGGTGGGAGTGCACAGAATTGTGGTGGTAGCCCATAACGGTGACAAGAATCCCACAATGACCGATTCAAGGTCAATTTCATTCGGTAACAATACCATTATGAAGTTAACCGATACGTTCTGCTGGGCGGGTGAGATCAATGTGACCGAACAGACAGGAACGGTTGATGTATCACTTGTGCGTGCCACAGCCAAGTTCAGACTGAACATGTCCGATGACCAGATTCCGTCAGAGGTGGCTCAGTTGCAGTTTGCCTTTAAGGGAGGCAGTGCGGCAGTGAATCCGTTCACTCTTGAAGGTACCACAAAAAGCAGCCAGAAGGAGACTTTTATTATCCAGGACCGTCAGTCCAAGGTGTTTGAGGTCTACACATTCCCGCGTTATGAGGAGAAGAACGGCGAGAGGAACCTTTCCAAACTGGAAATCACAATTACAGCCTATGACGAAAACGGAAATGCCGTTAAGGAGAGGGTTCTGGAAGACGTTCCGGTGGTACGTAACAGGATCACGGAATGTACGGGCTATTTCTTTGACGGCGGCAGTCTGCAATACAGCACCGTGGGATTCGGAAATCTGCAGGTAGAGCCCGAATGGGCCGGAACCGATGCCTACACTATGAAAGAGTAGCCGGAGTTTAACGGACAGTAATGTGAAGGCAGGTCTGCTGTTTCTCGTATTTTACGTAGCAGCGGCCCTGCTTTTTCATGTCGTATGCCACCTGGTAGAGTATCTGACGCATCTTGTCTATGGATGCCTCCTTGCCTACCTTGGGCGGACTGTATGTGAAGTAGGATATATCAAATGTGGTGCCGTAGCAGTGGCATGAGTTCTCGCTTGAGTTGACGTTGGTCTTGCGCAGTTGGCGGACGGTCTCCTCGGTGCGCAGCACGCTGGTTACTGTGAAGCGGTGGTTGCGGTTGTATCCGCGGTTAAAGAGAGAGTCCTGGAAGGCCTTGCCCATGTCCTCAAGCAGTTTGGCAGCCTTGGGAACCAGGTAGGGCACCGAGTGGGTCAGTTTCTGGACCACGTAGTAGCGGTTGGTCTCTATCATCTGAAGTTGGCGGTGGTTCTGGGCCTCCTCAAGTTTGATGGGCTTTTTGAGTCCGTTCTTGCGGGCTGCCTCCAACTGGGTGTCGTTCAGGTCGTTGAACAGGCGGTCGTACTGGCGTACGGGCTCGCGGTGATCAGTATTGTGGTTTATCTCACCCTCATCAATGTACTGCTGGATATCGGCCCCTTTGTCCGACAGGGTTCCGGAGAGTTTGTAGCCTCCTATGAATAACATCACTATCAGGGCTATGGGCACCAGCATGAAGAACAGGAATACCGGGCTTTGTATGGATTCCAGTTTGAAGATGCGTTTTATAAGGTTTCCGTACCAGCGCAGGAATGACGTGAAGGTGGATTCTATCAGGAATCCCCACAGGGGCATGATGGTTACGGAGAATTTATAACCTATGAGCGTGGAGCCGCCGTAGTAGTAGAAATTGCGCCACTTGAGCACTATGACAAAGAGGATGACGTAGGCTATGGCGGTTGCCCATCGGAGCCATTTGAGGTTTATGCGGCGCCAGAAAAAGAACTGCAGTGCTCCGGTGATGAAGCAGAGTATCCATATCATCGTGGAGTAGAGTCCGGGTACTGAATCCTGGGCGGGTACGAACCATCGGCCGATGGCATCGGTCAAAAAGTAGAGGATTACGGAGAGCAGTATGAATCTGATAGTCCTGATTTTACGGTCCATTCTGGTGCTATCGGACCTGTTCTGCCTGCCTTGTGTTTCCATATTTTCCATATACGTTACAAATTTAGTTTATTTACAGGTACTGCAGGACAATCTGATAGCATTTTTTGTAATTTCGCGGATGATTAAATTTATACTGTTATGAAAGAACTTGACTGGGCCAATCTGTCATTTGGTTACATGAAGACCAATTGGAATCTCAGAATTTGGTTTAAAGACGGAAAATGGGGTGAGATTGAGGAATCTGACTCCGAGTATGTACCCATGCATATTGCCGCCACCTGCCTGCACTACGGTCAGG
>JAZMZT010000196.1:0-4808 GCA_045586125.1 Bacteroidaceae bacterium | reverse complement strand
TTTTGCCCAAAACAGTACCAAACGGTCCCGTCCCCAATGGTACCGAAATCAAGGCGGTGGAGGCGTTTAAGGAGAAGCCGGATTTGGAGACTGCTAAGAGGTATCTTGCTGAAGGTGACTACCTTTGGAATGCGGGAATATTTGTTTGGAACATTAAAACGATTACCGAATCAATCAGATTGTATAAGCCGGATCTTGCGGCTCAGATGGATAAAATGGTACCAAACGGAAGGTTTAGCTCGACGAAGTCAACCGTCCCCAATGGTACTGTTTTGGAGATTTTCCCGCAGTGTGAGAAGATATCGATTGACTATGCGGTGATGGAGCCGGCATCGGCCGATAAGAAGGTCTATACTTATCCTGCGGACTTTGGGTGGAGCGACCTTGGCAACTGGCAGTCTCTGCATGAGAAGTTGCAGAAGGATGCATGCAATAATGCATCGGTCGGTAATGTACATTTCTATGAATCAAGCAATTGTGTGGTTCATACTGAAGATGCACGCAAGGTTGTGATTCAGGGATTGGACGGTTATATTGTATCGGAGAAGGGTGGTCAGATCCTGATATGCAAGCGTTCGGAAGAACAGCGGATCAAGGATTTCTCTTCGGCGAACTAAAGAAAAACGATACCAAACGGAAGGTTTAGCTCGACGAAGTCAACCGTCCCCAATGGTACTAAAGAAAAATGATACCAAACGGAACCGTCCCCAATGGTACTGTCTTGAAAAACGATACCAAACGGCGCTCGGCCCGAAGGGACGCTTTCACAAAGCGAAGCGACTGAAAGAACCTCCCCAATGGTACTGTTTTGAAAAACGATACCAAACGGAACCGTCCCCAATGGTACTGTTTGTGCAATAATCGGGACGCGGGCGCGTTATATTGTATATTATTAGTAATTTTGCGGAAAATTAATTTAAGACATTATATGAAGAAAATTCTTGCCTTTGTTGCTGTTCTGCTGCCTGTTATGGTGTTTGCACAGTCAGCGTCGATGATGGCAATGGCTCAGGCCGAGTTGCAGAAGAGAGGACTTAATGAGACTGAGGTTCGGACCCGACTCTTGGAGGAGGGTATAGATGTGGATAACATTTCTCCTACGGAATATGTGAATTACCAGGATCGCGTTATGACTATCCTGGACAAGATGCAGGCTGAGAAGAGTGCGGCCGATGCAAACGCAGCCACAACCGGCATCGAGGTTGCTCCTGCAACCGCTGCTGTTCCGCAGTCAACGATTGGTGAGACCGCCGCTGAGGCTGCTATGGAGACGACTCTTGCAAGTCAAAAGGAAACAAAACCCGCCACCGATTCAATAGCAATCTACGGCCACTCCATATTCACCGGCAACGCAATGGAGGTATTCCGCACAACCGACGGTGCCCAGGCCCCTGACACATACGTGCTGGGTGAAGGCGATGAGGTGCATATATCGATATTCGGCTCGTCACAGACCGAGATTCATCAGCGTATTGCTGCCGACGGTTCAATCCAGCCGGCAGGATCGAGCAAGATATTCCTTAAGGGTATGACGATGGCGCAGGCCCGCAAGGCTATTCAGTCAAAACTGGCCAGTCACTACTCGTTCCGCGAGGATCAGATTGCGGTTACAATCACCACTGCTCGTACGGTTCAGGTGAGCATATACGGTGAGGTTGGCGTTCAGGGCGGCTTCACATTATCAGCACTGAACTCTGTATTCAATGCGCTGGCAGCTGCAGGCGGTCCGCTTGAGATGGGTTCGGTCCGTGAGATTCAGTTGTCTCGCGGCGGCAAGAACAGCAAGTTGGACCTTTACACATACATGACCAAGCCCGACCAGAAGATTCAGTACGACATCCAGAACGGTGATGTGCTGTATGTTCCTGTGGCTCAGAATATTGTGAGCATAAGTGGCGCCGTGAACCGTCCCATGCGCTATGAGATGGTCAAGGGCGAGGGCCTTAAGGAACTGATCCAGTACGCCGGCGGCCTGGTTTACAACGCTTATATGGATTACGTTCAGGTGGAGCGTTTTGAGAACGGCGAGCGCAAGTATCTGGAGTTCAACCTGGCCGATGTCATGAGCGGCAAGCAGAAGGTTGACCTTCACAATGGTGATGTGGTCCTGATTCATCAGTCCGATGTGCCGATGGAGAATTACGTGGCCATTAACGGTGCGGTTTACTACGGCGGCAATTATGACCTGAAGGGCAACAGCAGCCTGCAGGCTTTGATTGAGAAGGTTAAGCCTACATATACAGCCAAGACCGATTTCGTGTTCGTGGAGCGTACCAAGCCTGATGAGACCGTTGAGATTCTGACGGTTCCGTTCCCGGGAATTAACGGAAACGGTGACTTTGAGTTACAGGCCCGCGATGTTGTAAGGGTGCTTGAGCAGTCAACCTACCGCGATGTTGATACCATCAGCGTTAACGGTCAGGTGCGTGAGCCTTTCAGCCGCCAGTTCGGCCTTAATGACCGCATGACAGTGGGTCAGGCCATTGAGTACGCAGGCGGTCTTAAGCCCAGCGTTTATCCCGTGGCCTACATTTTCCGCAAGAATCTGGAGAACCCCGCCAAGATGGAGTACATCACGATATCGCTTGACAGTGACCTGGATAAGGAACTCCAGCCGGGCGACCAGTTGAACGTTTATGACAATACCACTTACACCAATGCCGGCGAAGTGCGTGTGAACGGCGCCGTAAAGAGCCCGTTCGGCACAACTTATGACCCGTCGCTCACAGTTCATGACCTGCTCACAATGGCAGGCGGCTTTGAGGTTGGTGCCGCTTATGACCGCGTGGAGGTGTTCCGCCTGAACGTATCGGACAAGACTTCATCATTTGACGTCCTGACCCTTGAGGTGGATGAGGATTACAATCCCAAGACCGATTTCCAGTTGCAGCCGTTTGACCAGATTGTGGTGCGTATGACACCAGACTTTACTACCGGCCGCACAGTTGAGATTAACGGCCGCGTCAAGTATCCGGGCGTTTATCTGCTGGATGACAACAAGACACAACTATGGGAGATAATCGAGAAGGCCGGCGGTCTTCTGGATGATGCCGATCCCTACGCACGCGTGATGCGTACACATGAGGGTCGCGGTAACATAGGTGTGAATCTGGAGAAGGCCAAGGGCAACAAGAAGAAACTGGACTCTGACCTGATTCTTATGGACGGTGATGTGATTAATATTACCCGCCAGGAGAATATCGTGATAATCCGCGAGATAGGTACACGTATGGGACAGTATGTTCCGGCCGATTTCTCAGCTGCAAGCAAGACTATAGTTTATGATGGTAGTCACAATGCAGCCTGGTACGTTCGTCACTATGCCGGCGGTTTCCAGAAGGTGGCCAACAAGAATGGCGTGACGGTGACTATGCCTAATAACCAGACTGAGGGCACCAAGCGCGGTCTGTTTGGAATACGCCGATATCCGACCGTTGAGCCGGGTGGCGTGGTTACCGTGAGCATTGACCGCGAGAAGCGTGAGAAGCTGGATACTCCCAAGGAGAAGGTTAACTGGAGCAATACATTCAACCAATCTATAACTACTATGACAGCAGTGGTTTCACTTGTTGTATTACTGAAAAACCTTAAGTAGTATGGAGGAAAACTTGAACAACAGCCCTCAGTTTGAAGACGAGGAGGGCATAGACATAATGGCGCTGGTTAAGCAGCTGTGGGACGGCCGTAAGACCATTATCATCTGGACGTGCGCGTTCATTGTGCTGGGATTTGTGGCTGCGCTGACCATGAAGCGTACCTACTCGGTGAGCACTGTTATGGTGCCGCAGGTGGGTTCCAGCAAGGGCTCATCGCTGAGCAGTCTGGCATCGCTTGCCGGAATTGACTTGGGGTCATCGGCCAGCGGAGCAGAGCTTTCGCCGCTTATCTATCCGCAGATTGTAAACAGCGTTCCTTTCCGTAAAGAGCTGATGTACACGCCGGTACACTATGCAAATGTGGATACGGCAGTCAGCATGTTCACATACGCGACCGAGATTGCCAAGCCTACCGTTATGGGCGCAATCAAGAAGTACACCATCGGCCTTCCGGGCGTAATCCTGGGCGCCATCCGTAAGGAGAAACCCGATATCGTTCTGCCCGCAGGTGGGGCCGATGACACTCCCAAGCCGCTGGTGCTGAGCAAGGATGAGGTCAAGGTGCTCAAGGCTGTGAGCGAGAGCGTATCGCTTGCGGTCGATAAGAAGGAGGGTTACATTACGCTGAACGTGGTGGGATCAGAACCCATACAGACGGCCGAACTGGCAATGAAGGCTCAGCAGTTGCTGCAGGAGGAGATTACCAGGTTCCGCATTGAGAAGTCTCAGAGTGAGTTGGAGTATATCCAGGCGCGTTATAATGAGATAAAGGCTGAGGCAGAGTCATATCAGGAGCAGTTGGCTAAGATTACCGATAAGACTCAGAATGTGACTACCACCAAGGATCGCATTGAGCATGACCGCATTCAGTCCAAGTATAATACTGCAAACAGCATTTACAGCGAGCTTTCAAAGCAACTGGAGCAGGCCAAACTGCAGGTTAAGCGCGATACTCCGGTGCTGACCGTTATCCAGCCCGTGACCGTTCCGGACAAGCCGTCCAACAGCCGCGCCAAAACCCTGATAGTCTGGACATTCTTCGGTGCCATCCTTGGCTGCGGCATTGTCCTTGCCAAGAACTACTGGCCTAAACTGAAAGAACAGTTCGCTCAGTGAGCTGAGGCGGTACCATTGGGGACGGTTCCGTTTGGTACCGTTTTGCTAAATAAGAAACAGCGGCTTAATTGTAAGTCGCTGTTCTTTTTGTAGTTA
>JAZMZT010000195.1:0-2894 GCA_045586125.1 Bacteroidaceae bacterium | reverse complement strand
TTAGGGTATAGGGTATCTAAAACCGCCGCCCCCCTCGGCGCGTAAGAGGGATGGGAGGGATAACGCGAAGCGCGTAGTTTCAGATACCCTATACCCTAAGTTTTGCGGTAACTTCAAAAAAAGAGCCGTTTGTTTTGTCATTTTGATAGGAGTGTATAACTTTGCACGCACAAAACGTAAGAATAAACAGAGATTATATGCGACTGCAGGGCCTCATTATTATTGACATTATCATTCCGGACAACCGGTGTGAGAGAGCCTGACGCATATATCTGAACTAAGAAATAAAATGCAAAAGCCTTTCTCACAGATGTGAGAGAGGCTTTTTTAATATAAAAATGTATGTCAGACAGGATCATTTTCTTTGACACCACACTCCGGGACGGCGAACAGGTCCCGGGCTGCCAGCTCAATACCATTGAGAAGATTGAGGTGGCACGCCAGCTTGAGCAGTTGGGCGTGGATGTAATTGAGGCCGGATTTCCGGTAAGCAGCCCGGGTGATTTCAACTCGGTAGTGGAGATATCAAAAGCCGTGAGCAACCCAATTATCTGCGCCCTGACCCGTGCCGTTGAGGCCGATATAGACGCAGCCGCCGATGCTCTGCAGTACGCAAGGCTGAAGCGAATCCACACCGGTATCGGCACCAGCGACGAGCACATTAGATATAAGTTCAACAGCACCCGAGAGGAGATCCTGGAGCGTGCGGTAGCAGCCGTAAAGTATGCTGCGTCCAAGCGCTGTGAGGTGGAGTTCTACGCCGAGGATGCCGGTCGTACCGATAACGAATACCTGGCACGCGTGGCCGAGGCCGCAATCAAGGCAGGTGCCACAATAATAAACATACCCGATACCACAGGTTACTGTCTGCCCGATGAGTTCGGAGCCAAGATAAAGTACCTGATGGAGCATGTAGATGGTCTGGCCAACGGAAAGGCCATACTCTCCACACACTGCCACAACGACCTGGGAATGGCCACCGCCAACACCATGAGCGGAATCCTGAACGGAGCCCGTCAGGTGGAGGTTACCATAAACGGAGTGGGCGAGAGGGCCGGCAACACATCGCTTGAGGAGATAGCAATGATCCTTAAGTGCCACCATAACCTGCCGCTGGAGTGCGGAATCAACACCCAGCGCATAACCGCCGCCAGCCGTCTGGTATCATCGCTCATGAGCATGCCGGTGCAGTTCAACAAGGCCATTGTGGGCCGCAACGCGTTTGCCCACTCAAGCGGTATACATCAGGACGGCGTGCTCAAGAACACCAGCACGTATGAGATAATCAACCCCAAGGATGTGGGCCTGGAAGAGGCCAACATAGTATTGACTGCCCGCTCTGGACGCGCAGCACTCAAGCATCGTCTCAATGCTCTTGGCGTAAAGGTTGATGCAGTGGCAATGAACCGCATATACGAGGCATTCCTGAAACTGGCCGACAAGAAGAAGGAACTTACCGATGATGATATACTGATGCTTGCCGGTGCGGACCTGTCGGCCAAGAAACATGTCCGTTTGGAAGCTCTTCAGGTTACCACCGGCAAGGGTGTGGTGCCCGATGCCACCATCCGTCTGAGTGTGGACGGTCAGGTGTTTGACGCGTCATCGACCGGAAACGGACCGCTGGATGCATCGATCAAGGCACTCAAGAAGATTATAAAGCGCACCATGACACTTAAGGAGATGACCATACAGGCTCTCTCCAAGGGTTCGGATGACGCCTGTAAGGTGCATATGCAGGTGGAGAATGACAACCATCTGTACTATGGATTCGGCTCCGATACCGATATCGTTACCGCCAGCGTGGAGGCGTATATAGATTGCATAAACAAATTCAGACCGGAGAACGATGGGCAAGACGCTGTTTGACAAGATATGGGATGCGCATGTAGTGCAGGCCATCCCCGACGGTCCCACACAGTTGTACATAGACCGTCTGTACTGCCACGAGGTTACTACCCCGCAGGCATTCGATATCATTCGTGAAAAGAGTTGCGGCGTGCTGCGTCCGGAGCGTGTGGTTGCAATGCCTGACCATAACACGCAGTCTGACTGCGCCGACCGCATTGATGATCCGGTGGGCCGCAAGCAGGTTGAGACACTTGAGCGCAACTGCCGTGAGTTTGGAATAAGGTGCTTTGGCCTGGGCAGCCCCGACAACGGAATCATCCATGTGGTGGGCCCTGAGAAAGGTCTCTCACTGCCGGGTATGACAATAGTGTGCGGTGATTCGCATACATCCACCCATGGTGCGGTAGGCGCAATAGCAATGGGCATAGGCACATCCGAGGTGGCTCAGGTGCTGGCTTCACAGTGCATACTGCAGCGCAAGCCCAGGACCATGCGCATCAATATTGAGGGAACTCTCAGCAAGGGTGTTACAGCCAAGGATGTGGCACTCTATATCATGGCGCAGATGACCACATCGGGCGCTACGGGCTATGCCGTTGAGTATGCCGGGCAGGTTGTTCGCGCCATGAGCATGGATGGCAGGCTGACACTGTCAAACCTCTCTATCGAGATGGGCAGCCGCGCAGGCCTGATTGCTCCCGATGAGACCACATTCAATTGGCTGAAGGGGCGAGAGTATGCACCAAAGGGTGCGGATTGGGACGTCGCCGTGCGCCAGTGGAGCCATTTGCGCAGCGATGATGACGCAGTATTTGACAAGGAGGTTACATATTATGCCGATGACATTGCACCGCGTATAACCTACGGTACCAATCCGGGTGCGGGTATTGCGGTGGACGGCACGATACCTGCTTATGAATCAGTCTCCGAGCAGGAGCGTGAGCAGTTGAAAGTACAGCTGGACTACATGCAGTTCAAGCCCGGGCAGAAACTGGAGGGCACACCCGTGGACTGGTGTTTCCTGGGTGCCTGCACAAACGGCC
>JAZMZT010000194.1:0-8537 GCA_045586125.1 Bacteroidaceae bacterium | reverse complement strand
GCTCCTTGGCAGGTACGCCCATGTAGAGCAGCGGCAGCTCTATGTTCTCACGCACGTTAAGCTCATCAATCAGGTTAAAGCTCTGGAACACAAAGCCTATCACTCCTTTACGCAAATCTGTGCGATGGTTCTCATCAAGATCTGCAACCTCAACGCCCTGCAGCTTGTAACTGCCCTTGGTGGGGTTGTCAAGCAAACCAAGGATATTAAGAAGGGTTGACTTACCGCAACCGGACGGGCCCATGATGGCCACGAACTCACCGTCGGCAACATTGAACGATACATCATTCAGAGCCCATGTCTCAACTTCCTCTGTACGGAAGATCTTCTGCAAATTCTGTACTTCAATCATATTTCAAATTATTAGGTTATTGATTACTTATTTCTGACTCAAAATTATCCCTCAACTACTCCATTCTCCAAGAAAAAACATCAAAAACGTCCCTATCGGCCCAAAATCGTCTAATTTTTTGACACTTCAGTATTTTGTTACTCGCTCTTAATCACATCGGCGGGATTCTCACGGGAAATACGGCCTATTTTGAAACCTATTGTCAGGCTGACAAACACCACCATGATCAGCAGTATGAACAGGTAGAACAGGATTGCATAACCTGCACCTTTTTCAAACGGCCTGTTGTTCAAGATGGCCACTTTTATTAAGAAGGCGCTTATGGGAATTGAAATCACTGATGATATGATGAACAGCTTTACATACAGGTTTGCAAACAGCATGGTTATATTACGTTTCCTGGCGCCGTTTATCTTGCGCACTGCCATCTCCTTGCGGCGGCGGGTAGTATCGATTGATATGGCCGAGTAGACGCCCAGCAGAGTGATTATGAGAGTTATGATAGCCACTATCCATGCCATGAAACCGATATTGTTCCAGGTATTGTTGTTGTCGTCAAGATAATCATATAAAGACCACGCCTCATCCAGACTCAGATTGGCATCCTCCTTTGCATAGGGATAATGAGCCTTTACGATAGCCTCCTTTGTCTCTTTCTGGTAACCGGGCAGGCACCTGGTTACAATATGGCCTTCATTGACCTCCCAGTTAAAATAGACGGTAGGCTTTTTCAAGGCACGGAAGAACTCCGCCATTTCACGCACATTATCTATACGGCCGGTAATTACCAGCGGAATCCACCCGCCTGCCATATCATAATCAGCCACGTCACCTGCATAGTTATCGGTCAGGTCACGCACCCGGATTGTATCGCCTATAGCTAATCTGAACACGTCAATGAAATAGTCATCCACCAGTATCTCATTCTTCTTTACAGGCATGCGTCCCTCCCTGATGGGTATCTGCAGAATATCCATCATATCAGAGTTGAGGACTACCCTGGTACAGTTCATTTCATCGTCCAGACTGTTTCCTTTTGAATACTCCGTGGTCAGGGAGTTGTTTCCACGCAGATACTCACCGGGGACAAAGGATACGTTGGTGATATACGGAAGGGACTTAAGGCTTGAAGTCTCCCTCTCAATTATCTCGCTGAAATGGCGTCTGGTGTAGTATTGTCTGTCTGTTATGATGCATGTCTTATCCTCCTTGCTGAGCCATGAATAGGGTTCATTCAGGTTGGCTCTTACCTTAAGTGACAGAGCCACCAGGATAGTAATGGCCAGTTGCGCCACGGTAAGCTGTATACCGATCATTACATTGCGGCCACCGTAATGACGCTTGATCATATTACCCATATCGGCACTTCTAAGGCGCATTACGGCAATCCAGGCCAGAACCAGTCCTACGGCTATCAGCATCAGGATATACTGCATTGTATGCTTAAGAACTACATCAGTATCAATTACGAGTGAGGTCACTTTAGAGCCCGAACCCGTTGACTGGCTTATACTGATCAACGGAGTTACATAACGTGCAATTATCAGGCTTAATGCACCCGTCAGTAAGGTGGTGATAATGATCTGGATGCTTACCATAAACCACATATCTACCGTACGCGCTCCGTTTATACGTCTTAGGGCATATTCACGCCTGCTTGACAGTATGCTGTTGGCCAGCAGATGGAAATAGTTGAACAACGCCACAATAAGTATCAGTGTACCCGGCATCGTAATCAAAAGCAGAATCAGCAGACGGGTAGAATTATCTGTATTTTTCTGATTAATTCTGACGGGATACACGCCACCTCTCTCATCACGGAATCTGTATTTCCTAACCTTCGTGTTATCCGCGTCGGTCTGTTCTTCATAGAAGCTCCTGATAAACGCATCAGCGTCTACCCCCTCTTTCAGTTTAAGAAGGACATTGGTGCCATATAAAGCGGAAAAACCTTCATTCGTGAAAATCCAGCCTGCAACCGGCTTGTATCCCGATATTGAATTGGCGTATGGAAGGTCCTCAATGACACCCATCACGTTTACCACTCCCCCAGCCTCAGACATGAACAGCTGATGCCTTATCAGACTGTCTATGGTTTCGTAATGCTGTTTGGCAAAGGACTCGGTCAGAACCAATGTATACATTGAGTTATTATTAATGACAGACTCCCAGTTTCCGGCCAACAGTTTAAGCCCCAGCACATCCTTGAGAGTGGCATCTGCAAATATGAAATTATCCGTATTCTCACTCTCTCCCAACCTGTCGGTCTCATGCCATCCACATATTCGTGACTCATAGCGAAACATGCACTCCACTTCAGGTTTCTGCCTGACAATCTCCATTGCCAATCCCGGATTCACGCTAGGAATGAGTTCATTTCTAAGGCAAACAATCCTGTCATCATCCAGCCAGTCATCCATCTCAATGAATGAACGTGAGAAATAGAGATTGATGCTGAAACAGAACAGGGCAACGGCAAGGCTTACTATTGATATGAGATTCTGCATCCGGTACTTGCCCAGACTACGGAAAGCCATTTTGAAATGGTGAAGGAACATAATAAAGGACCTAATTAATTACTGCTCCAAAATTATCCCCTCCCGCCACCATTATCCAAGAAAAAACATCAAAAACGCACTTTCCGCCCCAAAATCGTCTAATTTTTTGACACTCGCCACTCATTGAGATAAATCTTACAGAACAAATCGTCTTTTTATTGAATTCTTTTTTGTATTCTTGCAGTCTATTACGAAAAAAGTCGTAACGAAAAAATGCGTAGTATGGAAAATCCTTTTAAGTTCGGTACAATTGTTGAGGACAACTATTTTACAGATAGGGTGAAGGAGGTTGCTTACATAGGCCAGTTTATCCAAAGTGCCAACCATCTGGTTATAATCAGCCCGCGCCGTTTTGGAAAGAGCAGCGTTGTGACAAAAGCAGTTAGGCAAAGCGGACGCAAGCATATCACATTGAACCTACAGAAAGTAACATCTGTATCGGATTTGTCCGCCAAACTGCTAAGGGAGTTTTTCAAGATTCACCCGCTGGAACGGGTCCGTCACTTGATTACTCATTTCCGCATCATACCTACAATCTCAACCAACCCTCTTACAGGAATGATGGATGTTTCTTTCCAGCCGGGCGCTGACGGTACTGTTCTTATAGAGGATGTATTAACTCTGATTGAGAACGCCCATTCTGAGAGTGACCGTTTGGTTGTGGTTCTGGACGAGTTTCAGGAGATACGTGACATTGCTCCAAAACTGGATAAACAATTGCGTTCCATAATGCAAGAGCAAAAACACATCAATTATATATTGTTGGGCAGCCAAGAAAGTATGATGACTGACATTTTTGAGAACAAGAAGTCACCATTCTATCATTTTGGCGAATTGATGCGTTTGGGCAAGTTGCCACGTGAGGATTTCCATCGTTATCTCTCTGAACGTTTGGCATATTGTTATCCCGATAATTGCGAATCTTTATCGGACAAAATCCTGGACTACACAGACTGCCATCCGTATTACTCGCAACAATTAGCTTCAAGCGTATGGCAGATAGGTGTACTGCAGCCGGACATAGATGATTCCATAACAGAAGCGATAGCCAATATTGTAAGAACTCATAGTCTGGACTATGAGCGCCTATGGATGAACTTTAACCGCACTAACAAATGGATTATGCAACGTCTGGCATCGGATCAACCATTACAGTCAGGCCACTACCCCACCAGTACGGTTTACAGTGCTCTGAAACGGCTGCAGAAAGATGGATATGTAATCTATTCAGACCGATACGAACTGGAAGACCCGTTCTACAAGCAGTGGATTCTGAATGGAAATTGATAACAGAATCTACGATGATACAGTTCCTGCCCGACCAAGGTATTCCGCGCCTCATATTGCTCATGTGACGCATTAGGAAACGGCCCCTTTGCGGAGTTTTAAAGTACGGGAATCAGATACTTCCAGATTATGTCCATATAGGGCTGGTAGAGGTTGGAGTCTGTGGTAAGCACCAGCACGGCATCTTTATCGGGAAATACCATAATGTACTGGCCGTTGGCTCCATCGGCTCGGTAACCGTTATCGGAGCATATCCACATCTGATAGCAGTAGCCCTTGGCCCACTGGTTGTTATCCTTGGTTATACCCAGACGCGGCATATCCTCCAGACGCGTTCCTGCGGGGCCCGATTCAACCTTATATGTTGACATCTCCTTAACCCACGATGCAGGAATCACCTGACGGCCGTTCCACTTGCCGTTCTGCAGCATGCACTGTCCCATGCGGGCCATATCCTCGGTCTTAAGGTGGAGACCCCAGCCGCCGCAGCTCATTCCCTGCGGGCTCTTGTCCCATTCTGGCTTCTCAATACCCAGGGGTTGCCACAGACGGGTGTCCAGATAGTCATTCATATCCTGACCGGTAACCTTATTTATTATGGCCGATAACATATAGGTTCCTACAGAATTGTAAACAAAATAAGTACCAGGAGTATGAGTCACTGGATATGCCAGGAATCCCTCCACCCAGTCAGGAGCGTCAAAATTATGAAAATCAATAGCCACATCATGCCCACAGGTCATGGTGAGCAGGTCACGGATGGTCATCCTTGCCAGATTCTCATCCAAATTAGCAGGCAGTTTCTCTGGAAAGAAACTAAAAACAGGATCATCTACCCTAATCAGGCCCTCGTTAACAGCAAAGCCAATTGCTGTAGCGGTAAATGTCTTGCTCACCGACCACATGGTATGCGGTTTATCGGCACTCTCACCGTTGTACCACCGTTCCAGCACCACTTTTCCGTGCTTGAGTACCATGATACTGTGCAAGTTGATATGGTCCCTACCCTTAGGCTCAGACTTTGTAGCCTCGTAAAAAGCATCGGCAGCAGCCACAAGTTCCTTACTGGGCTTGCCGCGCTTCAGTTCATTATTATCGGAAGAATCACATGCAGCAAACTGCATCATCACAGCAGCCACCATAACAACGGCCAATAAACAGATTTTTTTCATAATGAATGGTTAGCAACTAATTTCTCCAAAGATAGTCATTATCTTCTGGATCATTCAGAATCTGCTTAAATTTGTAACCTCTTAACGAGATCACGATATGATTCAGTTCCAACCAGACAAAGGTATTCCGCGCCACATATTGCTTATGATGGCCGTGCTGGCCGGAGTCACTGTAGCCAATCTGTATTATAACCAGCCGCTTCTGGAACTTATCTGCCGCGATACGGGCATCAGCCAGGTAGAGGCCAACCTGATTACCGTTTTCACCCAGACCGGTTACGCATTGGGACTACTCTTTATTATCCCCTTGGCCGATATGCTGCCGGTGCGCCGGATAACCATTACAGCAATGATACTTGCGGCGGTATCGGCCTTTGTAATGGCAAGAGCGGTCAATGTATGGATGTTGTGGGTATCATCACTTACCTTGGGGCTCTGCTCCATAGTGCCGCAGTTGTTCGTACCAATGACCACACTCTACTCCGAGCCACAGAACAAGTCGCGCAACATGGGTCTGGTAATGTCCGGACTGCTTACCGGTATTCTGTCGGCCCGATTCATAAGCGGATACATAGGCAGCTGGCTGGGTTGGAGAGGTATGTTCTACATTGTGAGCGCCCTGATGATAATAGGGCTTGCGGTAATACTCTTCATGATGCCTCAGGCTACCCAATCGTTTAAAGGTACCTACAAGGAACTGATGCATACCGTGGGGCACATATTCGTTACCCAACCTAAAATACGCCTGTACTCTTTCCGGGCGTCAATGGGATTCGGCAGTCTTCTGCCCATCTGGGCTTGCCTGGCATTCCATCTGGCCCAGCCGCCTTTCCTGGCAGGCAGCGACAAGGTTGGTATGCTAAGCATCTGCGGAGTGGCAGGAGCGCTTGCGGCCAGCGGAGTCGGCAAGTATGTGCCAAAAGTTGGAGTACGCCGAATGTCTGTAATAGGTTCACTGAGCCAACTTGCGGCGTGGGTTGTAGCATTCCTGTACGGCCACACCTATGCGGGCCTTATTGCTGCAATTATTCTGGTTGATGTGGGAGCACAATGCCTGCAGATAAGCAATCAGAGCGGATCGCTCCAGCAGCTGCCGCAGGCCACCAACCGCGTGAACACCATATTCATGACCACATTCTTTGTAGTGGGCAGCCTGGCCACCTTCTGCGCCGGCCAGAGCTGGAACCTTGCCGGATGGACGGGAGTATGCCTGGTGGGAGCCACATTCCCTGTCATCTCCCTCATACTCTCTGCAGCGGACACCCCTACTCGCTCTTGATACCTACACACCTTAGGGAAAAAAATGGCTCTACGTTCGTTTCCGTTCCCTAAGGTCAAGGGATAGCCCGCAATATAGCGTTTTTCCTACACACCTTAGGGCGGGAAATGGCTCTACGTGCGTTCTGGCTCCCTAAGGTCAGGGGGTGTTTTAGCGGCGGGATTTCTTGGAGGGTTTGGTGCGGGCGGCTTTGCGGCCGTTCACCTTCTCCTTGCGGGCGGGTTTCTCCTTGCGGGCCGATGACTTTTTCTTGGACTTGCCGGCACCTTCACTGCGGAAGAACTGGTGCCAGTCCTCGTTTTCAAAGTTGTTCCAGAACTCATCATCCTGGGCTATCTGGACTTGGGGAGCACGCTTGGGAGCACGTGAAGTCTTCTCCTCGCGGCGGGGTTTCTCCTCACGACGGGGCTTCTCCTCTCTACGTGGTTTCTCCTCACGGCGGGGCTTTTTCTCCACGCGTGCAGGCTTCTCATCACCGCCCTCCGAGCGTGTCTCGGCCACCTCAACATGCACCTGACGGCCCTTGTAGTTTACGCCGTCCATGCCGATGACAATCTCCTCGGTAAACTCCTCAGGGCACTCAAAGAATGAGAAGTTCTGCATCAAATCGATGCGGCCCACATCCACGCGTCCGGCCACATTGCGGTTGAGCATCTCAATGATATGAACAGGCTGTACGTGGTCTTTCTTGCCGATATTGATAAAAAAGCGGGTATAACCCTTCTGCGCACGGTGACGGTCCTTTTTCTTGCGTTTCTCGCCTTCTACATCATTGCGGGTAACTTCCTCAAGCTCCGGTGCATCCTGATAGTAACGCACAAAACGGCCGAACTCACGGGTCACGATACGCTTGATGATATCGTTCTTGTCCATCCAGTCCAGACGGCGGAATATATCGGGCAGGAACTTCTCAATCTGCTCCTCGTTCACCTCAATGCGCTCCAGGTCATCTATAACCTTATAGAGCTGCTTCTCGCATATCTGGGTGCCGGTAGGCATCACACCCTGAACGAATGACTTGCCTATGGTCTTCTCGATAAACCGTATCTTGCCCTTCTCGCGCAGATTGACAATGGATATAGAAATACCCTTCTTGCCTGCACGACCCGTACGGCCGCTGCGGTGGGTATAGTTCTCAATGTCATCGGGCAGACCAAAGTTTATTACGTGTGTCAGATTGTCCACATCCAGTCCGCGTGCAGCCACATCGGTAGCCACCAGCAGCTGCAACTGGCGCTTGCGGAACTTGTTCATGGTCAGGTCACGCTGAGCCTGTGACAGGTCGCCGTGCAGCGAGTCGGCGTTGTAGCCGTCCTGCATCAGTTTGTCGGCAATCTCCTGCGTCTCCAGGCGGGTACGGCAGAATATGATTGCGTATATTGAAGGGTAATAATCAACAATACGTTTCAGGGCCAGGTACTTGTCCTTAGCGTGAACCATATAATAGACATGCTCCACGTTCTCGGCGCCCTCATTACGTGTGCCGATGACAATCTCGCGGGCATCATGAAGATACTTCTTTGATATGGACTGAATCTCCTTGCTCATGGTGGCCGAGAACATAAGCATCTTACGCTCTACGGGGACCGATGAGAGTATCTTTTCAAGGTCCTCACTGAAACCCATGTTGAGCATCTCATCGGCCTCATCAAGGATGACGGTGCGTATGGTGTCCAGTTTGACCACGCCGCGCTCCATAAGGTCAATCAGACGGCCGGGAGTGGCCACGATTACGTGTGCGCCGCGTTTGAAATTGCGGATCTGGTTCTCGATCGATGAACCTCCGTACATGGGGATAACGTGAAGCCCCTCAATATAATGCGAGAAATCAGCCAGGTCACTGGCAATCTGAACGCAGAGTTCGCGTGTGGGGCTCAGTATAAGGAACT
>JAZMZT010000193.1:0-2366 GCA_045586125.1 Bacteroidaceae bacterium | reverse complement strand
CAAGCGGTCTTAGGAAGACAACTTAGTAATTCAACTCCTTGGCTCACAGAACGACATGGCTACGATCCGACTTACTCCTGGATCCATTGCAGGTTGTGGGTAATCATGAGGATGGTTGTGCCGCTCTGTCCCACTTTGCGGAGAATCTCCATGATCTGGTGACCTGTCTCGGGGTCCAGATTGCCGGTGGGCTCGTCGGCCAGTATGAGTTTGGGGTCATTGAGCAGGGCACGTGCTATGCAGATACGCTGCTGCTCTCCGCCGGAGAGTTCATGCGGCATCTTGTAGCCTTTGGTGTCCATGCCTACCAGTCCCAGTACCTGGAATATCTTCTGGTGTATGAGTTTCTTGTCTTTCCAGCCTGTGGATTTGAGCACGAAACTCAGATTATCGAATACGTTGCGGTCGGTAAGCAACTGGAAATCCTGGAATACAATGCCCATCTGGCGGCGCAGACGCGGAATCTGGCGCTTCTTGATGGTCATCAGGTCCATGCCCAGCACGATGGCGTGGCTGTCAGGCATGGGGCAGAGAACGTCAATCTCACAGTAGAGAGTCTTGAAGAGTGAACTCTTTCCGGAACCTACCTTGCCTATGAGATAGACAAAATCACCTTCCTGTACCGTAAATGTGACGTCGCCCAGGACGAACATATCCTCCTGGCGGACCTCAACGTTGCGATAATCGATAATATCCATTTATTCTTTGTGACGTTTTACCAGTTCGGCAGCCAGTTCCTCAATGCGGTGTCCCTTTGAGGTGAGCAGCACAATGAGGTGGTAGATAAGGTCCGATGCCTCATAAATCAGACGGTCGTCAGTGCCGTTGGTGGCCTCGATTACGGTCTCAACAGCCTCTTCACCAACCTTCTGAGCCATACGGTTCACGCCGCTCTTAAAGAGTGATGTGGTGTATGAGCCTTCGGGCATCTCCTTGAAACGGCGGTCAATGAAATCCTGCAGATATGACAGGAAATTCAGGTCAACCGAGTTCTGCTCGTTCCAGCATGTGTCAGCACCTGTGTGGCATACAGGACCCTCGGGGCGTGCCTTGATGAGCAGTGTGTCCTTGTCGCAGTCCAGGAGAATCTCCTTGACGTTGAGGAAGTTGCCGCTTGTCTCACCTTTGGTCCAAAGGCAGTTTCTGGTGCGGCTCCAGAATGTGACTTTTCCGGTCTCTACGGTCTTGTCATAGGCCTCCTTGTTCATGAAGCCCAACATCAGGACCTTGCGTGTCACATTGTCCTGGATGATTGCGGGTACAAGACCTCCCATTTTTTCAAAATCAATATCCATCTTATGGTATAATTATATTCTTATAGGAATTTTCAAGTCGCAAAGGTACTGCTTTAATTCGGGAATCGGTATCTCACCGAAGTGAAAAACGCTGGCTGCCAGTGCGGCATCTGCGTGACCCTCCAGGAAAGCGTCGCGGAAATGCTCCTTGGCGCCTGCTCCGCCCGATGCAATAACGGGTATGCTGAGTTCATCGGAGAGATGTCTCAGGGCCTCATTGGCGAATCCCTGCTTTACTCCGTCATGATCCATGCTGGTAAAGAGTATCTCGCCGGCACCGCGCTCCTGAGCCTCATGCGCCCATTCAAAGAGCATGCGGTCGGTGGGTACGCGGCCTCCGTTCAGGAAACAGCGCCATCCCTCATCGGTCTGCTTGGCATCAATGGCTGCCACGCATACCTGAGAACCAAAGTTGAGTGCAATCTCATCAATCAGATGCGGATTCTTGATGGCGGCCGAATTGACCGATACCTTATCGGCTCCGGCCTTGAGCAGACGCTCCACATCCTTGAGCTCATGTATGCCTCCTCCAACGGTGAACGGGATGGAGATGTTGGCGGCTATGCGCTCAACCAGATCTGTAAAGGTTTTTCTCTCTTCAAAAGAGGCGGTGATATCCAGGAACACCAGTTCATCGGCACCCTGCTCGCTGTACAGACGGCCCAACTCTACGGGGTCGCCGGCATCACGCAGGTTTACAAAGTTTGTGCCCTTTACGGTGCGTCCGTTGCGTATGTCAAGGCAGGGTATTATTCTCTTTGCTAACATTGCTTACTCTTGGCTTAGTTGTGAAAGATGCTCAAGTGTTATGCGGCCTTCGTAATAGGCTTTACCTACAATGGCTGCGGGCAGTCCGGCCTGCTTGAGCTGAATGAGGTCATCGGCTGAACTTACACCGCCGCTGGCTATCAGGTATATGCCCGGAAACTCCTTGAGCAGGCTACGGTACAGGTCCGTTGAAGGGCCTTGCAGCATACCGTCTTTGTTGATGTCGGTGCAGAGAACCTGGGTTATTCCCTTCTGCGTGTAGTCGCGGATAAAGTCGCTCAGCAGCAGTGCGCTGTCTTCTTT